>JAIXTK010000258.1 GCA_027483995.1 Acetobacteraceae bacterium
CAGCAGCACGTCATGCGTCGCCAGTTCCACATGGAAATAGGTCACGCTGTCCGTGGGCTCCTGCCGCACCGTGCGCCCGTTCACCAGATGCCGCACCGGGGTCAGAACCCCGCCCGCGAACACCCCATGCTCCGGGCCCGGCCGCAGATCACGGCTCGGCATGCCCCGCCCGAACGCACCCGCCGCTACCCGCACCGGCCAGACCTCTTCCGGCCGCGGATGATGCCGGCAATCGACGCGCCGATGCCCCACCCACATCACCTCCGACACGCCCCCATGCGCCAGCCGTACCTGCATCCCGGCCGCGAGCGCCTCTACCGCCACCTCGCCCCCCGGCGTGGCGATGCGCGTGCCCAGCGCGAAGCACGGCGCGGAAAGGCTGGTCCCGCCCGCCCCGGAGGAAACGCCGAAGCTGCCGGGCAGGAAGCTCTGCGCCGGGTCGAAGCGCAACGCGATCGTCCCACCGCCGCTGCGCGTCAGCGTCAGCACGTTGTTCGCCCCCAGCGAGCTGCCGGTCACATCGGAAACCCCGCCCAGCACCAGCTGCGTCGTGGCATCGAACCCGGTGATCACGCCCGCCACCGAGCCGGGATTGGCCAGCGTCAGCGCCGCCCCGGCCCCGGCCAGCGCAATCGTCTGCCCGCTCGCGACCGATCCGCCCAGCGACCACGTCGCCCCGGCATTCACCTGCACCCGCCCGAAGCTCTGGAAGCTGGTGCCGAACCCCACGATCGTGCCCGCGGCCCCACCGGCCGCCAGCTCCAGCACCCCGGTCGGCGCCGCCGCGCCCGCCTTGTCGCCCAGCACCGTGCCGGCGAAGCTCGCACCGGGATACACGATGATCCGGTTCCCCGTGCCCAGCGTGGAGGTGAACACCGCGAACTGGTCGCCCGCGATCCGCCCCCGGTTGGCCACCGTCACCGTGTTGTAGCTCACAATCCCGAACGGCCCGCCCGCGATGGTGCCGGTCGCCGCATTGGAAATCAGGCCATTGCCTTTGAACCATACCGCTGCGCCGGAAACCCCGGGATCGTTGGCCGTGATCGTTCCCGCGTTCAGCACCGCGCCGCCGGCCGGGTTGTCCACCCCGAAATTGCCGATCTGCGCCCCGATCCAGTAGCCGCTGATCGTGCCGCCCGCCTGGTTGGTGATCGTCCCGCCGCTGCCCAGCTGGATGCCCGCACCGACTGCATCGGGGCTCTCGCCGCCGCTGTTCTTGCCGGTCGCGCGGATCACCCCGCTGTTGGTCGCTGTCCCCGCGCCCCCTAACACCAGCACGCCGAAGCGCCCGCTGATGCTGCCGGCATTGCCCACGCTGCCACCCAGCCCGGCGCCGATGCCGGCCCCGGTATTGCTCGACGCCGCCGCGATCGTCCCGGTCGCCGCATTGGTCAGGCTTACCGCACTGCCCAGCACCAGCACCCCGTAAGAGCCGCCCGATAGCGTCCCGGCATTGCTCATCCCAGTGGCAACCGTCCCGGTCGCCCGCACGCCGATCCGCGCCCCTGTCACCCGCCCGCCGGCCTGGTTCTCGAACGTCCCGCCCGCCGTCATCAGCACGCCATCGCCGACCGACCCGGTGCCGCCGATGCTGCCGCTGTTCACCACCGTCCCTGTGCCGAACAGATAGGCGCCCAGCCGCGCGCCGGTGATTGCCGCCGCCGTCCCGGTGTTGGAAAGCAGCCCGCCTCCGTTCAGCACCACCCCGGAATCGCCAGTCCCCGCGATCGTGCCGGTGTTGGCCACCGTCCCCGCGCCAATCAGGTACACGCCATACTTGGTGCCGGAGATGCCGCCCGCATTCTCCACCCGCCCGGTGCCGAACAGCACCGCCACCGCTGTCGGCGTGATCGTGGTGGTCCCCGTCACCGCCCCGGCGGCCGAAACCGTCCCGGCATTCACCAGCGTTCCGGCCTGGTTGCTGTAGATGCCGAACTGCCCGCCGGAGATCGCTCCCGTCGCCTCGTTCGTGATCGTCCCGCCGGCGGAGCCCGCCGTGCCGTTCATCTGGATGCCAACGCTGGCCGCCGTGGTGCCGGAGGCTGCGATGGTGCCGGCATTGCCGATCACCCAATCCGCCTTGCCAGTGGTCTGCAGCGCCGCGGCATTGGCATTCGCCACCGTGCCCGTGGCGGTCACCGTCACCGGGCTGTCGCCCACCGCCAGCGTGATCCCGCCGGCATAGCTCGCGCTGATCGTGCGTCCCGCCATGATGCGCCCTTCCTTAAATTCCCCCGTTCTTGCCAGGAAATGGGGGCCAAGACGTTAATCGTCCGGATCGCGGCCGCAACGCAAGCCTCCTGCTGCCTTCCGCCGCTCACGCCACCGTGCTAGGCGCCGCCCCATGCTGAAGTCGTTCCTGCGGCGGCCCGGCGTCCAGGCCGCCCTGGCCGCCCTCGTCGGCCGCTACCTCGCCTTCGCCCTGCGCACCACACGCTGGGCGCTGGAAGGGGAGGCACACCTGGCCCCCCACGCCGCCGGAACCCCCGCCGTCGCCGCCCTTTGGCACGAATGCCTCCCCCTCATGCCCGCCCTCTGGCTGCACATCCGCCGCCCCGGCGCCCGCGTCCACGCGCTCGCCTCCCGCCACAACGACGGCAGGCTGATCGGCGAGGTCATGCGCCGCTTCGGCGTGGAGGTGGTCCACGGCTCCACCACTCGCGCAGGCCAGAACAAGGGCGGAGCGGCCAGCGTCCTCGCCCTGCTCGATGTCCTCGCCCAGGGCAGCCACGTCGTGCTCACGCCCGATGGCCCGCGCGGCCCCGCCCGCCACGCCGCCCCCGGCGTCGCCCAGCTCGCCGCCCTCTCCGGTGTCCCCGTCCTGCCCTGCGCCGCCCGCACCACCCGCGCCCGCCGCCTGCCCACCTGGGACGGCATGCTCCTCCCGCTCCCCTTCGGCCGCGGCATCCTCGTCATCGGCGAACCCATCCCTGTTCCGCGCGAAGGCTGGGAATCCTCCCTCCCCGCCATCGAGGCCGCCCTCACCGCCGCTGCCCTCCGCGCCGAGGCCCTCACCACATAGAAAAGGGGCGCGCAGCCACCGCCACGCGCCCCCCAATCCAGTCCAGCCGATCCTAGAATTTGTAGCCGACGCCGACGCCCGCCACGAGCGGATTGAGGTTCGTCTTCGCCCGAACCGCCCCGCTCAGCACCTTCGCGTCGGTGGACAGGAAGATCTGCTTCACGTCCACGTTCAGATACACCTTGTCCGTCAGCGCGTAATCCACGCCCGCCTGCAACGCATAGCCCACATTGTTGGAAAGCTTCAGGTTGCCCATCCCGGCCGCCGGCTTCGACCCGTAGAACATCGTGTAGTTCAGGCCTGCGCCGAGATAGGGGCTGAATTTTTCCTTCGGCATGAAGTGGTACTGCACCGTCAGCGTCGGCGGCAGCACCCAGGTGGAGCCCACCTTCACATCGCCCAGCGCCGTGCCCTTGGCCTTTAGCGTATGCTTGCTCGTCGCCGCGATCAGCTCCAGCGCGATGTTGTCGGTGATGAAGTAGGAGAAATCCACCTCCGGCGTCACCGCCGCCCCGCTCTCCACCCTGCCGCCGATCGAGGTGGAGCTGGAGCTGTCCAGTGGAATCACCCCGATCAACCGCCCGCGCACCATGATGTCGCCGGCCTTCTTCCCGCCCGGGGATTGCGCCAAAGCCGGCGCCGCAGCCATGCCGATGCCGGCCAGAACACTGGCGGCAAGCAGAATTCCACGCATCGATCGTCTCCTGTCCGCGCGCACGCCACGGTGCGCGATGGGTCAACAGGAGAAGTCTGCGCCTGCGCCGCCCGCCTGGATTTGATCGAGATCAAACCAAAGGCGGCGCCACCTCAACGTGCCAGAGTCTGGTACACCAATGTCCGGAACAGCGGAAACACATGCCCGAACTGGTTGGCCTGGTTCACCAGCAACACCGCCACCAGCTCGCGCGCCGGGTCCACCACGAACATCGTCCCGTCCGTCCCCGCCCCGTCATAATCCCCCGCGCTGCCCGGCAACGCGTTCACCCCATCGCCCAGCCGCACCGCGAATCCCAGCCCATAGCCGCGCCCCTCGCCCAGCCAGGCCTGCCCGCTCGGGCTGTCCCGCGCGATGCGCCCCAGATGGTCGCTGGCCATGTGCGTGACCGTCCCCGCCCCCAGGACCCGTACCCCATCCAGGATGCCCCCCGCCAGCATCGCCTGGCCAAACCGCAACACGTCCCCCGCCGTGCCGAACAGCCCGGTGCTGCCGCCCATCCGCGCCACCGCCACCGCCGGATCCCGATGCGGCGGCAACGCCCCGGTCAGCGGATCCACCCGCGGCCAGGCTACCCGTCCCACCTCCTTCGCCGGCACCGCGTGCGCTGTGTCCGCCATCCGCCACGGCCCCGTCACCTCGCGCGCCAGGAACCGGTCGAACCCAGTGCCCGAAACCACCTCCACCACCCGCGCCAGCACGTCGGCCGCCACGGAGTCCTCCCACACCGCCCCGGGCTGGCGCAGCAACGGCAGCCGCGCCAGCGCCTCCACCCCCTCGGCCAGCGTCTTGTCCGGCGCCTGCACCCCGGCCTCGGCATACAGCCGCCCCACCCCGGTCTCCGGCACCGCCTCCGCCTCGGTGAACCCTGCCGTCTGCCGCAGCAGATCATGCACCGTGATCGGCCGCCGCGCCCGCTCCAGCCCCACCTCCACCGTGCCGTCTTCCTTGCGGGTCTCCACCGCCACCTTCATCTCGCGAAACGCCGGCAGATGCGCCGCCACGGGGTCGGACAACTTCAGCCGCCCGCGCTCCACCAGCACCATCGCCGCCACAGCCGCCAGCGCCCGCGTCATCCCGCCCAGCGGAAAGATCGCATCCGGCCGCAACGCCTCCGCCTGCGTGCTGTCGCGAAACCCCACCGCCCGCAACCAGCCGAGCTTGCCCTGCCGCGCCACCCCCAGCACCGCCCCGTTGATCCGCCCCTCGGCCACGGTCGCTGCCAGAACCTCGGTCACCTGCGCCAGCCGCTGCGGCGACAGCCCCACCGTATCCGGCGCCGCCACCGGCAACGGAGATACCGCCGGACGAACCTGCGCCGCCGCCAGAGCTGGCACCAGCATTCCGCCCGCTGCCAATAGCGACCTTCTCCGCATCGTCATCTCCCTTAAGCAAGTCCTTCTTTTTCTGAAGAAAAAGAAGCAAAAAGACTTTTGTGAATTTGCGCCCGTTCCTTCATGCCGGCAAACGGATGTCTTCAGGAAAGAGCCAAATCCTTCCTCCAAGCAAACGTCAGCTCATGCTTGTTGTGAAACAGGTGAAACACCCGCCCTCCGGGAATGGCCGCGAACGCCTCCGCCGCCGCATGGTCCGTGTCCCCCTGGAACTTGATCGTGCACACGATCCGCCCCGGCAGGCCCGAGTCCACCCACTTCCCCACCATTTCCAGCAGCGGCCCGGGATAGGCGATCACGTCGCTGAACACCCAATCCACCGCCTCCGGCACCACGGTGAACGCGCTGCCCTGGCGGAACGAAACCCCCGGCATCGCCGCCACCCTGGGCTCCAGCGGCGACCGATCCACCGCCACCACCGAAGCGCCCAGCTGGGCAATCGCCCATGTCCATCCCCCCGGCGAGGCGCCGAGGTCCAAACACGTCTCCCCCGCCCCCGGCCAGGCCCCGATCCGCGTGCAGGCTTCCCACAGCTTCAGATAGGCCCGGCTCGGCGGCCCTATCCGGTCCTCCTCGAACCGGCATTCCCCGTTCACGAAGGGGCTGGTCTTGGTCGGGCTCGCCAGCATCCGGTCCGGCGCCAGCAGCGTCCACGCGCCCAGATGCCCCGCTGGTGCCGGCTCCGGAAACACCAGCGCCCGCGCCTTCACCGGCGGCAGCCGCTCCGAAATCAACGCCATCCGCCTATGATGCGAAACCCCATAGGCTGCCCAGTTGCGCTGCATCCCCCGCAACGCATCCGCCGCCCCCTTCACGGAGGCCACCTCGATCTCGCGCGGATCGGTCCACACCTCCAGCGCCCAGGCACTCGCCACCGGGGCCGCCTCGCTCAGCGCCAGCCGCCCATGCCAGGCCGCAACCGTCACGCCGGCCCGCGCCAGCTCCTCCTCCAGCACAGTCTCCAGCCCTTCGGCGGCCAGGTAGGCGCTGCGGATCCCCGCTTGGCTGGTCAACGCCCGCGCTTCTTGAACGCCGCCAGCAGCAGCATCAGCCAGCCGACCATCAGCATCACGCCGCCGAACGGCGCCACGCTGCCCACCGGCCAGCCGCCCAGGTGCTTGCCATAGATCCCGCCGCAGAAGCCCAGCAGCCCCAGCACGAAGAACGTGCCGGCGAAATTGCACCACCGCCCGCCGCGCACCCCGCACACCAGCAGCACGATGGCATGCGTCCCCTGCGCCAGCGCGGCATCGCGCACCGCCAGCGCCGCGGCCGGATCCATCTTCAAATGCGCGGCAACGGCGGCCATCGCCACCCCGCCCAACCCCGCCAACGCCCCTAGCCCGAACCAGATCCTGTCCATGTGCCGAGAATATCCCCCGTTCCCCTGTTCCGCCATGCGCCCCCGATATAGTGTTGGTTATGCCCCGCGGTGACCTCTTCCCCGATATCGGACCCTTCCAGACCGGCTTTTTGCCGCTTTCCGAAGGCCACACCATGTATTGGGAGCAGGTCGGCAACCCCCGCGGCGTGCCCGTCCTGTTCCTCCACGGCGGCCCAGGCGCCGGCGCCGGCACCATCCACCGCCGCTTTTTCGACCCCGGCTTCTGGCGCGTCATCATCTACGACCAGCGCGGCGCCGGCCGCTCCCGCCCCATGGGCAGCCTGGCCGCCAACACCACCCCGCACCTGGTCGAGGATATCGAGGTGCTGCGAAAGCACCTCGGCATCGAGAAATTCCTGCTCTTCGGCGGCTCCTGGGGCTCCACCCTCGCCTTGGCCTACGCCCAGGCCCACCCGGACCGTGTCGCCGGCTGCGTGCTGCGCGGCATCTTCCTCGGCCGCCAGCCGGAAGTGGATTGGTTCATGCACGGCCTCGCCGCCGTCTTCCCCGAGGCCCACGCCGCCTTCTCCGGGCACCTGCCTGAAGCCGAGCGCGGCGACCTCCTCGGCAACTACATGAAGCGCCTCACCGACCCCGATCCTGGCATCCACATGCCCGCCGCCCGCGCCTGGTCGATGTACGAAGGCTCCTGCTCCACCCTGCTGCCCAGCCCCGATACCGTCGCCAACTTCGCCCAGGACCGAACCGCCCTCGGCCTCGCCCGCATCGAAGCCCATTACTTCGTCCACAAGCTGTTCCTGCCGGAAGGCGGGCTGCTGGCGCACATGAACCGCATCGCCCACATCCCGGCCGATATCGTCCAAGGCCGCTACGACATGGTCTGCCCCCCCGTCAGCGCCTTCGACCTCATCCACGCCTGGCCCAGCGCCCGCCTTACCGTCATTCCCGATGCCGGGCACTCCGCGCTGGAGCCCGGCGTGAGACGCGCCCTGATCTCTGCGGTCGAAAGGTTCAGGGAAAGGCTCTAGATGTCTCTCACGGAAACCAGGTCAACTCGTTGAGTTGGCGACAGGTTTAGTGGGCACGGGGGTGCGTCGTTGCGTCCGCCATGCAGACGATCACCAATCATGCCCGCTACGGCGTCGTGGTCTGGGCTATCCGAGTGACCTGACCGACGAGGAGCGGGCGCTGATCCGACCTCTGATCCCGCCAGCGAAGCGCGGCGGCAACAAGCGGACGGTGGACGTGCGCGCGGTGGTCAACGACGACGTCCGGCGCTGTGATTGGGGCGGCGCCCTGGCGCGCATCGATCACGCGCTCCACGATCAATGCGTGAACAGGCCGGGCGCGAGGCCTGCCCGACCGCGGCGATCGTCACGCGAAGTCGCGTAACGGATATCGACAGCCAGAGCGTCCAAGCCACCCAAAGAGGGGCGCTCGGTCGATCCGCCGACCTGCAGTATCGTGATGCCGGCGTACTGCTGATCGGCACGCTGTTCCGCCACTACCCCTTCCTGCTCAAGCTCTACACCGATGCCGGTTGGTGCATCCTTCCCTGCGTGCGGAAGTGGGGCACCACCAAGGCCCGGGATCCGGCACCTATGGCGTTACCTTTGGCGTAGCTTGGCAGGTGAGGTTCGGCGGCTAGACGACCTTCCCGAAGATGGCGCCGATGGCTGCTGTGAGACCCATCGCGAATGCACCCCAGAATGTGACGCGGATGGTTGGCTTCAGCACCCCGGCGCCACCAGCCTTGGCGCCGATGGCCCCCAGCAGTGCCAGGAATGCCAGTGAGGCGCCAGACACGACTGGGACAAGCAGGGCGGCGGGCGAAATGATGACCATCAGCAGCGGCATGGCGGCTCCAACCGCGAAGGTCGCGGCAGATGTCAGCGCGGCCTGGATCGGCCTGGCCGTCGTGATCTCCGATATGCCGAGCTCATCCCGGGCATGGGCACCGAGAGCGTCTTTGGTCATCAGCTGGGCCGCAACCTGCCGGGCCAATGATGGCTCCACACCGCGCGTCGCGTAGATGCTGGCAAGCTCGTCAAGCTCGAAGTCGGGCGTGTCGCGCAGTTCCTGCCGCTCGCGATCCAGGTCGGCGCGTTCGGTATCGGATTGGGAACTGACGGACACATACTCTCCCGCCGCCATGGACATGGCCCCGGCCACGAGCCCGGCGATGCCAGCAATCAGGATGTCGCTTTGCGTTCCCACCGCGGCCGCGACACCCACGATCAGGCTGGCGGTCGAGACAATTCCATCGTTTGCGCCGAGCACGGCGGCACGCAACCAACCAATGCGCGAGACGAGGTGACGTTCCGGGTGCAGGTGCAGGCGTGGCATCGGGATGACCTCTGACAGTGGCTGCCGGTACTCCAGCTCAGTCCTTCTTTCGACCGTCGCGTCCTTCGCGGCGACCGCCACCCCCTGGCTCGCCATGGGCGCTGCGATGGCATGAGGCGCAGTTCTGGAAGTTCCGTATCCCTTCGCGCAGATGCTTGGCGCTGATCCGGTCGGCCTGATGCGCGTGGCAGCCATAGCAGGTGGTGCGGCTGGTATCGTTGTTCACATGGCACGTCGCACAGGGGGCGTAGTGATCGCGGTCGAGCAGGAAGTGTCGTGAATGATCGAAGGTGGCGGGTGTCCAGTGCGCGGTGCCGTGGCACTGCGCGCATCCAGTGGCGAGGCCACGATGGAAAATGTTGGCGGGTGCCGTATGGCAGCTGGCGCAGTTCGCTTGGGTCGCTGGCTTCAGCAGGGCGTGGGAGGAGCGCATGCGGGCGCTCTGGCCGATCTGCGAGCCCTGGTGGTCGCTGTGACAGGCCAGGCAGTTCTGCGCCGAAAGTTGCGCATGAAAGGGTGTTTGCGCCGCGGCTCCCTTCCTCGCCAGGGTACCACCGGCGGTGGTTCGCACGCCGATACCAGATGAAACGAGCATTGCGTCTGCAGCGCGTCCTCGAACTGGCGCCGCAGCACGCGGAACTCCCGCAGGCCCGGCC
>JAIXTK010000312.1 GCA_027483995.1 Acetobacteraceae bacterium
ATCGAGCTGCCCTGCCTCCAGCCCCCGCACTACGCCGCCCTCGCCGCCCTGGCGCAAAGCTGCGATGCCGCCTTCGGCCCGGAGCCGCACGACATCGAATGGGCGCTGGAGGGCAACGTGCTCTACCTGCTGCAGCGCCGACCCGTGACCGCGCTCTAACGGATGGAGCGCAAGGAGCGCGCCACCCTGCTGGCCGTGGCGCTGGGCGGCATCCTGGCGCCGCTGAATTCCACCATGCTCGCCGTCGCCCTGCCGGCGATCGTGGCCGATTTCAACGCCGATATCGCCACGGCGGGCTGGCTGATGACCGGCTACCTGCTCGCCATCGCGGTGGTGCAGCCCGTGGCCGGCAAGCTCGGCGACCGGCACGGCCGCCGGCCCTTCATGCTGGGCGGGCTCGCGGTCTTCGGCCTCGCCTCCCTCGGTGCGGCCATGGCACCCGATATCCACACGCTGATCGCCATGCGCACGCTGCAGGCGATCAGCGGCGCCACCGTGTTTCCCAACGGCGCCGGGCTGCTGCGCCAGGTGATCCCGGCGGCGCACCGCGCGCGGGCCTTCGGCACCATGGGGGCCAGCCTCTCTCTCGCCGCCGCGCTCGGCCCGCCGCTGGGCGGGCTGATCGTGGCCCTGGGCGGCTGGCACGCGATCTTCCTGGTCAACGTGCCGGTGGTGCTCGCCGCCCTGCTGCTTGCCAGCCGCCACGTGCCCACCCAGCCCGCGCCGGAGCAGACGCGGCCCGGCTTCGATATTGCCGGCGCACTGATGTTCCCGGCGCTGCTGCTGGGCCTTGCCCTGGTGGCGATCGAATCCCGCCACATGGCCGGCTGGCTGCTGCCCGCAGCACTCGCCCTGGGGCTCGGCATCCTCTTCGCCGCCTTCCTGTGGCGGGAGGCCGCGCACCCGGACCCGCTGGTGCAGCCGCGCTTCTTCGCCCGGCGCGGCTTCGCGTCGGCCACCTTCGCTGTCGCTGCGGCCAATCTCGGCTCCTACACGGTCATGCTCGCCGTGCCCTTGCTGCTGGCGCGCCAGAGTGGCTGGAGCAGCCTGGGCATTGGCCTTGTGCTCGCACTGCAATCCGCACCCATGGTGGTGTTCGCCTTCGCCGGCGGGCACCTGGCCGACCGGCTGGGCCGCCGCCTGCCCACGCTGGTGGGCCACGCGATGCTGGCGCTGGGCATCGCCCCGCTTGCCTTCGACCCCGCGCTGCCGCCGCTCGCCCTGGTGGCCTGCCTGGCCCTCGCCGGCGCCGGCCTCGGCCTCGGCTCGGCGGGGCTGCAGACCTCGGCGGTGGAGGCGGTGGCGGCGGACCAGGCCGGCGTCGCCTCGGGCCTGTTCTCCACCTGCCGCTACATCGGCAGCTTCGCCGGCTCCATCGTGCTGGCCCGGCTGCTGAGCGGCAGCGAGGGGCTGGACGGCTTCACGGAGCTGTTCGCCGTGGCGCTGGCCGGCAGCGTGCTCGCCACCGCCGCCTCCTTCGCCCTGCCGGGCCATGCCCGCCCCAGGGCGTGACGTAAACGGATACACTTAAGCGCTCGCCTCGCCGCTGGCTCTTTCATAAAGCTGTCACAATCGAATCCGGGAGGCATCGTCATGTCGGCAGCATCGGGCGGCTTTGCGCCGCAATGGCAGGATCCCGCGCACGCGGACTCCTTCTGGTTCCGCGACGCGATGCACTTCCCCGCGCCGGTCACGCCGCTGAACGCCACCTTCTTCCAGCCCGCCTTCACCCGCGGCGCCAGTGCGGCCATTTCCCGCCTGTCCATGCCCGTCACGGGCCTGACCATCGGCGTGCACCACGGCTACGTCTACATGAACCCGGTGCCCTTCCAGGGCGACGAAGCCGCCACCCAGGCGCGCTTCGCCGAGATGCAGCGCCTGACCATGGAACTCGGCGCCACCAACCTGCAGGATTGGTACGACACTTTCGAACCCCGCGTGCTCGCCATCGCGCAGGAAGCCGCCGGCTTCGATTTCGCCGGTGCCCCCACCCCAGCCATCGCCCGCCACCTCGCCGGTCTGTTCGACCGTACCGTGGAGGTGTGGGACATCCACATGCGCGTGAACATCCCCACCATGAACGCCGTGTTCGGCCTGGAGGAGATGATCCACCAGACGCTGGGCAAGGCCGCGCTGGACGACAGCCGCGCCCTGCTGCAGGGCTTCGAGAACAAATCCTCCGCCCTCGGCCAGGCGTTGTGGGAGATGGCCGAGTGGGGCCGCAGCCAACCCGGCCTCGCCGAATGCGTCGCCGCCGCCAATGTGCGCGGCGGGCGCGTGGTGCTGCCGCCACACCCGCAGGCCGCTAAGTAAGGGCCTTCTTTTTGTGAACAAAAAGAAGCAAAAAAACTTCATCCCTTTGCATCCGTGCCGGTCGACTGGCACGGATGCAAAGGGGCAAAAGTTTTTTGGTTCTTTTTTTCAAAAAAGAACCGCTTACTGCTTCCGCCTCGGCGCAATCGCCGACCCACCGGAAGCCGACCGCCCACTATCAATCACCAGCTGCGTGCCGGTGATGTTGGAGGACAGGTCCGAGCACAGGTACATCACCGCGTTCGCCACTTCCTCCGGATAGGTATAGCGCCCGGTCGGCATGCCTGCAGCGTTGGCGGCATGCACCGACTCCGGGTCGGTTGGGTTCCGCTGCGATTCCAGGGAGCGCATCATCCGCGTTTCCACCGGCCCCGGGCAGATCGCGTTCACCCGCACGCCGTAGCGGGCCACGTCCGACGAGGCGACCTTGGTCAGCCCGGCCACGCCGTGCTTGGAGGCGACATAGGCCGCCATGCCCGGCCCGCCGAACAGGGCAGCGGTGGAGGCGGTGTTCACCACCGTGCCGCTCTCCTGCTTCAGCATGATCGGCAGCACGTATTTCAGGCCGAGGAACACGCCGGTGAGGTTCACCCCGATCACGGCGTTCCAGGTCTCCTCCTCATACTCGGTGATCGGCGTGACTTTCCCTTCGATCCCCGCATTGTTGAAGAAGCAGTCGATGCGTCCATAGGCGTCCATCGCTGCCTTCACGTAGCCCTGCACGTCGGCGGATTTGGACACGTCGGCGCGCACGAAGATCGCCTCGCCGCCGGCGGCCTTCACCTCGGCCACGGCGGCCTGGCCCAGCGTCGCGTCGTAATCCACCACCACCACCTTCGCCCCGCGCTTGGCGAAGCCGAGGCAGGTGGTGATCCCGATCCCGCCGCCGCCGCCGGTGACCAGCGCGACCTTGCCCGTGAAGTCCATTTTGCATCCTCCCCGAATGAGGCAACGATTGCCGCACGCCGCGCGCCCGATGGCAACATCCGGGGCAGGGGAGGGAACGATGCCGCTGCAGAACCGCGTGATGCCCACCGGGGAGATCGTCGCCCATCCCGCGCGCGGGATGTTCATGGGCAATCGCGGCCGCATCCACCGGCCGGACCAGACTCTGGGAGTGAAGCGCTGGGCGCTGGACGCCTGGCTCGTCTGCCTTACCTGCTTCAATGGCCGCAAGCGGACCGTATGGGGCAACAGCTACACGGAGCTGTTCTTCCATGATGAGGCCGTGGCGCTCGCGGCCGGCCATCGCCCTTGCTACGAGTGCCGGCGCGAGGCTTTCCGCCGGTTCCAGCTCGCCTGGCGCCGTGCCCATGGTGAGCCCGCCACCGCGCCGGCGATGAACCGCCGCATGCATGCCGACCGGGTCGGCCTGGGCCGCCGCCAGCGCCGCCATGACGCGCGGCTGGGCGAACTGCCCGACGGCGCGTTCATCCTGGACGGCGAGCAGCCCGCGTTGGTGTGGCAGGGGCGGCTGCATCCCTTCGCGCTGGAAGGCTACCTTCCACCCGTCCGCGCCGAGCCGGAGCGCATCGTGACCGTGCTCACGCCGCGCAGCACCATCAACGTGCTGCGCGCCGGGTACCGCCCGGTGCTTGGCCCCTTGGCGACGCCCTGAATCTGTTATAACAAATTGGAGGGCGCAAACCGGGCTTTGCACCGGCGCCGCCTTCGCTAGACTTGTCCCAGACCGGCGCGACCGCCGCATCCCGCGGCGCCGAACCGCCATCGCCCCGCCAGGCACCAGGGAGACATCCATGTCCGCGACCACTGTCGCCGCCCCCCGCAACAGCGATCTCGAATCCGCTATCGCCGAGGCGCATGAGCGCTATACCGCCGCCCGGCCGAAGAGTGCGGCACTGCACCAGAAGGCCAAGGCGGTGATGCCCGGCGGCAACACCCGCTCCAACCTGTACTACTCGCCCTTCCCCACCGCGATGGCCGGCGGCAAGGGCTGCCAGGTGACCGATATCGACGGCAATTCCTACCTCGACCTCTGCGGCGAGTACACCGCCGGCCTGTTCGGCCATTCCGAAACCCGCATCCTGGAGAAGGTGCAGGCCGCCATTGGCCGCGGCATCGGCCTGGCTGCGGTGGGCGAGAACGAGCCGAAATTCGCCGAGCTGGTGTGTGCCCGTTTCCCCTCGATCGAGAAGGTGCGCTTCACCAACTCGGGCACCGAGGCGAACATGATGTGCATCACGCTCGCCCGCCACCACAGCAAGCGCGACGGCATCCTGGTGTTCCGCGGCGGCTACCACGGCAGCGTGCTTACCTTCACCGGCGGTGGCCCGAACGCGATGACCGCGCCGCTGGACTACGTGATGGCCGACTACAACGACATCGACGGCACCGTGGCGCTGATGCGCGAGCACAAGGACCGCATCGGCACCGTGATCCTGGAGCCGATGCAGGGCTCCGGCGGCTGCATCCCGGCCAGCGTGCCGTTCCTGAAGGCGATCCGCGCCACCTGCGACGAGCTGGGCATGGTGCTGATCTTCGACGAGGTGATGACCAGCCGCCATTCCTCCGGCGGGCTGCAGAAGCTCACCGGCGTGCACCCGGATCTCACGGCGCTCGGCAAGTATCTCGCCGGCGGCATGAACATCGGTGCCTTCGGCGGCCGCGCCACGATCATGGACGCGTTCGACGCCACGCAGCCCGGCGCGCTGGTGCATAGCGGCACGTTCAACAACAACGTGCTCAGCATGGCCGGCGGCGTGGTGGCCCTGGGCGAGATCTTCGACAGTGCCGCGGCCGAGGCGCATTTCCAGAAGGGCGAGGCGCTGCGCAACCGCCTCAACGAAATCGCGCAGACGCACAAGGTTACGCTGCAGTTCACCGGGCTGGGCAGCATGATCCAGGCGCATTTCCGCACCGGCGAGATCGTGCGCCGCTACACCACCTCCGCCAACGAGGAAGGCCTGCTGGAGCTGTTCTTCTTCGACATGCTCACCGCCGGCATCTACCTCGCCCGCCGCGGCATGGTGGCGATGAGCCTGCCGGTGGGTGAGGCGGAATGCGAGCGCTTCGCCCAGGCCGTGGATGCGTTCTGCACCACCCGCGGCCCGCTGATGCGCGCCTGACGCCTGCCAGGGGCCCCGCGCGCGGCGGGGCCTCCCTCACCCGGAGCCCCGCCGTGCATCCCCTGCCCACCCACGCCTTGCCCAGGCGCCTCGACGACCCGTTCCACCCGGTTCTGCCCGCCCGCGCCAGCGGCATGCTGGAACGCGATGGCGGCCACGCCATCTACTGGGAAGACGGCGGCGACCCCGCCTTGATGCCCGTCATCTTCTGCCATGGTGGCCCCGGCGGCGCCTCCGCCCCCACGCGCCGCCGCTTCTACGACCCCACGAAATTCCGCGTGATCCAGTTCGACCAGCGCGGCTGCGGCCAGTCCACCCCCACCGGCCTGCTGCAAGGCAACTCGCTGCAGGCGACCATCGCGGACATGGAGGCGATCCGCGAGATGCTGGGGATCGAGCGCTGGATCGTCGCTGGCGGCTCCTGGGGCAGCGTGGTCGCCACCGCCTATGCCGAGGCGCATCCGCAACGCTGCCTGGGCGTGAACCTCACCTGCACCTGGCTCGTGCGCAGGCAGGACATCAACTGGTGGTTCCAGGGCGTGCGGACCATGTTCCCGGAACTGTGGGAGGCCTTCGCCGCCCTGGTGCCGCCGGAGGAACGCACGGACCTCCGCCGCGCCTATGCCCGCCGCATCCTGGAGAACAACGACCAGGCGGAGGCAGACCGCTTCGCCCACCAACTGCATGTGTACGAGAACGGCTTCATGGCCTTCGACAGCCCGCTGGCCGAAGCCACGCCGGAGCGCGGCGCCCGCTACGGCCGCATCTTCGCCCACTACGCCATCAACAACTTCTTCGTCGCCGACACGCAATTGCTGGACGACGCCCACCGCATTGCCCATTTGCCGGTGGAGATGGTTGTTGGCCGCTACGATTGCTGCTGCACGCCCGACAACTCCTTCGACCTCGCCGCCGGGCTGTCGCGCGCCAACCTGGTCGTGGTGCCGGGCGGGGGGCATTCCTCCATGGAGCCGGCCATGGCGCAGGAAGTGGCCCGGGCGCCGGGGCGGCTTTACGATCGGATTGTTGCTGCGGGGGGCTGGAAGTAAGTCCTTCTTTTTCTGAAGAAAAAGAAGCAAAAAGACTTTTCATACTTTGCGCCTGGGGCTCCACGGCTCCGTACGAATAAAAGTTTTTTGGTTCTTTTTTTCAAAAAAGAACCGCTTCCTTGGAGCGCCCCATGCCCACCCAAGCCCAACTGCAAGCCACGATCGATCGCCTTGTTCCCGCCTTGCTGACCACCGGCGAGGACGCCATCCTCAATGCCGTGGTCGTGGTGGAGAACCCCACGCTGGGCCTGCGCGCCGCCGCTGCTGCCGGCAGGATGCGCGACGACAGCGACAAGCCGATGCAGGTGGACACCCAGTTTCACATCGCCAGCATTGTGAAGCCGATGACGGCGGCGCTGATCTTCCAGGCCGCGGAGCAGGGCAAGCTCGGCAGTGCGGGCATCGACACGAAGCTGATCGACACCGGCATTTTGCCGCCGTACATCGTCCGTGCCCTGCACAACATCCAGGGCCGCAGCTGGGGCGAGGCGATCACCCTGCGCCAGATGCTCACCCACACCAGCGGCCTGCGCGACGGCCAGGGCGACGACGGCGAATACCTCGCCGGCGGGTATTTTGGCCGCGCCGCGCCGAATTCGCTCTCTGGCCGCCGCTTTCCGGATCTGGAGCCGCACTACCAGGCGTATCGCGCCGGCCGGCCGATCCCCCAGGGCCTGCGCACCACCATGCACTGGAAGCCGTGGGACCCCGCGCAGCCGAAGACCCCCGATGCCGGCGTGCTGAACTTCTACCTCGCCGCCCACACTGCCGGCCGCAACGCGCTGTTCCGGCCTGGCCACGGCTTCCACTATTCCGACACCGCCTTCACCATCCTGGCGCTGCTGGCCGAGCAGCTGCACGGCGAAAGCTTCGCCCGCCTGCTGCTGCACCGCATCTACGAACCCTGTGGCATGACCGGTAGCTGGTTCGACGCCGACAGCGACTTCGACCAGACCCCCTGGCAGCGCGACCTCGCCGATGTCTGGAACGGCAAGTATCCGCTGGTCAGCATGGGCATGAGCCTGTCCAACGATTGGGGCGGTGGCGGCGTGATCTCCCCTGCGGCGGATCTCAACCGCTTCCTGATCGGCCTGCTCGATGGCCGGCTGTTCCAGCGCCGCGAAACCCTGGCGGAGATGATCCGCTTCGGCACGCCGGTGGGCCTGAAGAACTACGCCGCCGTCGCCCATGGCGTGCTCGGCTTCCGCAGCCCGGGCGGGCGCTTCCTCTATGGCCATTCCGGCGCCTGGGGGGCCAAGATGCTCTACGATCCCGGCAATGGGTTCTACTACAGCGGCACCGTCAACCGCCGCGGCGCAAGGAGTGAGTGGATGCAGGATATTGCCGACGCGGTGGCGGCGCTCTGATGGCCCCGCAGGACCCCCGCATCGCCGGCCCCAGTATCGTCGGACATTGGCGCCTGGTTTCCACCCGCGCCTGGACCGCCGACGGCACCGAGGTGCCGGAAACCTACGGCCCCGTCTCGCTCGGGATCGTCACCCTCACCGCCGAGGGCCGCATGCTCGCCGTGCTGTGCGACGGAAGGCCGGAGCTGCCAGCGGGCCAGACCCGCGCCTATCGCTCCTACATGGGCGCCTACAGCTTCGACGGCACCACGCTGCACACGGTGGTGGATGGGGCGGACACGCCGGACTGGCTGGGCACCAACCAGATCCGCGCCGCCCGCTTCGAGAACGGCCGCATGTTCCTGCGCCCGCCGGCCCGGGTGATCGGCGGCCGCGAAATCCACCGGGAACTTGCATGGGAGCGGCTTGTTCCCGAAACTCCCTGAACAAAGGGAGAGAAACGATGAGCGCCACCCCACCGCCGACCGCCGCGCAGAACGCCGCCTACCTGATGCCGCGCGCCGACTGGCTCGCCCGCCGCCAGGAGCCGATCCTGGAGCCGGACCTGCCGATCATCGACCCGCACCACCACCTCTGGGATCGCCCGTCCTGGCAATACATGCTGCCGGACCTGCTGGCGGATACGAATTCCGGCCACAACATCAAGGCCACCGTGTTCATCCAGTGCCGCGCCTTCCACCGCGCCGCGGGGCCGGAGGGGATGAAGCCGATCGGGGAGACGGAGTTCGCCAACGGCGTTGCTTCCATGTCCGCCAGCGGCGTGTATGGCGACAAGACCCAGGTCAACGCCGGTATCGTCAGCCACGCCAGCCTCACCCTGGGCGCCGCGGTGGAAGAAGTGCTGGAAGCCCATATCCAGGCCGGCAATGGCCGCTTCCGCGGCATTCGCCACATCGTGGCCTTCGATGACGACCCCCTGCTGAACAACCCCGGCAACCCCGCGCCGCCCGGCCTGCTGATGGATGCGACGTTCCGCGAAGGCTTCGCCAAGCTGGCCAAGCTGCGCCTCAGCTTCGAGGGCTGGCTGTATCACCCGCAGCTGCCGGAGATCATCGACCTCGCCCGCGCCTTCCCCGATACCGGCATCGTGCTGAACCATTGCGGCGGCCCGCTGGGCATTGGCCGCTGGGCCGGCAAGCGCGACGAGATCTTCCCCGGCTGGGCCGCCAATATCCGCGAACTGGCCAAGTGCCCGAACGTGATGGTGAAGGTCGGCGGCATCGGCATGCGCATCAACGGCTACGACTTCCACGAGAAGGCGGAGCCGCCCTCCAGCGAAACCCTCGCCGCCGCGTGGAAGCCCTGGATGGAAACCTGCATCGAAGCCTTCGGGCCGTCGCGTTCGATGTTCGAAAGCAACTTCCCGGTGGATAAGGGGAGCTACTCGTACCAGGTATTCTGGAACGCCTGCAAAATCCTGGCGAAGGGTGCCAGTGCGAGCGAGAAGAACGACCTGTTCTTCGGGGCGGCGAACCGGTTTTATCGCTTGGGGCTGTAGCTCAGCCCTCGAACCCGCCCCGTTCGGCCACGGCGCGCGCATCCCGCGCGCCGTGGCGCACCCGGATCACAACGACCTCGGTCGGCACGGGCCGGTAGGACATGGCGTCGCGGTCGTGAAACACGACGCGCAGACCCGCTCCCAGTGTCGCCCGCAACGCGCCGGCCTGCGGAGAATGCTGAATCGGCAGGAGGCTCTGCCAAAGCGCCGCCACCAACCGGCTCGCGATCTCCTGCGACGCCTCCTGCGCCAGGTAGGCCCAGATGTCGGCGAGGTCGGCTTCGGCGGTCTCCGTCAGCCTCAGCGGGAGCGGCGCTGCAAGACCTGCCTCCCGCGCGCCGCGATCCGCTCGGGGGCGAACTCAATCACCCGACCAGCCGCAAGATCGTCCAGGCCGCGGTCGATATCGGCCTTCAACGCCGCACGCTCCTGTGCCTGGGTTTCGCGCTGTCGTGCCCATTCGGCCAGTGCATCACGCGCTACCTCGTTGCTGGAGGCGTAGTCGCCATGGGCCACGGCCACACGAATGGCCTGTGCCAATTCGGCCGGCACGGTCACGGGCAGTTGTTCATCCACAGCCATGGCCATCTGCCCGAATGCCCTCCCAACCATAAGGAGCTACCAGCGCCCCCTACTCCTCCACCTCGAACCCCGCCTCCTCCGCCGCCGAGGCCAGATACCCGAACCCCATCCGCGCATAGGTCAGCGGATGCGCGATACGCGGGTCCTGTTCCGCCTCCACCACCAGCCAGCCGCCATAATCCGCGTCCCGCAGCGTCTCCAGCAGCGGCATGAACTCGATGCAGCCGTCGCCGGGCACGGTGTAGACGCCCTTCAGCACCGCACGCATGAAGCTCCAGTCGAAGCCGATGGCCTTGTCCATCACCGCGGGGCGCAGGTCCTTGCAGTGCACGTGCACCACCCGTTCCACATGGCGCGTCAGCACGGCAAGCGGGTCGGCGCCAGCGAAGAGGCAGTGACCGCTGTCGAACAGCAGCCCCGCCGCCGCTCCGGTATGCAGCATCAGCGCGTCGATCTCGGGCTCCGTCTGCACGATCGTGCCCATGTGGTGATGAAAGGCCATGCCCACGCCAAACGCGGCCATCCGCTCGGCCAGCTCCGTCACCTTGCGGCCGTATTCCGGCCAGTCCTCACCGGAGAGCTTCGGGCGGTCAGACAGCTTGCGATCGATATCGCCGTGCTTGCCGCCGGTCACGTCGGCATACACCACGTGCCGGCAGCCCATGTCGCGCAGCAGGGTGAGGTGCGGCAGGATCGCGTCCCACTCCGCCGCCAGCTCCCGCTCCAGGATGCGCCCGTCGAACCAGCCGGAGACCAGTTCCAGCCCATGCCCCGCCAGTATCGGCCGCAACGCCGAGGCCGTCTTGGGGAAGCGCCCGCCCATTTCCGTGCCGGCATAGCCCGCCTGCTTCGTCTCGGCGAGGCAGGTGTCGAGCGGGATATCCCCGCCCAGCTCCGGCATGTCGTCATTCGTCCAGGTGATCGGGTTGATCCCGATCCGCACAACACCAGACTGCATCATCATCTATCCTGAAAGGGCAGGGGTGGCCGCTTCCGCCGCCGCCAACGCCGCCACCGCATCTGCCGCCGTTGCCCCGCCAGTGCCCTCGGCACCTCCCACCCGGGCCGCGAACCCCGCCGCCTGGCGCCGCAACGCCTCCGGGATCACATCCACGCCCTCGCTCGGCCGGTGCACCAGCAGGTCGGCGGCATCGCGCGTGCCATAGGCCATCACGCGGATGGAATCCCCACCGGGATAGCGCCGCCCCGCCGTTGCCGTCGCCGTGGTGCCGCCGGACAGCCGGAACAGTGCCGTTGCGCACTCCGCATCCCCCGGCACCGGCTCCTCCTCCACGCGGGAGGCCAGCGCGCGCACCTCCACGTAATCCTGGCCGGAGAGCCAGCGGATCTGGTCCAGCTCGTGCACCATCATGTCCACGTAAACGCCGCCGGAGGTCGCCCGGAACGCCGCCGCCGGGGGCTCACCATCCCATTGCTGCGCATCCAGGTGATACAGCCCGCCCAGCGCCCCGGAAGCGATCCTGGCCCGCAGCGCCTGCAACGAAGGCACGAAGCGCCGCCAATAGGCGATCTGTAGCACCACCCCGGCGGCCTCGGCGATCCCCAGCGCCTCCTGCGCCATCGCCGCTGTCACGCCGCAGGGCTTCTCGCACAAAATCGGCAGGCCGCGATCGGCGATCTCGCGCACCACGCCCACATGCAGTGGGCTCGGCACCGCCACCAGAACGCCATCGATGCCCCCGGCCGCCAGCATCGCGCCGATCGTGGCGTGCACGGCAAGGCCGGGCCCCTCGATCTCCGCCCGCGCCGCCGCGGAGGGTTCCGCCACCGAAACCACCCGCACATCCCCGCCGGCGAGAAGCGATTCCATGTGGAACCGCCCCATCCGCCCGCCGCCCGCCAAGCCCAGCCGAAACACCGCCACGCTATTCCACCTTCATGCCCTGGATGCGGATCAACCCATCCGGCACCGCCACGAAGCCGGACACCCGCGACGCCATCGCGAACAGCCAGGTCGTGTTGTACAGCGGGATCATCGGCTTGTCGGTGTTGTAGATCGTGGTCACGTCCTGATACGCCGCCGCGCGCCGCACCGGGTCCGTCTCCGCCCGCGCGCGCCCCAGCGCCATCTCGAAGGCCGGGCTGTTGTATTTGCCCCAGTTCTGAAAACTGTCGGCCGCGATGTAGATCGAGATGTTCAGGTCCGGATCGGCCCGGCCGGACCAGTTGTGGATCCCCGCCTGATACTCCCCGCGCCCCATCGCCTGGATGTTGGAAACGCTCTCGCCGCTGCGCACCTTCACATCGAACCCGGCTTCGGCCGCCATCGCCTGGATGATCTCGGCCACCTGCACATC
>JAIXTK010000225.1 GCA_027483995.1 Acetobacteraceae bacterium
AATACAGCGCATTCACCAGGCAATCCCCGAACGCATAGGCATACACATAGAACGGCGAGTGGATGAAATGCGGGATATAGCTCCAGAACACCCGGTATTCCGGCGCGAACTCGAACACCGGCCCCAGGCTCTCCGTCTGCACCTGCAGCCAGATCTCCCCGATCCGCTCCGGCACGATCTCGCCCTGCCGCCGCTCATCGTGCAGCAGCGTCTCGAACCGGTAGAACGCCACCTGGCGCACCACCGTGTTCAGCATGTCCTCCACCTTGCCCGCCAGCATGATCCGCCGCCGCGCCGGGTCTGTCTCCGCATCCAGCAGCGCCCGGAAGGTCAGCATCTCCCCGAACACGCTCGCCGTCTCCGCCAGCGTCAGCGGGGTGGACGACATCAGATAGCCGTTCCGCGCCGCCAGCACCTGGTGCACCCCATGGCCGAGCTCATGCGCCAGCGTCATCACGTCGCGCGTCTTGCCGTGGTAGTTCAGCAGCAGATACGGGTGCGCGGCAGGGACCGTCGGGTGCGCGAACGCACCGCCCGCCTTGCCCGGCCGCAACCCGGCATCGATCCACGGCTTGGAAAAGAACTCCCCGCCCACCGACGCCAACTCGCCCGAAAACGCCCCATACGCGCCGAGCACCTGGGTCTTGGCCTCGTCCCACGGGATCACCCGGTCATCATCCCCCGGCAGCGGCGCGTTCCGGTCCCAATGCTGCAGCTTCTCCAGCCCCAGCCACTTCGCCTTCATCGCGTAATACCGGTGCGACAGCCGCGGAAAATCCGCCACCACCGCCGTCACCAGGGCATCCACCACCTCGTCCTCAACCATGTTGCCACGGTTCCGCCCCGACCCCGGCCGCGGATACTTCCGCCAGGTGTCGAGAATCTCCTTGTCCTTGGCCAAGGTATTCGTGATCAGCGAGAACAGTTTTTCCCGTTCCCCGAACGCCGCCCCAACCCCCTTGCCCGCCGCCTCACGCACGCTCCGGTCACTGTCCGAAAGCTTGTTCAACGCGGCGGAAACGGTCAGCTCCTCGTCGCCGACGCGCACCTTCATCCCCGCCACCGTCTCGTCGAACAGCCGTGACCAAGCCCCCCGCCCCGTCACCTCCTTGTCGTGCAGCAGCTTCTCCAGCGCATCGTCCAGCTGATGCGGCCGGAACACGCGCAAATCCCGCAACCAAGGCCGCCACTTCCCCGCCGCCGGGTCCGCCAGCTTGCCCTCCAGCGCCGCCTCGTCCAGCCGGTTCATCTCCAGCGTGAAGAAGATCAGGTGGCTGGAAATCCCCGTCACCCGCTCGGTCATGGACTGGTAGAACTTCCCCACCGCCGGATCGGTCGAATCCCCCGCGAACAGCAGCTGGGCGTAGCTCATCACCCGCCCCAGCACCTCCTCGATCCGCTCATACTCCGCGATCGCCGCCCCCAGCGCCGCCCCACCCAGCGCCGCCAGCCGCCCGGCATGCTGCGCCTCGAAGGCCTGCGCATCGGCCAGCGCCCGCGCCAGGTCAGCCTCCAGCTCAGCCGAGTCAGGCGCGGGGTAGAGGTCGCGAAGATCCCAGGAGGGAAGCTCGCCGGCGGTTCCATCGGGCATGGGGCGTATCCTGCAACAACAGCGTTCCCTGCATGTAGGCACTTCGCCCCAAACGGCAAAGCCCACCGCAAAAACCACCCCGCCCCTTGGCGCACGCCGATGCGATTGTATATCCACAAGTCGCACAGGCACGCGCCCACCCAAGCGGCACGGCCTCAGGGAGACGAACCGTGACGCCGTTCCGCGAGCCCACCTACCCCACCTGGCCGAACCTCGCCGCCATGATGTTCGCCCGCGCCCGCCAGGCCCCCACCCGCCCCATGCTGCGCTACCACCAGGATGGCACCTGGCACTCGGTGGACTGGGCCAGTTTCGCCCGCCGCGCGGCCTCCGTCGCCCGCAACCTGCGCGCCGCCGGCGTCTCGGCCGGAGACCGCGTGCTGGTCGTCTCCGAGAACCGCCACGAATACCCCATCGCCGAGACCGCGCTGCTGGCCATCCGCGCCGTCCCCGTGCCCACCTACACCACCTACACGGTGGAGGATTACGCCCACGTGCTGCGCGACTGCGGGGCGCGGGCCGCCATCGTTTCCACCCAGGATCTCGCCAACCGCATCGTCGCCGCCTACGCCGCCAGCACCCACCCCCAGGCCGTCGAGCCCCTCGAACTCCTGGTCATGCTGGACGAGCCCTCCCCCGGCTACGCCCACCCCCAAACCCGCATCGCCCGCTTCGCCGAGCTCGATGCCGACACCACCCCGCCCGACGATATCGAAGCCGAAGCCGCCCTCATCCCCAACACCGCCCTGGCCTGCCTCATCTACACCTCCGGCACCGGCGGCGCGCCCAAGGGCGTCATGCTCCCCCACCGCGCCATCCTCTCCAACTGCCGCGGCGCGTACAAGCTGCTGCAAACCGTCGGCCTGCAAGACGACGTCTACCTCTCCTACCTCCCCCTCTCGCACTCCTACGAGCACACCGCCGGCCAGTTCTTCATGCTCTCCATCGGCGCCGAGGTCGCCTACAGCCGCGGCATGGAACACCTTGCCGCCGACATGGTCATCGTGAAGCCCACCATCATGACCATGGTCCCCCGCGTGCTGGAGGTGATCCGCGCCCGCGTGCTGCAAGGCGTCCGCGCCGCCCCCCCGATGAAGGCCCGCCTCTTCAACCTCGCGCTGTCCCTCGGCCTCAAGCGCATCGAGGGCCAGCGCCTCCTCCCCCACGAATGGCTGCTCGACAAGCTGCTGGACAAGCTCGTCCGCGCCAAGGTCGCCGAACGCTTCGGCGGCCACGTCCGCCTGGCCATCTCCGGCGGCGCCCGGCTCGACCCCGAGGTCGGGAAATTCTACCTCGCCCTCGGCCTGCGCCTCGTCCAGGGCTACGGCCAGACCGAGGCCGGCCCCGTCATCTCCGCAACACCCCCGATGCGCATCCGCATCGAAACCGTCGGCCCCCAGCTCGAAGGCGTCGACCTGCGCATCGCCGATGACGGCGAAATCTGCGTCCGCGGCGACCTGGTGATGGACGGCTACTGGGGCCGCCCCGAGGAAACCGCGGCGGCCATCCGCGACGGCTGGCTCCACACCGGCGACATCGGCGTGGTGGAATCCGATGGCTACCTGCGCATCACCGATCGCAAGAAAGACATCATCGTCCTGGCCGGCGGCGACAACATCAGCCCCGCCCGCGTCGAAGGCATGCTCGCCAACCAACCCGCCATCGCCCAGGCCGTCGTCTACGGCGACGGTAAATCCGCCCTCTCCGCCCTCGTCGTCCCCGCCGAAGGCTACGACGACGTCGCCGTCGCCGCCGCGGTCGACTTAGTCAACAAACGCCTCACCGTCACCGAACGCATCAAGCGCCACGCCGTCGTCGCCCCCTTCACCATCGACAACGGCATGCTCACCGCCACCCAAAAAGTAAAACGCCACGTCGTCCGCAAAACCCACGCCGAAATCCTCGAGAAACTCGGCGCGTAAGCAAAGGCGAGGGGCCCTGCCCCTCGACCCCGCTGGGGCCTGAGGCCCCAGACCCCCATACCCTCTTGCTTCTCTCCCCTCGCGCTTGGGCGGGGGGAGCCGGAGGGGGGCTCTTCGTGCCACAACACCAACCCAAGACCCTGCTTGAGACCTCGCTCTGGCGAGTCAGAGGCGGCCCCTTGGCCGCCCCGCCCGGCGGTGGTTTTCGAGCACCGGAGCGGAGCGGCCCAAGGGACAGATAACGCGTGGCCGTGAGCACCGGAGCGCAGAAAAGCGCCGTCGGATGGCCGCTAGAGGTGAGGTATCAAGTGGGGTCTAGGCCCGCCAAACCACCGGAAAAACCTCACTATCCATCGCCGCCCCATGCGCCGGCGCATTCACCGGCGCCGGCGGGCTCTCAATCCCCGTCCGCCGCGTGAACACCGCATCATCCCCGGTCCACCGCGCCGAAACCGCCCGCCGCCGCACCGCCCCACTCCGGTTCCCCGGCGCCCCATGCAGCGTCAGCCCATGGAACGCCACGCAATCCCCGGGCTCCAGATCCCACCCCAAAAGCTCATACGCCCCCCGGTTCCCCGTCACATCCGGCACCGGCAGAAACCGCGGATCATCCGAAGGATGGTCCCCACTATCCACGAACCGCTTCGGCTTGAACCACTCGCCCTTCCGATGGGAGCCCGCCACATACTCCACCCCGTTCTCCCGCTTCACGGGATCAAGCGGAATCCACAACGAGCAAACCTGCCACCCCTCCACCGTCCAATACGGCTGGTCATTGTGCCAAGGCGTCGGCTCCTCCGTCCCCGGCTCCTTCACCAGCACATGCTCATGGAACAGGTTCACCTTCCCACTCCGCATCAACGCCCCCGCAATGGCGGCGGCCGGCGAATGCCGCAGGAACGCCTCATATTCCGAAATCCGCTGCCAGGAACAGTAATCCCCAAAAAACATCCCCGGCTTCCCCTCCGGCGTATACCGCTTCCCGAACGGCCCCGGCTCCCGCAAATTCCGCTCCACCCCGGCGGCCAGCAACTCCACCCAATGCGGCGCAAACGCCCCCCGAACCACCACCGCCCCATCCCGGTCGTAAGCCTCAACCAACCCCGCATCCAAGATCGCAGACATCCCAGCCCCCAAGTTTCATTCCCCCAACCCTAAGCCACCCCCACCCATCCCAACAACGCCTCCCGCGTAGGGCGGGTCGCAAAGCGGACCCGCCACCCCCGAACGCCCTGAAGCACCGCCCCCAAG
>JAIXTK010000486.1 GCA_027483995.1 Acetobacteraceae bacterium
ACATCCTCGCGGAAACTGTCCCCGCTGACCAGCAGATCGACCTTATGTCGGTCGATGTCGAGGGATTTGACCTAAAGGTTCTGCGTTCGAATGACTGGACCCGTTTCGCGCCGTTCTTCCTGCTGGTAGAGGATCACGGTATGTCCTTGTTGAATGCCCCGAATACAGAAATTTTTCATTTTCTGCGTCCCCTTGGCTACAGGATGGTTTCACAGGCGTTCATCACGTCGATCTATGTGCGCGATCAAGTGCCTCGCGCTCGCTAAGAGATGTGGCGATCGTGACTTACGAGAGCGTGAAAGAGTTAGGATAAAATTACCAAGAAGTGACATCCCGGAACTGCGCGCGGACCCCTAGCTGATCAATCTTTGCGGCTACCCTTCGCGTACCATCGTTGTCTATGCGTGCCTGCAGCTGAGTATCGAATTCTTCGATTACACGCCCGAAGGAAAAAATTTGTTCAACCCGCTAGGGTGGCAACCGTCCTACGAAGCTGCATAGATGGAGATCGGCTGCGTCCTCCGGACACTTTCGACTGATTGCGATCCGTTACTTGCGAAGGGCTGGAAGTGGCAGTAGATGCGTGTGTAAGGAAATTTTTACTATTCGTTATTCGTTGGCCGGGACTCATGGTTGATGAAGATAGCGGGTTGAGCTATACTCTAAGTGCTTGGGTGAGTTGTTTTGCGCGTTAGTTTCCTCGCCTACGCTAAGCTGTCGCCAAGGAAGCCCATAGTCCATGTTGTATCGAGAGTTGTTCAGAATGTGGAGCGAAGAAACTTCCCGTGACATGATGGAAGAAGGTGTGAACCCCGAAAAAGTTTTTGGGGGCAAGGGTTTTGTTGAGAATTACTCTAAGGTACAGATCGGGAAGTTTCGAGAGAAATCTATTGTTGTTTTTCTGCGTCAGGATCCATTGGCAGATCATTTTGTGCGATCCCCTGATGGAGACATATATATAAACGTATCATTTTTCCATGATATTGATACTGCAGCACATATATACATTGATTATATTGTAAAATCGATAAAAAAACACCACGCTGGTATAGAATTTCGTATCCACTGGACATCTGTAGATGTATATTTAAACAATATATTCAGTTGTGATGTGGCCATTCGTACCCATTATCATTTGGCCTTGTTTCACTATTTTTGCCGTATGCACTTGTCGCAGAATTTGATTGGCCGTTCGGATTTTTTGCCGATCGATCTCAATTCAGGTCCGAAATTTTATGCGCGGCCGGGGAATGTGGAGTTGCGTGCTGTACGGACAATTCTCCGATACCCCTCAGAGATTCCAGATATTTGTGCCGAGATCGCGCAGAACATAAATTCTGAAGAATTTATGTATAAAAATAATACGTCTAGCGATGAGGTTGTGGGAGATCATAGCTTTGCAATTCGGCAACTTATAACGAATGCTGGATTTTATGCGGAGACAAAAGAAGATTTAATTTCCGATCTTCATGCTTGGTGTAATAGGTATATTTCTGGACTGTTTGGATCTCATGAAATCTACATGAGGTGGGACTATGCGATGCATTCCCATGTTGCGAGAATGGCAGCTTTCGAAGCTGGATTGACGTTTCGTGGGAGTCCTCGAGCGATATTCGGATCAATTGATGAGTTTTACAATCAATTAGCGGGCAAGAAAGTGCTTATGGTTAGCCCATTTTCGGAGGCGTGCGAAGAGGCTGTTGCAACGGGGCGTATAAAGAAGATCTGGAAGAATCGAGTGGTTCCTGATTTTCAGTTAGTTGGCCTCCCGGCCTACATTTCAACTTATCCTAACCGTCCGCATAGATCTTGGATGGAAACATTTGGAAGGATGTGCAGGAACATCGACGAGGCTGTGAACAAGAGTCATTTTGATGTGGCGATAGCCTCCTGTGGTTGCTATGGAATTCCAATTTTGGATTATGTGTATAAAAAATTCGGAATAGCATCGGTTTATTACGGGAACATGATGCATTTGTTTTTCGGCATTAAACTCAATGATTTTGATTCTTATTTTGATGCGGGGAATATGGATTATTGGGTAGAGCCTTTTCGTGAGAATGCAGGTGAGCCGCAGAATTTCGGTCGCATCGATGGCGGTCGGTATATAATCTCACAGAACGTCCAGAATGGAGAAAGTGGTGGTGCTGTCAAAGCTCATCAATGACACATAGTTCATTTCTGGATTTCGGTTTTGCCGTTTGTCCAAGGACTAATTGAGCCGGGGCTGGTAAGTCCGTCGCCTCCGGTGGGTAGCGCGAAATTTACTACCCTGTTATAACACTTTCTCATGCGAGGTTTGTCCACTGATGCTATTGAACCCATATGAAGCGCGGTAGCTATGTCTAAGAATGTTACTGGGAACGTCGTCTTCTTCCGCCACCTGCCTAAAACGGCCGGCACCTCCCTCACCACCACGCTCGCCAACATCTATGGCGACGGACAGTGCTATCGGTTCCGCGATGTGGGCGAAGGCTTCCAGGAGCTGTTCTCCAGCGTGCTGCAGGCGCGCGGTGACGTGCTGTCGCTCGTGTCTGGCCACATCCCGTTGCACACGGTGCCAGAGGGCGGCTGCGGCACCGAGTTCACCATCCTGCGTGAGCCGATCGCCCGCCTGCTTTCCCTGCGCCGCTTCCTGGAACAGCAACCCCCTGCCGACCGGGCCCGCATGGGGTTGGGCGACAAGGTCACCATCGCCGACATGCTCGCCTCCCGCAATTCGGAGGTCTATGGCCAGGTGCGCAACGGCATGGCCCGTTTCTTCAGCCGCGACCGCCGCTTCGCCGATCCGGCATCCGATGAGTTCTGGGAGCCCCTGCCGCCTGCCGGCGTGGTGGAGGAGTGCGCCGCAGCACTGGAGCGCCAGACCGTTGGCACGGTGGAAGACATGCCCGGCGCCCTGCGCATGCTGCAGCGCCGCCTGCGTGTTCCCTACGAGCTCGATATCGGCATGGAGAACTTCACCACCGAACGTGGCGGCGAAGTGTCGCTGGAGGATATCCGCGCCCTGATCGAGGCCAACTCGATCGACCTTGCGCTATTCCATATGGTGATGAAGCGCCTGCCCAAGGGGCTGCCCCCGGCCAGCTACGCGCTGGGCGATGGCTTCGACCGGCGCACGCTGTTCGATCCGCATCCGGGCCAGCAATACTCGCCGATGCAGATCCCGGGGCGGCAGGGCTTCGAACTGTTCGAGCCCAGCAGTAAGCTGTGCTGGGTCGGGGATAGCGGCCGCGGCCGCATCCACCTGGCTCCGTCGGCGGTGCCGCTGTCGCTCACGGTGGCGATCTACGGGATCGTGCCGCACTACCCGCTGCGGGAGATGAAATTCCAGATCGATGGTGCGAACTGGCCTGCCAGCCAGTTCCAGGCCCCCAGCAACATGCAGTTCACCCTGGCCGCGATCCCGCCCCATGCCGGGCCGATGGAGCTCACGGTCGTGCAGCCCTATGCCGCGCCGGTGGCAGCGATCACGGCTGGTTCGCCCGACCGGCGCCGGCTGGGCGCCGCGCTGCTCAACATCCGCTGCGAAGCCGCCTGAGGCCGGGGTTCACCCGGCCTGGAAGCGCTCCACCAGGTCCAGCACCTGCTGCGCCAGGTCCTCGGGCGCCACGCCGCCGCCATCCAGCACCAGTTCGGCGGCCTCCGGCGCCTCGTAGGGGCTGCTCACGCCGGTGAAGTTGGCGATCTCGCCGCGCATCGCCTTGGCATACAGCCCCTTCACGTCGCGTGCCGCGCACACCTCCAGCGAGGTGTCCACGAAGATCTCCACGAACTCCCCGGGCGCCAGCAGGTCGCGCACCATCTGGCGCTCGGCGCGGTAGGGGGAGATGAAGCTGGCCAGCACAATCAGCCCTGCATCCACCATCAGCTTGGCCACCTCGCCCACGCGGCGGATGTTCTCCACCCGGTCCTGCGGGGTGAAGCCGAGATCGCGGTTGAGGCCGTGGCGCAGATTGTCGCCGTCCAGCGAATAGGTGTGCCGCCCGGCGGCGTGCAGCACCTCCTCCACCCGCTTGGCCACGGTGGATTTGCCGGAGCCGGACAGCCCGGTGAACCACAGCACCATCGGGCGCTGGCCCTTGGCGGCGGCGCGGGCGGCCTTGTCCACCAGATAGGCTTCCTGGTGGATGTTGGTGGCGCGGCGCAGCGGGAATTGCACCATGCCGCAGCCCACGGTGCGGTTGCTGGTGCGGTCCACCAGGATGAAGGCGCCGGTCAGGCGGTTCTCGCCATAGGGGTCGAAGGCCAGTTTCTGCGCGGTGGAAAGGTTGCACACCGCGATCTCGTTCAGCGCCAGGCTGGTGGCCGGCTGCTGGCCCAGCGTGGTCACGTCGATGCGGTGCTTGATGGCGGTGATGCTCGCCGTGGTCCAGGCATGGCCCATGCGCAACAGGTATTGCCGGCCGGGCAGCAGCTTCTCCTCGTCCATCCACAGGATATGCGCGGCGAACTGGTCCGCCACCGAAGGGCGCTGCGCCGGTGGGGCCAGCATGTCGCCGCGGGCGATGTCGATCTCCTGCGCCAGGCAGAGCGTCACGGCCTCGCCCGCGGCGGCGGCGGGCTGGTCGCCGTCGGGGCCCAGGATGCGGGTGATCTGGCTGGTCACGCCAGAGGCCGCCACCACCACGGGCTCGCCCAGCGCGATGCGCCCGCTGGCCACGGTGCCGGCATAGCCGCGGAAATCGAGGTTGGGGCGGTTCACCCACTGCACCGGGAAGCGGAAGGGCAGCGCCTCGGCATCCTCGTCCACGTCCACCGCTTCCAGGTGCTCGATCAGCGTCGGCCCCAGGTACCACGGCGTGCGCGGGGAGCGCTGCGTCACGTTGTCGCCAAAGCGGCCGGAGAGCGGGATGGCGGCCAGGGTGCGAAAGCCGAAGGCGGCGGCGAAGCCGTGGTATTCTGCCACGATGCGGTCGAACACCGCCTGGTCGAACTCCACCAGGTCGATCTTGTTCACCGCCAGCACCACGTGGCGGATGCCGAGCAGGGAGCAGATGAAGGAGTGGCGGCGCGTCTGCGTCAGCAGCCCCTTGCGGGCATCCACCAGGATGATCGCCAGCTCCGAGTTGGATGCCCCCGTGGCCATGTTGCGGGTGTATTGCTCGTGCCCCGGGCAGTCCGCCACGATGAAGCTGCGGCTGCCGGTGGTGAAGAAGCGATAGGCGACATCGATGGTGATGCCCTGCTGGCGCTCCGCCTCCAGCCCGTCCACCAGCAAAGCGAGGTCCACCTCCTCGCCCACCGTGCCGTGCTTGCGGCTGTCGCGGGTGATGGCGGCCAGCGTGTCCTCGGCAATGAGCTGGGCGTCGTAGAGCAGGCGGCCGATCAGGGTGGACTTGCCGTCGTCCACGGAGCCGCAGGTGAGCATGCGCAGCAGGCCGCGATTGGCGGCCATTTCCGAAGCCGGGGGGATGGCGTCCATCAGAAGTAGCCCTCCCGCTTCTTGCGTTCCATGGAGGCTTCCTGGTCGTTGTCGATCAGGCGGCCGTGGCGTTCGCTGACGCGGCTAGCGCGCAGCTCCTCCAGCACCTGGTCCATCGTCTCTGCCCGGCTTTCATGCGCGCCGGTCAGCGGCCAGTCGCCCATGGTGCGGAAGCGCACCCATTTCATCTCGATTGCTTCGCCGGGCTCGAGCGGCATGCGCTCGTCGTCGCGCATGATCATGGCGCCGGAGCGGCGCAGGGTCGGCCGCAGGGCGGCGAAATACAGCGGCACCACCGGGATGGCCTCGGCGGCGATGTAGTCCCACACGTCGAACTCGGTCCAGTTGGAGAGCGGGAACACGCGCATGGTCTCGCCGGGCCCGATGCGGGTGTTGTAGAGGCCCCACAGCTCCGGCCGCTGGCCACGCGGTTCCCACACATGGCCAGGGGCGCGGTGGCTGAACACGCGTTCCTTGGCGCGGGACTTCTCCTCGTCGCGCCGGGCACCGCCGAGGGCGGCATCGAAGCCGTGCTGGTTCAGCGCCTGCTTCAGCGCCTCGGTGCCCATCACGTTCATGTGAACCTGGCTGCCATGGCTCAGCGGGCCGATGCCCTGGGCCAGGCCGTCCGGATTCGTGTGCACGATCAGCCGCGCGCCGATCTCGGCCGCGCGCCGGTCGCGGAATTCCAGCATGGCGCGGAAGTCCCAGCCGGTGGCGATGTGCAGCAACGGGAAGGGCAGCTTGCCGGGCGCGAAGGCCTTCTGCGCGAGGTGCAGCACCACCGAGCTGTCCTTGCCGATGGAATACAGCAGCACGGGATTGCGGAAACTGGCAGCGGTTTCGCGGAGAATGCCGATGGCCTCGGCTTCCAGGCGCTTCAAATGCGGTGGCAGGCTCGGCATGGGGAAGGGGCACTCGCTCGGGCAGCGGGATGGGCGGCGCGGCAAGCCTTGCAGGCGGTGGTTGACGAAAGGCAAATTCCCGGCCGCACGCCGCCGCGTGGTGGCGGGACATGTCCGTGCAAACGCGGGCCAAGTCAACCCGCCAGGGCTTGGCAGCACGGCCCCAAGGCGCGCCAATGGCGGGCAGACAAGGAGGCGGGAATGCAGGCGGATAATTGGGGCTGGCGGGCCAGGATCGGCATGTTCATCGTCGGCAACGAGGCGGTGCCGGAGGCGGAATGGTGGGCGATGGCGCCCGAGGGCGTTTCCATCCATGCCGCCCGCGTCACGGCGCCGACGCCGTGGGCCGCCTGGAACGCCGATCGCAGCGCGGTCGCGTTGGCGGAGGACGTGGTGCGCGGGGCGAAGCAGTTCGCCACGATGAAGCTGCAGGCGGTGGTGATGGGCCACAGCTCCAGCTCCATCCTGGGCGGGGACGGGTGGGACGAGGCGGTGGTGGCGGCGCTTTCGGCGCTGCTGCCTGGCGTGGCGGTATCCACCAACGGGATCGATTGCCTGGCGGCATTGCGGGCGATGGGCGTCTCGCCCCCGCTGCTGGTGCTGCCGCCGTGGTTCGGCCTGCCCTTCCTGGACCAGGCGGCCGGGTACCTCGCCGCGCGCGGCGCCGCCCCGGTGCGCACCATCCGCTACGATCCCGGGCCGGGCTGGCGGGATCTGCCGCCGGGGGATCTGTATGGCCACGGCATGGGCTTCGCCCAGCAGATCGCGCCGCTGTATGAGCAGGTGCGGGCGGCGTGCCCGGATGAGGCGGATGGGGTGCTGCTCGCCGGCACCGGGTTCCGCTGCGTGGGGCTGATCGAGGCGTTGGAGCAGGATCTCGGCCGGCCCGTGGTCACCGCCAACCAGGCGAGCCTGTGGCATGGGCTGCGCCGGGCCGGGGTGCGGCCGGCGGTGCAGGGCTATGGGGCGCTGCTGCGCGGTGCGGTATAGATGCGCAGCAACGGAGCGTACCCATGAGCGACAGCTACACCCCGCCCAAGGTCTGGACCTGGAACAAGGGCAATGGCGGCCAGTTCGCCAACATCAACCGCCCGATCGCAGGTGCCACGCATGAGAAGGAGCTGCCGGTCGGCAAGCATCCGATCCAGCTCTATTCGCTCGGCACGCCGAACGGCCAGAAGGTGACGATCCTGCTGGAGGAGCTGCTGGCCGCCGGCCACACTGGCGCTGAATACGACGCCTGGCTGGTGAAGATCGGCGCCGGCGAGCAGTTCGGCAGCGGCTTCGTGGGGGCGAACCCGAATTCCAAGATTCCCGCGATGATCGATCGCAGCGGGCCCACGCCGATCCGCATCTTCGAATCCGGCGCGATGCTGGTGCACCTGGCCGAGAAGTTCGGCGCCTTCCTGCCGACGGCGCCGGGCGCGCGGGCCGAGTGCCTCTCCTGGCTGTTCTGGCAGATGGGCAGCGCGCCCTTCGTGGGCGGCGGGTTCGGGCATTTCTATGCCTATGCGCCGGCCAAGTTCGAATACGCCATCGACCGCTACGCGATGGAGACCAAGCGGCAGATGGACGTGCTGGACCGCCGGCTGGCCGAAAGCGAATACGTGGCCGGGGCCGACTACACCATCGCCGACATGGCGATCTGGCCCTGGTACGGCGGCATGGCCAAGGGGCTGCTGTATGGCGCGGCCGAGTTCCTTTCGGTGCACGAGTACAAGAACGTCATCCGCTGGGCCGACCAGCTGGCGGCGCGGCCGGCGGTGAAGCGCGGGCGGATCGTGAACCGGATGAGCGGCAACCCCGCCGAGCAGCTGCATGAGCGGCACGACGCCAGCGACTTCGAGCTGCGCACGCAGGACAAGATCGCCGCCGGCTGACGCCCCCCGGCGGGCAGGGTTCCCGCAAGCCGGTGCCGGTGGCAGAGTTCGCCATCGGCACAGGGGAACTGGGATGAGCAAGCTGTTTTCGCTGGACGGCAAGGTGGCGCTGGTGACCGGTGCCTCCCGCGGGCTTGGGCGCGCCATGGCGCTGGGGTTGGCGGACGCCGGTGCCCATGTGGTGGTGAACGGGCGCAACGAGGCCGGTATCGAAGCCACCATGGCGGCCCTGAAAGCCGCCGGGCGGCCGGCCACCGCAATGGCCTTCGACACCACCGACATCAAGGCGGCCGATGCCGCGATCGAGCGGATCGAGGCCGAACTCGGCCACCTCGATATCCTGATCAACAATGCCGGCTACGGGAACGGCAAGACTGGCAGCGAAAGCACCAACGAGGACTGGGCCGATATCATCGAGGTGGACCTGAACGCCTGCTTCCGCCTGGCCCGCAAATCCTCCGTGGGGATGATCCAGCGCGGCTGGGGGCGGATCATCAACATCTCCTCCGTGAACGCCCATATCGCCCGGGAAGCCAATGCCAGCTATTGCGCCGCAAAGGCGGGCCTGGAAGGCATGACGCGGGCGCTCGCCGTTGAATGGGGGCCGCACGGCGTGACGGTCAACGCCATCGCGCCCGGCTACATGATGACGCCGGACAACATGACCAATGCGCTCCGCGCCGATCCCGTACAGCGCGCCCGCTTTGCCGAACGCACCGCGCTGCGGCGCTGGGGCCAAGCCCACGAACTCGACGGCGCCGTGATCTACCTGGCCAGCGACGCCGGCGCCTACTGCACCGGCCACGTGATGG
>JAIXTK010000374.1 GCA_027483995.1 Acetobacteraceae bacterium
ACGGCTCGCAGCGCAGGTGCCGGCGGGGGGGGAGCTGTGGCTGGATGGCGGGCACAATCCCGGCGGCGGGCTGGCGATTGCCGAGCAGTTGCGCGGGGCCTGGGCGGACAAGCCGGTGCATCTCGTGGTCGGGATGAAGAAGGCGAAGGATACGCGGGAGTTCCTGGCGCCGTTGCTGGACCTCGCTGCCAGCGTATGGGCGGTTTCAGAGCCCGGGCAGTATTCGGCGTTGCCGGTGGAGGCGATCGTGGAGGCGTCCCAAGGGCGGGCGCGGCCGGGGCCGACGGTGAGCGATGCGCTGGCCGCGTTGCCGGCCGGGCCGCCGGCGCGGGTGCTGATCTGTGGCAGCCTTTATCTGGCGGGCGAGATCCTCAAGGCCGATGGCTGGCCGTACGACGGAAAGGAATGACGATGAAGCGGATTCTGGTACTGCACGGCGCGGGCATGGACATGCGCGGCAAGACGATGATCGAGACCTTCGGGCCGATGCTGCTGCCGGAATACGACGAGAAGATCCGCGGCTTCGCGGCCGAGCTGGGCGTGGCGGTGGAGATTTTCCATTCCAACTCCGAGGGCGCTGTGATCGACAAGCTGTATGCGGCGCATGACGCGAACTTCGATGGCGCGATCATCAACCCCGCCGGGTTCACGCGCGGCTATCCGGCGCTGAACGCGGCGATCTCGCAGGTGAAGTTCCCGGTGGTGGAGGTGCACATCTCCAACCCCGCGCGGCGCGGGACGGTGAGCGAAGTGGGCGCGGTGTGCGTGATGACGATGGCCGGGTTCGGCATCCAGGGCTACGCGCTGGCGCTGCGCGGGCTTAGGGACAGATAGGCAGGTTGGGTTAAGCGCCCGCATCGAGATGCGGGCTACAGGTGCGGATTGTAGCCCGCATCTTGATGCGGGTACTGGACTATACGCTGGGTTCGCCGAACGCGCCGGTGGAATTCGGCATTGTGCCGCCCCAGTCCGGGGGCAGCACTCCCTCGCGCACGAAGTGGTGGAACGACGAGTGCGGCCAATCTACCACCGCCCTTGCCCAGCCATGCTTCACTGGGTTGAAGTGGATGTAGTCCACATGACGCTCGAAATCTTCGGTGTCGCGGATGGTGTGTTCCCAATAGCGCCGCTGCCATAGCGCATACCGGCCGTCTCCAAAGCGTGGCACAGGAACGCCAGATGCTGCCACGTACTGCGTGAAGCGTCCTTTCAACCGTCGCCACAGGCGCGGATAGTCGGAATCACCGGGCGGCATCGTGATGAGGGCATGCAGGTGCTCAGGAAGCACGACGAGCGCCTCGATCCGGAACGGCTGCGCCGACCGGACCTCGGCAAAGGATGAACGCAGGAGATCGACGTGATCGACCAAGGTCGTCGCCCTGCGGTCTTGCAGGGCGACGGTGAAGAAGTAGGTGGCGCCAGGGATCAGGTTTCGGCGGTAGCGGACCATGGTTCTGGCAGCGCTTGGAGTAAGGCCCGCATCAAGATGCGGGCTACGATTTGATGCGCTTGAACTTCTGCATCCGGCGCAGCTTCTCCGGCCGCGGCGTTCCGGGGAACACGGCGGCCCAGTCATTGGCGATCACTTCGCCCACGTAAAGGTCGCCTTGCGAGTCCAGCGCCACGCTGTGCGGGGCGACGAAGGCGCCGGGGGTGGTGCCGGGCTTTTCGGTGCCGAGGCGGTTGATCAGCTTGCCGTCGTTGTCGAGGATCATCACGCGCGGGCCGAGATTAGGCGTGGCGTGGTTGACGGCCATGTAGGGGCCGAGTTCGCCGACCAGGACATGGGGCTTCGCGCCACCGGTGATACACAGGCCGCAGGGGCGGTGCAGGTTGTTGATCTGGCGGAGGTAGGTGCCGTCGCCGTCGAAGACCTGCACGCGGTGGTTTTCGCGGTCGGCCACGTAGACGAGGCCGGCGGCGTCGCAGCAGATGTTGTGCGGCAGGTTGAACTCGCCTTCGCGGGTGCCGGGCTTGCCCCAGGTCTTGAGCAGCTTGCCGTCGGGCGAGAATTTGTGGACGCAGGCGTTGCCGTAGCCGTCGGAGACGTAGATGTCGCCGGTGGGGGAGAGGGCGGTGTGGGTGCAGCGGCAGAACGGCACGTTGCTCATGGCGGGCGAGGGCTGGCCGGGCACGCCGATCTCAAGCAGCAGCTTGCCCTCGGGGGTGAACTTGCGAACGGTGTGGTCGCCGTTGTCGGTCAGGTACAGGCTGTCATCCGGGCCGATGCTGGCGCCGTGGGGGTTGGTGAAGACGCCGTGGCCCCAGGCGTGCAGGAAGCCGCCGTCGCGGTTCATCACCACCACGGGGTGGGCGCCGCGGTTGAAGAGGTAGATGCGATCCTTCGAATCGACGGCGATGCCGGCGACGTCGCCCAGCACGATGTCGGCGGGGAGTTGCTCCCAGGCTTCGATGGGTTCGAAGAGGAAGTCGTCGATGAGGCTCATGCTGGTTCCAGACGGCGGTTGAGGGGAGCAGGGGTAGCCCGCACCGGGATGCGGGCTACGTGGGGTTCAGGCGACGGCGATGACTTCGACCTCGATCTTCAGCGCCGGGCTGACGAGGCCGCCGATGATGAGGGTGCTGGCGGGCTTGCGGTCGCCCATGGCTTCGCTGCGCGAGGTGCGGACGGCGGGGAGATAGTCCAGGCTGGTGGCGATGGTGGTGATCTTGACGATGTTGTCGAGCGTCATGCCCACGGCCTTCAGCTGGGCGGTGATGTTCTTCCAGACGTTGCGGCCCTGTTCGGTGGCGTCTTCCGGCACCGAACCGTCCATGGCCGCACCGACCTGGCCGCTGATGTAGACGGTGCGGGTGGCGCCGGTGACTTCCACGGCGTGGGTATACTGGCCGACCGGGGCGGGGGCGTCCGGCGCGTTGCTGAGGCGGATTTGCATGCGAGTTCTCCTGTGAGTGTGATCGGCGGAGGCGGAACGTCGGAGCCGTGAATCACCCGAACCAAGCTTAAGGCAGATTGGGGCGCCAGGCTTCGTGGAAGCCGCGGACGCGGGGGAGGGCGAGCATGTCCCACGGGCTGGGCATTTCGCCGACGCGGGCGTGGATGAGGGCGGGTTCGCGGCGCGACAGGGCATCGCGCAGGGCGGGGCCGAAGGCTTCGGGCGTGTCGGCGCGCCAGGTGTTCATGCCGAAGCTTTTGGCGAAGGCGGTGAAGTCGGGGTTGGTGAGGTCCGACGCGATTTGGCGGTTGCCGAAGCGCTCGGCCTGGATGCGCTTCACGTTGCCGAAGGCGCCGTCATCGAACACCACGGCCACCAAAGGCAAGCGGTGGTGCATGGCGGTGGCGAGTTCCTGGGCCTGGTACATGAAGCCGCCATCGCCGCAGATCGCCACCACGGCGCGGTCCGGCAAGCCAGCCTGCACGCCCAGCGCGGTGCCGTAGGCCCAGCCGAGATTGTCCTGGTAGCCCGGGGAGATGTAGCGGCGCGGGGCAGACACTTCGAAGGCAAGGCGGCCCATGAAGCCGAGTTGGGTCACGTCCTCCACCACGATGCCGTCTTCCGGCAGGGCGTCGCGCAGGGCGCGGAGGTAGCCCATCTGCGGTTCCTGGCTGGCGAGGCGTTCGGCGAACCAGGCCTGGTGGGCGGCGATTTCGGCGCGCGGGGCGCGGGGGGTGGTGGGCAGCGCGGCCAGCAGGGCGCGGATGCCGTCCGCCGCGTCGGCATGGATGGCGACGTCGGGGCGGCGGAAGCGGAAATGTTCCTCCGCGTCGATGTCCAGGCGGATGATCTTCATCACCTCGTCGGTGCCCCAGCCGGACTGGGCGAAGTGCATGCGGGTGCCGATGCCCAGCACCACGTCCGCGTTCTTCCACAGGCGGTGGCTGACGGGGAGCGAGGCGGCGAGCGGATGCGTGGTGGGCAGCACGCCGCGGCCGCGGCGGTAGGTGCCGACGGGGGCGCCGAGGCGCTCGGCCAAAGCGAGGATCTCGGGTGCGGCATCGAGCGCGCCGCCGCCGGCGAGGATGAGGGGGCGTTCGGCCTTCGCCAGCAAGGCCACGGCCTGGTCGATGGCGACCTGGTCGATGGCGGGGCGCTCGATGGGCAGCGGGGCGACCGGGGTGGCCATGCCGGGGCGGCCCCAGGTGTCGATGCCGCATTCCAGGGCGGCGGGGCGACGACGGCCGGAGAGGGTGGCGCGGATGGCCTCGGCGATCAGGCGCGGGGCGTCGGCGGGGCCGGGGATGCGGGCCGCGTGCTTGGTGATGTGGCGCAGCAGGCCAAGCTGGTCCGGGATTTCGTGCAAATGGCCCCAGGCGCGGTCGATCGCGTCGGACGGGATCTGGCCGACCAGGGCAAGCACCGGGGCGCCGGTGCCGTAGGCGGTGAGCAGGGCGGCGCCGGCGTTCAGCAGGCCCGGGCCGGGCACCACAGCGAAGGCCTGGGGCTGGCCGGTGGCAAGGGCGGCGCCGAGGGCCATGTAGCCGGCGGCCTGTTCGTGGCGGGGGTGGAGCAGGCGCATCTTGCCGCTTTGCGCCACGGCATCGAACAGGAAATCGTTGTTCACGCCGGGCAGGGCGTAGAGCGTGGTGATCCCGTGGGCGAGCAGGGCCTCAACCGTGGCGTCTCCGGTGGTTTGGCGAGACATGCGTTTCCTCGTGACCGTCACCCTATCGTGGCACAGGGCGCGGCGACGGGATATGATCGGGCGAGAACGGGAGGCAATGGCGTGTATTCGCAGGCGCTCAACACACGGGATGCGGGGCCGTCGGCAGAGGACGCCGATGCCTTGGCGCGGTTCCAGGCCAGGATCGATGCCGAGGAGAAGATCGAGCCGAATGACTGGATGCCGGAAGCCTATCGCCGCACGCTGACGCGGCAGATCAGCCAGCACGCGCATTCCGAGATCGTCGGCATGCTGCCGGAAGGCAACTGGATCACCCGCGCGCCGAGCCTGCGGCGCAAGGCGGCCCTTCTGGCGAAGGTGCAGGACGAGGGCGGGCACGGGCTGTACCTGTATGCCGCGGCGGAGACGCTGGGCACGGCGCGCGAGGAGCTGGTGGAGCAGCTGCTGAGCGGGCGGGCGAAGTATTCCTCCATCTTCAACTATCCCACGCTGAGCTGGGCCGATATCGGCGCGATCGGCTGGCTGGTGGATGGCGCGGCGATCATGAACCAGATCCCGCTATGCCGCTGTTCCTACGGGCCGTATGCGCGGGCGATGATCCGGGTATGCAAGGAGGAGAGTTTCCACCAGCGCCAGGGCTACGAGATCATGCTGACGCTGTGCCGCGGCACGCCCGAGCAGAAGGCGATGGCGCAGGATGCGCTGAACCGGTGGTGGTGGCCGTGCCTGATGATGTTCGGGCCGCCGGACACGGCTTCCCAGCATTCCGATGCCTCGATGAAGTGGAAGATCAAGCGCTTCACCAACGACGATCTGCGGCAGAAATTCGTGGATGCCACGGTGCCGCAGGGGCTGCATCTCGGCCTGACCTTTCCGGACCCGGAACTGCGGCTGGAGGATGGGCATTGGCGGTTCGGGGCAATCGACTGGGATGAGTTCAAGCGCGTGGTGGCCGGGGACGGGCCGTTGAACCGGGAGCGGCTGGCGACGCGCCGCCAGGCGCACGAGGATGGCGCCTGGGTGCGCGAGGCGGCCTTGGCCTTCGCGGCCAAGCGGCGGAGGAAGGCGGCATGACCGAAGCACACACGCCCTTGTGGGAAGTGTTCCTGCGCAGCCGCACCGGGCTGTCTCACCGGCATGTCGGCTCCGTGCACGCGGCCGATGCGGTGATGGCATTGCAGGCGGCGCGCGATACCTACACGCGGCGCGGCGAGGGGTTGTCGATCTGGGTGGTGCCCTCCGCGGCCATCACGGCCAGCGATCCCGCGGAGAAGGGGATGCTGTTCGAGCCCGCCGCTTCCAAGATCTACCGGCACCCGACCTTCTACGAGGTGCCGGACGAGGTGGGGCATATGTGACGTGTCGGACCGGTTTTCGGGATTGCTGCTGCGGCGGGCCGATGATGCGCTGGTGCTCGGCCACCGCCTGTCGGAATGGACGGGCCATGCGCCCAGCCTGGAGGAGGAGCTGGCGCTGGCGAATCTGGCGCTGGACCTGATCGGCCAGGCGCGGGCGCTGTATGCGCTGGCGGCGGAAAAGGGCGCCGGCGAGGACGAGGATGCGCTCGCCTATCTGCGCGGCGACCGCGAATACACCAACCTGCTGCTGCTGGAACTGCCGAACGGGGATTTCGCGGTGACCATCGCGCGGCTGTTCCTCTACGCGGCGTTCATGGACAATTTCTGGCGCGCGGCGGCCGCCTCGCGCGACCGGGACCTGGCGGCGATCGCGGCCAAGGCGGAGAAGGAGGCGGCGTATCATCTGCGCCATGCCGCGGAATGGCTGATCCGGCTGGGCGACGGCACCGAGGAATCGCACCGCCGCGCGCAGGCGGCGCTGGAGCGGCTGTGGCCCTACACCGGCGAGATGTTCGAGCCGGAGGACGAGGTGCTGGTGGCCGCCGATGTGTGCCCGGAACCGGCGGGGCTGCGCGAGGCGTGGAACCGCACGGTGGATGCGGTGCTGGCGGAGGCAACGCTGGCGCGGCCGGCGGAATGCTGGATGCAGAGCGGCGGGCGCGCCGGGCGGCACACGGAGCATCTGGGCCACATGCTGGCGGTGATGCAGTCCGTGGCGCGGGCGCATCCCGGAGCGAAGTGGTGAGCGACCGCTTCAACAAGGCACGCCAAGTGGTGAGCCTGCGCGAGAGGGCCTGGGCGGCGGCGGCCAGCGTGGTGGACCCGGAGATTCCGGTGCTGACCATCGAGGATCTCGGCGTGCTGCGCGAGGTGGTGGAGGGCGAAGGCGGCGTGGAGGTGCGGATCACGCCGACCTATTCCGGCTGCCCGGCCATGGGGGTGATCGCCTGGGAGGTGGAGGCGGCGCTGGCGCGCGAAGGGATCGCGCCCGCCCGCGTGGTGACGGTGTTGTCGCCGGCCTGGACCACGGATTGGCTGAGCGAGGCCGGGCGGGAGAAATTGCGCGAATACGGCATCGCGCCGCCGGGGAAGGCGGGGCGGCGAGCGTTGTTCGGGGACGAGGCGGTTTCGTGCCCCCGGTGCGGGTGCGGGGAGACGGTGCTGCTGGCGGAGTTTGGCTCCACCGCGTGCAAATCCCTGCGCCAGTGCCAGGCGTGCCGCGAGCCGTTCGACGCGTTCAAGTGCCACTGATGTTCCACGCACTGCGCATTGCCGACCGGCGGCAGGAGACGGACGAGGCGGTGTCGCTGGCGTTCGAGATTCCCGAGGCGTTGCGCGGGGATTTTGCGTTCCGGCCGGGGCAGTATCTGACGCTGCGGGCGATGCTGGGCGGCGAGGAGGTGCGGCGGGCCTATTCGATCTGCGCCGGGCTGGACGATGGCGAACTGCGCGTGGCGGTGAAGCATGTGCCGGGCGGGGTGTTTTCGGCGCATGCCAACGCCGCGCTGCAGGTGGGCGACACCGTTGAGGTGATGCCCCCGGAGGGGCGGTTCGGGCATGTGCCGGGGGGCGGGGGGCGGCTGTATCTGGGGCTGGCCGCCGGCTCCGGCATCACGCCGATCCTGTCGATCGTGAAGAGCGTGCTGGCGCGGGAGCCGGGCAGCCGGTTCATCCTGCTATATGGCAGCCGCAGCACGGCGCAGGTGCTGTTCCGCGGCGTGCTGGAGGATCTGAAGGACCGGTATCTGGACCGGCTGACGGTGGTTCATTCGCTGTCGCGCGAGGCGCAGGATGTTCCGGCGCTGAACGGGCGGTTGGATGGGGCGAAGCTGCAGGCGTTGCTGCCGGGGCTGGTGGATGCGGCGGCGATTGACCAGGCCTTCCTGTGCGGGCCGGAGGCGATGCTGGACGAGTTGCCGGGGGTGCTGGCGGCGTTGGGTGTGGCG
>JAIXTK010000337.1 GCA_027483995.1 Acetobacteraceae bacterium
CACCGCCGAAAAGGCCCGCCGCACCCGCAAGAATCCGGAAACCGGTGCCACCGAGGAAATCGACCTCGGCTTCGTCGGCGACCCCTCCCATGTCGATGTCCGCGTCATCCACGCCCTCACCGGTGCCGGCCTCATCCCCGTCATCTCCCCGGTCGGCGTCGGCGCCGATGGCCAGACCTACAACATCAACGCGGATACGGTGGCCGGCGCGGTGGCCGGGGCGCTGGGCGCCATGCGCCTGCTGATGCTGACGGACGTTCCCGGCGTGCTCGACAAGAACAAGGCCCTCATCCCCGAGATGACCCTGTCCGACGTGCAGGCCCGGCTGGACGACGGCACCATCACCGGCGGCATGATCCCCAAGGTCGAAAATTGCGTCGATGCCGTCCAGCGCGGCGTGAAGGGCGCGGTCATCCTTGATGGCCGCCAGCCGCATGCCTGCCTGCTGGAACTCTTCACTGAGGGCGGCTACGGCACGTTGATCCGCGGGTAAGGAAGCAAGCGGTTCTTTTTTGAAAAAAAGAACCAAAAAACTTTCAAAACTTAGGGGCGCCTGGGGGACCGGGCGCCCGATGCGCGCGAACGAATAAAAGTCTTTTTGCTTCTTTTTCTTCAGAAAAAGAAGACTCTTACTTGCCTAAAAACGCCCCCAACCCTTCCCCCAACACCTCGAACGCCGCCCGCACCGCGGCATTCCCGCGCTGGTCCTCGTGCATGGCCAGCCACACCTCCAGCCCCAGCTGCACCTCCGCGGCCAGCACCGGCACCAGCTCGGGCATGTCCGCCGCCAGACGGTGCTGCATTGCCCCGATCCCCAGCCCCGCCCGCAGCAGCGCCGCCTGCGCCAGGTCGCTGTCGCTGCGCACGCGGAACAGCGTCCGGTCGATCGGCAGCGTCCCTTCCGCCACGGCCCGCGCCGAACTGTCGTCGCGGTCGAACCCGATCACATGAAAGAGCGGCAACTCGGCCACCGAACGCGGCGCCCCATGCCGCGTCAGGTAGTCCCGGTGGGCATAGAGCCCCAGCCCCAGATGCCCGATCCGCCGGGCCAGCAGCGCGTCCTGCTTCGGCCGGAACATCCGCACCGCGATATCCGCATCCCGCCGCAGCAGATCGCCGGCCCGGTTCTCCAGCGCCAGCTCCAGCACCAGCCCGGGGTGCCGCCGCTGCAACTCGGCCAGGATCGGCGGCAGCACCTGCGCGCCCATCACCTCGCTGGCGGTGATCCGCACCGTGCCGCGTGCCGGATCGTCCGCTCCCTCCGCCGCGCGCAGCAACGCCGCTGCCGCCTGCTCCATCGCCTCGGCCATCGGCCGCATCGCCAGCGCAGCCGCCGTCGGCACCAGCCCGGCCGGTGCACGGGTGAACAGCGCCTGGCCCAGATCCCCCTCCAGCGCGGCGATGTGCCGCCCCAGCGTCGGCTGCGCCAGCCGCAACCGCCGCGCCGCCGCGGAAAGGCTGCCGGCACGCAGCACCGCCAGGAAGGATCGGATCAGCGTCCAGTCGGGATCACGGGCCATACGGAAATGTAGGACAACCGCACGGAATTGGCGAATTCCGTTGAGTCTCCACGCCAGGGAAACTCCGCCCACCCAAACGGAGCCCCCGCCATGCCGCCTCGCAAAGCCCTCATCCTCGGCATCACCGGCGCCATCGGCACCGCCGTTGCCGCCGCGCTGCATCGCGATGGCTGGTCGATCGCCGCGCTGTCCCGCCGCCCGGCCACCGCGCCCTTTCCGGTCGAATGGCACCAGGGCGACGCCCGCGACGCAGGTGCCGTCCGCCACGCCGCGGAAGGCTGCGCGCTGATCTTCCACGGCGCCAACCCTCCGGGCTACCGCCACTGGCGCGAACATGGCCTGCCCATGCTCGCCGCCGCCCTTGCCGCCGCGCAGGCCAGCGGCGCCCGCCTCCTATTTCCCGGCAACACCTACGTCTTCTCCCCGGCCAGCGGCGCCTTGGTGGACGAAACCACCCCCCACACCCCCACCACCCGCAAGGGCGCCGTCCGCGCCGAGATGGAAGCGATGCTGGCCGCTTCCGCCGCCCGCACCCTGGTCCTGCGCGCCGGCGATTTCTTCGGCGCCGGCGTCGTGAACTCCTGGTTCGCCCAGGTCCTCGCCAAGGGCGGCACCCAGGCCCGCACCCTGCGCACCCTCGGCCAGGCCGGCCATGCCTGGGCCTATGTGCCCGACCTCGCCGAAGCCTTCGCCCGCCTCGCCGCCATCGAAGCCACGCTCCCCGCCCACGCCACCTACCACTTCGCCGGCCACTGGGACGACACCGGCCGCGCCATGGCCCAGGCCACCCAACAGGCGCTCGCCCCCCGTACCGTTCCCATCCGCGCCTTCCCCTGGTGGCTCACCCGCCTCGCCGCCCCCTTCGTGCCCTTCCTGGCCGAAGCGCAGGAGATGCGCTGGCTCTGGAACCACCCCCTGCGCCTCGACAACCGCGCGCTCGAAGCCGCCATCGGCCCGGAGCCGCACACCTCGCTCCCCACCGCCCTCGCCGCCGCCCTCGCCTGATCCCCCCTCCAGGAAATCCATCCATGTCCGCCCCCTCCCGCTCCTCGCTCGCCGCCCTCCTCGCCCTCCAGCCCGCCCTCTTCGCCGTGCCCATGGTCGTGCTCGGCCAGGCCATCGGCTGGCCCGGCAGCCTGCGCCTGCCCGCCGCCGAGATCCTGCCCCTCATCCACGCCCATCCCGGCGCTGTGCAGCTGGGCTACACCGCCTACCTGCTGGTCTCGCTCGCCCTGGTCCCGCTCGCCTTCGCCCTGCGCGGCTGGATGGCCGCGAAAGGGCAGGGCGGCTGGCACGCCGATGCACTGGCCTTCCTCGGCGCCGCCGCGGGCATCCTCAAGATGCTCGGCATCGTCCGCTGGCTCTCCGCCATGCCCGTGCTCGCCGCCCAGCACGCCAGCGCCGACGCCGCCGGCCGCGCCATGTTTGAAGCCAGCTTCACCGCGATCAACGCCTATGCCGGCGCGGTCGGCGAGCTGCTCGGCGTCCAGCTCACCAGCGGCCTCTGGCTGCTCGGCCTCGCCGCCATCCTGCTGCGCACCGGCCATCGCTGGCTGGGCGCCTGGGGGCTGGCCAGCGGCGCACTCTTCCTCGCCACCACCCTGCGCATCGCCGTGCCGGAAGCCGCCGCCCTGCAGGCCGCCGCTGTCCCTGTCACCCTGCTCTGGTTCGCAGGCTTCGCCGCGATGGTGGCGAGGGGCAGGGCGTAAGGAAGCATGTTCTTTTTTGAAAAAAAGAACCAAAAAACTTTTCTCACTTCGCGCTGCGGGCCGCCTCGTTTCCCAATCAGGGGAGCGAGGCGCTTCCGCGCGCAAAATAATGAAGTCTTTTTGCTTCTTTTTCTTCAGAAAAAGAAGAGTCTTGCTTTCCCTCCCTGGCCGCGGCCTGCCCCGCCTGGTCCGCCTCCGCATTGCCCGTGGGCCACCTGCATCCGAGTGTCATTGTCATCCCGGTCGGCAAATCGAGGCGGTGCAGCACGGGCATCCCGTTTCTCCATAAATGCGAATCACTCTCATTCGCATTTAAACACGCATCCGCGCCGTCACGGCAACACCCGGTACAGCACCACACGCCGCTCCTCCCGGTCCTCCAGCTCCCGTGTCGTCGGCACCACATACTCGCCGAAGGCTTCCATGCCCTCCTTGGGCAGATAGGCCCGCCCGGGATCGGCCATCCACACCTCGGCTGTGCGGGCCATGCGCCGCAGCCACGGCATGATGTGCCCGGCGGTGGCCGCCTCGTAGCAAACGTCGCCGGTCACGATCACATCCCACCGGCAGTCCTGCCCCACCACGTCGCCGCCCAGCCGCACCGAAACCCCGTTCAGCTCGGCATTCAGCTGCGTCGCCACATCCGCCAGCCGGTCGATCTCCGCCGTCTCCGCCCAGGCGGCGCCGGCCATCATGCAGGCAATCGCCGCCAGCCCGCCGCCCGCCGCGAAATCCAGCACCCGCTTGCCAGCCACCAATTCGCGATGATCCAGCACATGCCGCGCCAGCGCCTGGCTTCCCGGCCAGGCAAACGCCCAGAAGGGGGGCGCGATGTTCCGCTCCGCCAGCCAATCCTCGGTCGCCTGCCAGATCGGCGTGATCTCCGTTGCCAGCAGCAATCTCACCTCCGGCACCAGCACTGGCACCGCCGCCACCGTGTTCTCCCGGATGAACCCCTCGCTGCCCGTCACAGCCGGCCCACCAGCAAGGCCAGCCCGACCGCCAGCCCCACCTCCCGGTTCGCCTTGAACAGGCGCAGGCACAGCCCGGGGTCACTGATATCCAGCCGCGCCACCTGCCACCCCAGCACCCCCACCGGCAGCAGCATCGCCGCGAAGAACCCCCCCCCCAGCCCGGCCAGCCACCCCACCGCCAGCAGCACCCCCACCGTCAGCGCGTAGCAAACCCCCACGAATTCCCGCGATCGCGCCGCGAACAGCCGCGCCGTGGACCGCACCCCCACCAGCGCATCATCCTCCCGGTCCTGGTGGGCATAGATCGTGTCGTAGCCGAGGATCCACAGGATCGCCGCCGCGAAGCCCATCCCCGCCGCCCCCCCGAACGCCCCCCCCACCGCCGCGAACCCCAACGACG
>JAIXTK010000166.1 GCA_027483995.1 Acetobacteraceae bacterium
GTTCATGATCGCCACGTCCGGGCGGGCCAGGGCGGTGGAACCGATGCCGGCCACCTTGCTCAGCGACGGATCGGCGCCGGCCACCAGCCAGGGGCCGGGGATCCAGGTGTCGCCTTCCGCCAGGGTGAGGGTGTTCGGCACCGCGGTCCGGAACTTGTCCATCATCGCGCCCATCACCGGGGCGGTCTGCGCGCCCAGCGTGCCGGTCTCGCCGTAGAAGTGCAGGATCTGCAGCGTGAAGCCCGGGGCGCGGCCGCCGGGCGAGCCGATCTCGTTGGCGCTGTTCACCGCGGTGAAGGCCTTGTTCTCGCCGACCTTGCTCATGGTGGTGATCGTCACCGCCGTGCCGTTGAGCCCGGCGCTGTTGTCGAAGGTGGTGTAGGGGCCTTCCGGCGAGGCGCCGAACGAGACCGCCGCCTGCAGCGTGTTGCCGCTGTCGTAGATGTGCACGCCGTCGCCGCCGCTGCTGAGCCCGACGCCGGAGCCGGTATAGCTGCCGATCTGCAGCCCAGCCGGCGCGCCAATCCCAAACCAGTTGGACAGGAAGGCCTTGCTGGCGGCCGCGGGGTTCGCGGACTCCACGAAGATGACGCTCTCGCCCGGTGCGATGGAGGAGACGCCGTTCAGCGACACGGCCGCCGCCGGCGAACCGGAGCTGTCATCCATCTTCCAGCCAGTGAGGTCGATCGAGAACGCGGTGCCGTTGGTCAGTTCGAACCAATCCGCCTTGATCGGGCTGCTGGAGCTGGACCAGGGCGCGATCTCGGAGATGTACAGCCGGCCCACGCTGCCGGGCGAGCCGATCTCATCGGCTCCGCTGGCGGCCTTGAAGGCGCCGTTGACGCCCGGCTCGCTCATGGTGGTGACCGCCACGCCGTTGAGGGCCGCGGCGTTGTTGAAGGTGGCGAAGGGCGCAGAGGCCGGCGAGGCGCCGAAGGTGACGCCGGTCTGCAACTCGCCAGCGGCGTTGTAGAGGTTCACCGCATCGCCACCGGTGCTGAGCCCGATGCCCTTGCCGGAATAGACGCCGATCTGCAGCCCGGCCGGCAGCGTGCCGCCGAACCATGTGGCGGCGAAGGCATCAGACGCGGCCTTGGCATCCGCACCCTCGATGAAGATCACGGATTCGCCCGGGGCGATCTTGGTCACGCCGGAGAGCGGCGCACCCTGGTCGAACACGGCGGAGCTGTCGTCCACCCGCCAGCCGGTGATGTCGAGCGCGGCGGCGCTGCCGTTGGTCACTTCGAACCAGTCGGCGCCGACCTTGCTGTTGCCGCTCGACCACGGCGCGATCTCGGAGACATAGACGCTGCCGGCCTTCGAACCCTCGTTCTTCACGTCGGTCACGGTCAGGGTGTAGGTCGTCGAGGCATCCGGCGTGGCGCCCACGGAGGCGTCGTCGGCCACCACGGTGACGGTGTAGGAGGGCTGGGTCTCGAAATCGAGCTTGGTGCCGGCCTTCAGGTAGAGGATGCCGTTATCCACCTCGAAGGCGGCCGCGTCGGCGCCGGTGACGGTCAGCGCCGTGTCGCCCAGCCCGTCATCCACCAGCACGACATCGCCCAGGGCGATGCGCGCGGAGGTGTCGCTGTTTTCCTCGATCTCGGTCAGCTCGTTCTGCACCACGACCTGGGTGGGCGCGCTGTTGGGCGCGGTGGCCGGGGCGTAGACCCAGAGCTGGGGATGGTCGAAGTCGCCGCCACCATTCTCGCTGACCACGTAGAGGTTGCCGGCGTCGTCCATCGCCAGGCCCTCATGCTGCTGGTCGGCGACGGAGAGCGGGTTGCCGAGGTCGGTGCGGATGGTAAGTGTGCCCACCACGTCCCCGCTGCGGGTCACTTCCAGGATCTTGCCGTCTTCCTGGCTGAGTACCAGCAGGTTGCCGCTGGAGGCGGTGCCGTCGAGCAGTGCCACATTCGAGAGCGAGTAGACGTCGGCGATATCGCCCAGGCCCATCAGCGCGGGATCGAACAGGTTGGTGGAGTTCACGGTGCTGGCAGAACCGTTGCTGGCGGTGCCGGCCTTGAAGTCGATCGTGGTCTGGAAGAGGCCCTGCGGGTTGATTTCCTTGACGAAGATGAAGCCGCCGGTCTGCGGGTCATAGCTCATGCCCTCCAGGCCGACATTGCCGATATCGGTGCCCAGCACCACGGTGCTGGCATCGCCGCGGCCCAGCGTGGTGCCGGCGTTGTAGGTGAACTGAACCGCCTGGCGGTCGCGCTCCTCCACCATCACGAAGGTGCCGCCACCGACATAGGCGATGCCCTCGGGGTCGTAGAACTCGGTGCCCTGCGGGCTGCTGCCCTTGGCCAGGGTCATGGTGTCGATCAGCGCGCCCTTGGTCGAGATCTGGGTGACGTAGGTGCCACCATCGCCGACGATGAACAGCGTGCCCGTGTCCTGGTTGTAGGTGATGCCCGACACCTCCTGGCCCAGCAGGTTGCCCTCGGGGGCCTTGGTGCGGGTCGGTTCCGGCAGGTCGTAGCGGCCGATGCGAACATAGTTCGCCAGATTCAATGATGTCGCCATGGCCTGCAGGTCCCCGTTCCCAGCTAGATAGGAACGAGGCTTTACCAAGCGCAACATGACGCACCGGTGTCAGTGCCGGGTCATGCAGATGAAAATCACATCCAGGGAAGGCGTGCGGACAAATGAATGCTGATCACATTTCTATAAATAATCCACTTGAATAATTTTTTGTACTGACCTCTCGCGTCAAGCGTCCAAAAAAGGAGGAATACTGGAGACCTTCTACAGATTGATTCGTCTGATTCCTGTCTTGCGCGCGATGTGAGCGGCGGTATCGCGGGAGGCGTTTGAGCGCGTGCCGATATCGGGCTCGGTCGCGACGGCATAAGGCGAGGCCCAGGCTTGGCATCCGCCAAGCGTTGTCACATCGCGCGCAGCACCAGGCTCGCATTGGTGCCGCCGAAGCCGAAGCTGTTCGACATCGCCACGCTGACCTTGCGTTCCTGCGCCGTCCGCGCCACCCGGTCGATCGGGCTCTCGCGGCTGGGCACATCCAGGTTCAGCGTGGGCGGCACCACGCCGTCGCGGATCGCCATGGCCGAGAAGATCGCCTCGACGGCACCGGCAGCGCCGAGCAAATGGCCGGTGGAGGACTTGGTGGAAGACATGGCCAGCCCCTGCGCCGCCGCCCCGAACAGGCGCTCCACGGCAGCCAGCTCGATGTCGTCGCCGGCGGGCGTGGATGTGCCGTGGGCGTTGACATAGCCGATATCGCTCGGCGCGATGCCGGCGCTGCGCAGCGCGTTGCGCATGGCGCGGAAGGCGCCGTCCCCGGATTCGTTGGGGGAGGTGATGTGCCAGGCATCGCCAGACATGCCGTAGCCGGCCAGCTCGGCGTGGATCCGCGCGCCGCGGGCGCGGGCGTGCTCCAACGACTCAAGCACCACCATCCCCGCTCCCTCGCCCATCACGAAGCCATCGCGGTCGCGGTCCCAGGGGCGAGAGGCGCGGTGCGGCGTGTCGTTGAAGCCGGTGGAAAGGGCACGGGCGGCGGCGAATCCGGCCATGCCCAGTTCGGTCACAGCGGCCTCGGTGCCACCAGCCAGCATCACATCGGCATCGCCGAGCGCGATCGAGCGCGCCGCATCACCGATCGCATGTGTGCCAGAGGAGCAGGCCGTGGAAACAGCGCGGCGTGGGCCATGAAAGCCGAAATGCCGGGCGAGATCGGTGGCGATGTTGTGGATCATGCCGCGCAGCATGAAACTGCTGTCGACCCCGCCGGCCAGGCGGGCGCCCTCGCTCAGGGCTTCCAGCGCGCCGCAGCCGGAGCCGATGGTAATGCCGGCCATGGCATGCGCCTCGGCCGTGGCGGGATGCCAGCCGGAATCCCGTACCGCCTCCGCCGCGGCGATCTGCGCCAGGCGCCCGGCGCGGTCTGCCCGGCTGGGCTCGGGGCGGGTGGCCCAGGCAGACGCCCGCACCTGACCGGCGACGCGGCTGGGAAGCTCGGTGTTGAAGTTGGTGATGGTTCGAATGCCCGACCGGCCATTCACAAGGCGGCGCCACACCGTCTCCAGCCCGTGGCCGAGCGGACAGATGATGCCCATTCCCGTGATGACAACGCGGCGCATGTCGATTCGCTCCTGAGCGGCACGTTACAAGAAAGCGTCGGAACGAAGTCTGGCGGGGTGAAGCTTGCGTGACATCCTATGCCGTAGCAAGCGATTCAGCTCCAATTGCGCGCACGAAAATCCATCGCGAAGCTGGCCGCAGCCTTCCACTTGTAGTCGCGCCGCAGCGCCGTGAAGGTCGCGTTCTGGTGCAGAACACCATAGCAGGGGTCTTCGCGCTCCACGATCTGGAGCCAACGACGGAAGGCCGCCTTGCGCTTGCCCTGGTCAAGCTCGCTCTGCATGAACGTCAGGATCGCGGCCGCCTCCGGGTTCTGCCACTGGCCCGCCTCCCAGGTCTGCCCACCGGGCGCATAGGCGGCCATGGCCGCCACCGGGTCGGCGAACCAGGCGGAATTCGAATTGTCGATCACGCCGCGATGCGGCCCCTTCGGCAGCACCTGGCTCCAGTTCTCCTTCATGGAGAGCACCACGTTCAGGCCGATGTTGCGCCAGCCCTCCAGCAGCACCTGCGCGGTGGGCGTCTGGTTGGTGTAGTAGTTGTTGAGGGTGGGATACGGAATCTCCTCGCCCTTGTAGCCCGCCTGCTTCAGCAGGTCCCGCGCCAGCGCGGGATCATAGGCCGGGGCCGCCCAGTCCTCCACCATCATCTCGCCATAGAACGGCCATTGCAGGCCCTTCGGCACCACGGTCCGCCCGGCCCAGAGCCCGTCGATGATCGCCTGGCGGTCCATCCCATGCGTCATGGCGCGGCGCACCAGCGGGTTGGCCAGCGCGGGATGGGTCTTGTCGAACACGTTCAGCCGGATATTGGCGATCAGCCCGCCCAGCACCTGGTGGCGCGGCGAGCGTTCCACGATCGGAATCTGGTCCGGCGCCAGGTCGCAGGCGAAGTCGAAGTCGCCGGCCAGCAGCCCGTTCACCCGGCTGATCATCTCCGGCACTTCAACCAGGCGGATCGTCTTCAGCGGCGGCCGCCCACCCCAGTATTCGTCATGCGCCTCCAGCAGCAGCATGGTATCCGGCTTGAAGGCGGCCACCCGATACGGGCCGGTGGCCACCGGCTGGCGCGCGAAATCCTGCCAGCTCGCGGCCTCCTCATAGGCCCGGCGGGAGATCACCGCGGCGGTGTTGCGCGTCAGGCGCTGCGCCAGCACCGGCTCCGGCGTGCGGTTGTGGAAGCGCACGGTGCGGGCATCGACGATTTCCACCCGGTCGAACCCGGGCAGCGTGGCGCGCGCCGCCACCGGCACCTCGGGCGGCGGCAGCTTGCCCGCGCCGGTGGTGTTGGAAGCAAACAGCCCCGCCCGGTCCGCCGATTGCCCGCTCCACATCCGCGTCGGGCCGAAGCTGAACGCCACGTCCTCGGCCGAGAGCGTATCGCCGTTGTGCAGCTTCACCCCCTGGCGCAGCGTCACCTCCAGGGTCTTGCCGTCGATCTGCCGCCACGCCTCGGCCACCCGCGGCACCGTGCCCAGCCCGAAGGTCCAGTCGACCTCCATCAGCGATTCCGTGAACAGCGACATGGTTCGCTGCCCCACGTTCGAAACCTCGCGCAAGGACTCCAGCGTGTTGGAGATGGAGATCTTCTGCACCGCGATGGTGATGCCGGGGCGCTGGTCCGCCTGGGCGATGGCGAAGCGCGGCAGGGCCGCACCAGCCGCAACCGCGGCAAGGCCCCGGCGAGTGATGCGGCGCATGGCAGTCTCCATCAAAGCAATCCTGCCATTTTACCGGCGTATCATTGCAGGCGTTTGGCGCGCGTGTTGCGGTTGTGCGAAACCAGCCGCGCCGCCTCGCCTCATGCCACGTGGCGGTAGCGCCACACGCTCGCGGGTGGGAAGTTCAGCGGCGTCCACGCCAGGCGCCGCGCCTCCAGCCCCAGCCGCCGCGGCGAGATCGGCGAGGTGGCGCAGTAGCTGTAGTGCAGGAAGCCGCACTCCGGCCCCACCGCACGGAACGCAGAGACGAAGCGTTGCTGCTCGGCAAACGGCAGCAGCACCAGCGGCACCCCGCAGATCATCGCCCCCACCTTCGCCCCGTTGCCCTGCAGCAGCGCCGGCAGGGCGCGCGCATCCCCGGTGATCACATGCACGCCCGGCAGGGCAGCGCGCAGGTGGTCCGCCATCTCCGGCACGATCTCCACCAGCACCAGCTGCCGAGGGGCCAGCCCCGACTCCAGCAGCGCGCGCGAGATCACGCCCGTGCCCGCACCCAGCTCCACCACGATCTCGTCCGGCGCGCACCGCGCATGCTCCGCCACGCGGCGGCACAGCGCCGGCGAGGACGGCACCACAGACCCCATCTGCAGGGGGTTGCTGAGCCAGCGGCGGAAGAACAGGCCGGCATTCGCAATGGCGCGCGCGGTCCCGGCCGGTGCGTCCTGCCCGACATGCAGCTGTTGAGACAATGGAGTACTCCGTTTCAAGGACCGTGCCCGCCCAGGGGCACGAGGTGGGACAGGAAGGCCTCGGCGCAGGCGCGCCAACTGAAGCGCTCGGCATGCGCCCGGCATGCGCGCCGGTCAGCCTGCAGCGCCGCCAGCGCCGCAGCGCGCAGATCCGGCCCCACGCAGCCCACGTTCCCGTCCGCATGGGCCAGCACGTCGCGCGGCCCGGTCACGTCGAACGCCGCCACCGGCGTGCCGCATGCCAGCGCCTCCAGCAGCACCAGCCCGAACGTGTCGGTCAGGCTGGGGAACACGAACACGTCGCTGCCGGCATAGGCTGCGGCCAGCTCGGCGCCGAACTTGGGGCCGGTGAAATGCACCCCGGGGTAGCCGCGCTTCAGCGCTGCCAGCTGCGGCCCCCCGCCGACCACCACCTTCGATCCAGGCAGGTCCAGGTCCAGGAAGGCCTGGATGTTCTTCTCCACCGCCACCCGCCCGACATAGGCGAACACCGGGCGCGGCAGCTCCCACGCGATCGCCGGCGCGGGGGTGAACAGGTCGAGATCCACCCCGCGGGACCATTCCCGGATATTGCGGAACCCGCGCCCGGCCAGCTCGGTGCGCAGGCTGGCAGTGGCCACCATCATCCCCTGGCCGGAGTTGTGGAAGCGCCGCAGCCAGGCATAGAGCCACTCCACCGGAACGCCCACGCGCGCATTCACGTATTCGGGAAAGCGGGTATGGAATGCGGTGGTGAAGGCGCAGCCGCGCTTGCGGGCCCAGGCCCGGGCGCACAGCCCCAGCGGCCCCTCCGTCGCGATATGCAGCGCATCCGGCTGGAAGGTCTCGATGATCCGGTTCAGCCGCCGCGCCGGCAGCACGGACAGGCGGATGTCCGGGTAGGTCGGGCACGGCAGCGTGGGGAATCGGTCCGGCCCCACCACCTCCACCGTGTGGCCCATGCCACGCAGTTCGCCCGTGATCGTCTGCAGCGTGCGCACCACGCCGTTCACCTGCGGCAGCCACGCATCCGATACAATCAGGATGCGTGCCGGAAGCGGCCCTACCTGGAGCAGTCGCGTCCAGTAGCCTGAGGAATCGCCATTCCCCACGCCCGCCACCATGGGTTCAGACAGGTTGCGCCACCTGCGCCCCGGCCGGCGCGGCGAAGGAGAAGCGGTTCAGCGCCGCCCAATCCAGAAGTTCCAGGCGGCCATCATGGTGCTCCACCAGCGCGGTGCAGCTTTCCACCCAGTCGCCGTCGTTCATGTAAAGCACACCATCCACCATGCGCATCTCGGCGTGATGGATGTGCCCGCACACCACGCCGTCCAGCCCGCGTCGCCGCGCCTCCCCGGCCAGCGCCGTCTCGAAGCGGTCAATCGCCTTCACCGCCTCCTTCACCTGCCGCTTCAGCCAGGCGGACAGCGACCAGTAGGGATAGCCCAGCCGCCGCCGCACGGTGTTGAACCAGCGGTTCACCACCAGCGCCGCCGTGTAGGCCCAGTCGCCCAGCAGTGCCAGGAACTTGGCGTAGCGCACCACGCTGTCGAACTCGTCGCCATGCATGATCAGCAGCCGGCGCTGGTCGGCCGTCACGTGCACCGCCTCGCTGCGCAGCCGGATGCCGCCAACCTCCAGCCCCATCGGCAGCCACGTCCGGAACATCTCGTCGTGGTTGCCCGGTATGTAGGTCACCTCGGTGCCGTTGCGCGCCTTGCGCAGGATCAGCTTCAGCACCTCGTCATGCGTGGCATCCCAGTACCAGGATTTGCGCAGGCGCCAGCCATCGATGATGTCCCCTACAAGGTAGAGTTTCTCGCTACTGGTCCGGCGCAGGAAATCCGCCAGGAAATCGCTCCGGCAGCCCCGCGTGCCCAGGTGCAGGTCGGAAATGAAAATCGCCCGGTAGCGGTGCGAGCCTTGGGTCAAGTCGGGCGGGGCGGCATTCATGCGCTGCGGTGTCCCACGTGATAGGCGCACCAAAACCGTGCGATTGCGCGTCGCGCACGTGAAGTTTCGATGACCCGCACCCGTGGCGGCCTCGTTCCTGAACTTCACCAAAATGCCAGTGAAGCGTCATCGCAGCGTCATCGGCGGTATGGCATCGGGTCCGCTTCGCTACGCCGTGCCGAATCCACCCTGGCGGTGAACGGGCCACATGATCGTCATCTACAACCCCACCGCCGGCCGACGCCGGATCCGCATGCTCTGGCGGGTGCTGGATGTGCTGTTGCTGGCCGGCAAGCGCGTGGAACTGGTTGAAACCTGCTGGGCCGGCCATGCCACCGAGCTGGCGGAACAGGCGGCGGCCAAGGGCCATCGGCTGGTGGTGGCGGCCGGCGGAGATGGCACGATTGCCGAAGTGGCCGGCGGGATCGCCGGCACGGGCGCCCATCTGGGGATTATCCCCCTGGGCACCGCGAATGTGCTGGCGCATGAGCTGGGCCTGCCCTTCCAGCCCGCCCAGATCGCCGCCATGCTTGGCAAGGCCCGTACGCGGGAGATTTGGCCCGGCCTCGCCCGCTCCGCCGACGGATCGCAATTCCCGCGCAAGGGGGTGTTCGTGCAGATGCTGGGTGTCGGGTTCGATGCCCAGGTGGTGCACCACATCTCGCTGCCGCTGAAGCGGCGCCTGGGGGCTGCGGCCTATGCGCTGCAGGCCGGCCGTGAACTGGGCCGCTACGGCTTCCCCACGGTGCGGGTTCGCATCGACGACACCAGCTTCGAGGCCGCGAGCGTGATCGTCACCAAGGGGCGGCTATATGGCGGCCGGCATCTTCTGGCGCCCGACATGGCTCCGACACGGCCGGGATTCACCGTTGCGCTGTTCCAGCGCAGCGGACCGCTCGCCACGATCCGCTACGGTCTTGCGCTCACCCTCGGCCTGCTGCCCGGCATGGCCGGCGTACGCCTGTTGCCGGCGCGCTCTGTGATCATCGAGGCCTGCGCCGCGCCCGTGCAGACCGACGGCGATGCCGGTGGCACTGCGCCAGTGGAGGTCCGGGATGCCGCGCGCCCGATCCAGGTGGTGGTGGTCTAGCGCCCCGGAATTCATCACCAATCCGTCTCCGGACTGTCCCACACCTGTCATCGACCGCCGCCTAGAAGGCGGGACCCCACCCGACCCGGAGTCCCGCGATGACATTGTTCCGCCGCGCCGCCATGGCGCTTGCGTTCACCACTGCGCTTGGCGTCTCGGCCGATGCCGGCGCCCAGCAGCGCATCAAGTTCGAGCTGTGGCAGGGCCTCACCGGCGACCTCGGCGAGCGTGTGAACGACGTGTGCAAGCGCTTCAACGAATCGCAGGCCGAGTTCGAGATCACCTGCATCAGCCAGGGCAGCTACGACAGCGCGGTGCAGAACGCGATCGCCGCCTTCCGTGCCAAGAAGCACCCCACCATCGTGCAGGTGTTCGATGCCGGCACCACGGACCTGATGCTGTCTGGCGCGTTCTACCCGGCCAATCAGCTGATGACCGACAATGGCCAGACGGTTGACTGGTCACGCTATTTCCCCGGCATCGCCAACTACTACGCCACCTCGAAGGGCGAGCTGTACTCCTTCCCGTTCAACTCCTCTACCGCGTTGCTCTACTGGAACAAGGACGCGCTGGCCAAGGTGGGCAAGACCGCCGCGCCGAAGACCTGGGAAGAGGTTGAAGCCATCTCGCGCGAGTTGAAGAAAACCAACACGCCTGCCCCGTTCTGCTTCGAACACGACACCTGGCAGATGCTGGAACAGTTCTCCGCCATCCACGGCCTGCCGATCGCCACCCGCGGCAACGGCTACGAGGGGCTGGACGCCGAGCTGGTGTTCAACAAGACGCGCTTCGTGGACTACGTGAAGTTCCTGAAGAAGGGCCTCGATGAAGGCATCTTCGCCATCAAGGAAAAGGCCACCGGCGCCACCATCGGCGAGGCCTTCGCCGCCGGCGACTGCCAGATGACGATGATGTCCGTCGCCGGCCACGGCACCATCGGCAAGACCGCCAAGCCCGGCATGAACTGGGACGTGGCGATGCTGCCGGTGTACGAGGGCACCAAGCGCACCAACTCCCTGGTGGGCGGCGCCTCGCTGTGGGCGCTGTCGGGCAAGTCCAAGGACGAGTATCGCGGCGCGGCAGCGTTCTTCGCCTTCATCGCCAAGCCGGAAAGCGAGGAGTATTTCTCCACCGTCACCGGCTACATCCCGGTGACCATCCCCGGCTTCAAGTTCATGCAGGACAAGGGCTTCTACAGCCAGGTGCCCTACAAGGGCCGCGAGATCGCGCTGGAGAGCCTGACCGCCAGCGAGGTCACGCCGGTGAGCCGCGGCATCCGCCTCGGTGGCATGATCCAGATCCGCAAGGAAACCCGGGACGCGCTGCAGGCGATCTTCGCCGGGCAGATGACGGTGGAGGCCGGGCTGAACCAGGCGGTGGAGCGCGGCAACGCCATCCTGCGCCGGTTCGAGCGCACCTACGCCGGCAAGCAGCTGCCCTGATGCCAGGCGGCCCGGGGCCTTCGCGCCCCGGGCCAACCGGCCGACACGCATGGAAAACCGCGCGCATTTCAAAACCCTCTGGCTCGGCGTGGCCCTGATCCTGCCGCAGCTTCTGCTGGTGCTGACCTTCTTCTACTGGCCGACCGGCGCCGCCCTGTTCTGGGCCTTCACGCTGGAACAGCCCTGGGGTGGCGGCAGCCAGTGGGTCGGGCTCGACAATTTCGCCAACGTCTTTTCGGATCCGTTCTATTGGGCCTCGGTCGGGCGCAGCCTGGTGTTCGCCCTCGGTGCCGCATCGCTGGCGATGGGCATCGCGCTGATCCTGGCACTGTTCTGCGACCGTCAGCTGCGTGGCTATGCCTACTACCGCACCGCGCTGGTATGGCCCTTCGCGGTGGCCGCACCGGCCGCGGCGGTGGCCTTCCGCTACGTCTTCGCGCCGGAGGCCGGCGTGTTCTCGGCGCTGAACCAGATCTATCCCAACATCTGGAACCCGGCCAGCAACGGCACGCATGCGATGATCATGATCATCGTCGCCTATGGCTGGAAGTACATCGCCTACAACTTCATCTTCTTCCTGGCTGGGCTGCAATCCATCCCCCGGGCATTGATCGAGGCGGGCGCCATGGACGGCGCCGGCGTGCTGCGCCGCATGCGCGACATCCAGCTGCCGCTGTTGGCGCCGACCTTCTTCTTCCTGCTGGTGATCAATCTGACCGACAGCTTCGTCGATAGCTTCGGCATCGTGGACATCACCACGGAGGGCGGGCCTTCGAAGGCAACCGAGCTGATGGTCTACAAGATCTATTTCGATGGTTTCAAAGGCCTGGACTATTCCGGCGCCGCTGCCCAGTCGATCGTGCTGATGCTGCTGGTCATGGGCCTCACCTTCGTCCAGTTCCGTTATGTCGAGCGCAAGGTGCACTACAAGTGATCGAGCGCACACCGTTCCTCAACATCGCCACCCATGCCATCCTCGTGGGCGGGCTGCTGATCGCCTTCCTGCCGATGTGGCTGGTGTTCGTGGCCGCCACGCTCACCATCGAGCAGATCAATTCCCCGCCGATCTCGCTGATCCCCGGCGGCGAGTTGTTCACCAACCTCTCCGCCGCCTGGAACCGCGCCGACCTCGGCACCAAGCTGCTGAACTCGCTGTTCGTCGCGGTCGCCGTGGCCGCGGGCAAGATCGCCATCGCCTCGCTCACCGCCTTCGCCATCGTGTTCTTCCGCTTCCCCGGGCGGATGGTGGTGTTCTGGATGATCTTCGTCACGCTGATGCTGCCGCTGGAGGTGCGCATCGTGCCCACCTATGCCGTGGCGGCGAATGCGCTGGCGCCGCTGCAGGCACTGTTGGACGTGCTGGGAATCGCCTGGCTGTGGCAAGCGGCCACCGGGGTGAAGCTGGCGCTGGAATGGAACCTGCTGAATTCCTACACCGGCCTGATCCTGCCGCTGGTGGCCACCGCCACCGGCACCTTCCTGTTCCGCCAGTTCTTCATGACCATCCCGGCCGAGATCGTGGAGGCGGCCCGCATGGATGGTGCCCGCCCGCTGCGCTTCCTGCGCGACATGCTGATCCCGCTGTCGAAAACGAACATCGCCGCCCTGTTCACCATCATGTTCATCTACGCCTGGAACCAGTACCTCTGGCCCATCCTGGTCACCACCGACCGCGTGAACTACGGCACCGCGGTGATGGAGCTGAAGCGGCTGATCCCCACCGCGGCCACCACCGGCGGCGGCACGCCGGACTGGAACGTGGCCATGGCCGGCTGCCTCATCGTGATGCTGCCGCCACTCATCGTGGTGGCACTCATGCAACGCTACTTCGTCCGCGGCCTGATCGGCGCCGACAAGTGAATTCCTTCGGAGAGGCATAACGCATGGCCGAGATCGCAATCCGCCAGGTGCGCAAAAGCTACGGGCGCACCGAGGTGGTGCACGGCGTGGACCTCGATATCCACGATGGCGAGTTCGTGGTGATCCTCGGCCCCTCGGGCTGCGGCAAGTCCACCCTGCTGCGCATGATCGCGGGGCTGGAGGACATCTCCGCCGGGGATATCAGCATTGGCGGCACCCGCGTGAATGACAAGGAACCCCGCGAGCGCGGTTGCGCAATGGTGTTCCAGAACTACGCGCTGTACCCGCACATGAGCGTGGAAGAGAATATCGGCTACGCGTTGAAGGTGGCCGGCGTGGCCCGCGCCGAACGTGCCGCGCGCGTGGCCACGGTGGCGGAAACGGTGGGGCTCGCCGGCTTCCTGGACCGCAAGCCGGGCCAGCTTTCCGGCGGCCAGCGCCAGCGCGTGGCGATGGCGCGCGCGATGATCCGCGAGCCGAAGGTGTTCCTGTTCGACGAGCCGCTGTCCAACCTCGATGCCAAGCTCCGCGTGCAGATGCGCATCGAGATCCGCCGCCTGCATCGCCGGCTTTCCACCACCTCGGTCTTCGTCACGCACGACCAGGTGGAGGCGATGACGCTGGCGGACCGGATGGTGGTGATGAATGCCGGCCATATCGAGCAGATCGGCACGCCGGGCGATATCTACCACCACCCCGCCACGCGCTTTGTGGCCGGCTTCATCGGCATGCCGCCGATGAACCTGCTGCCGGCCACCATTGCCGCGGATGGGCTGAGGCTGGAGTCCGGCCTCGTGCTGCCGCTCGACCGGACCTGGGCCGGCCTCGCTCCTGGCAGCAAGGTGGAACTGGGCGTCCGCCCCGAGGAGGTGACGGTGTCCGCCGATCACCACGGCGTGCCGTTCGTGGTGGAGTTCCTGGAGGAGCTTGGCGCCGGGCGGCTGGCGCACGGTATGCTGGAAGGTGCGGACTTCATCCTGTCCCTGCCCCCCGGCGCCACGCTGCAGCCGGGCGAAACCTGCCGGCTGCATTTCGCCCCGGCCGCGATGCACCTGTTCGATGCCGCAACAGGCAACCGCTGCCACACGGCAGGTGAAGCGGCATCGGCAGCGCGCGCCCCGGCCCTGGCCGGCATCGCAGGCCAATAGCGGGGCAAGGCGGTTTCACCCAACCGTCATCCCCGAGACGTTCCGCTGTCACGATGACCGGCTATCTCCTGCCCTCCTGATCCCGGACGGGCGATTGATGGCTGGATTCCTGTTGCGCAAGGCGGCCCGCATGGCCATCACCCTCTGGGTGATCGCCACGGTGGTGTTCGCCGCCACCCGCCTCACCGGCAACCCGATCGACTTCCTGATGCCCGAAGGGCTCGACTCCGCGTCGCGGGCCGAGATGATTGCCTACTGGGGTCTCGACCGGCCGGTGTGGGACCAGTACGTGGCCTACTGGGGCGCCCTGCTGCGCGGCGATTTCGGGCTCGGCTTCATGGAACGCCGCCCGGTCAGCACCATCTTTGCCGAACGCCTGGGCCAGAGCGCCACGCTTCTGGGCACCACCCTGCTGGTCACCATCGGCGTCGGCGTTCCGCTGGGCGTGCTGACGGCGATGTGGCGCGGCCGCGCCTTGGGCTCGGCGGTGCTGCTGGTGGCCTTCCTCGGCTACGCCATTCCCAACTTCGTCTTCGCCATCCTGCTGCTGCTGGTGTTCAGCTTCCTGCTGAACTGGCTGCCCAGCGCCGGCTCTGCCACCCCGCTGCACTACATCATGCCCACCCTGGCGCTCTCGGCCTACTTCGTCGCAGCCCTGGTGCGCTACACGCGCAACGCCATGCTCGATGTGCTGGGCCAGGACTACATGCGCACCGCCTGGGCCAAGGGGCTCGCGCCGCATGTGGTGATGCTGAAGCACGGGCTGCGCAATGCGCTCATCCCCGTCATCACCGTGATCGGCCTGCAGATGACCACCCTGGTCTCCGGCGCGGTGGTGATCGAGACGGTGTTCAGCTGGAACGGCGTAGGCGACCTGCTGGTGGGCGCCACGCTGCGGCGCGACTATCCCGTGCTGCAGTTCGGCGTGCTGGTGGTGGCCTTCGCCGTGGTGATGGTGAACACGCTGGTGGACCTCGCCTATGCGGCGGTGGACCCGCGGGTGCGCCTGGCATGAGCCTCGCCCTGAACACCACGCCGCGCCTGGCGGTCCGCGCCCCGCGCCTGCGCCTCGGCCGCATCGATCCCTTGCTGGCCGTCGCCGGTGCGCTGGCGTTGCTGCTGCTGCTGCTCGCTTTGCTGGCGCCCTGGATCGCACCCTTCGACCCGAACCAGCAGAAGCTGTTGTCCCGGCTGCGACCCCCGTTGGGCTTCGACCGCGCCTTGGCGCCGTATTGGCTGGGCACCGACCAGCTGGGCCGCGACATCCTGTCCCGCTGCCTCTACGGCCTGCGGCTCTCCCTCGCGCTCGCCTTCTTCGGCGGGTTGTTCGGGCTGGTGATCGGCGTGGCCGTGGGGCTGCTGGCCGGGCTGGCCCGCGGCGTGGTGGATACGCTGCTGATGGGCCTGGCCGACGTGAAGCTCTCGGTGCCGTTCACGCTGGTGGCACTGCTGGTGATCGCGCTGGCCGGCACCTCCACCCAGGTGCTGCTGGTGGTGCTCGGCCTCGCCTACTGGGCGCATTTCGCGCGCCTGGTGCGCGGTCAGGTGATCGCCCTGCGCGACATGCCCTATGTGGAGGCCGCCCGCGCGGTCGGCGCCTCCCCCCTGCGCGTGGCGCTGCGGCACATGATCCCGAACCTGGTCTCCCCGGTGGTGGTGATGGCCACGCTCAATTTCTCCAATCTGATCCTGCTGGAATCCTCGCTGTCGTTCCTGGGCATCGGCGTGCAGCCGCCCACCGCGACGCTGGGTTCCATGGTGGGCCAGGGGCGCGACTACATGGCCTCCGCGCCATGGGTGGTGGCCGCCCCCGCCCTGCTGATCGTGATCGTTGCCCTGGTGGCCATGCTGCTGGGCGACTACCTGCGCGACCGCGTCGATGCGCGGCTGCGCGAACGCTGACATGTCCGAAAACGGGATGGGGATGAAGAAGATGATGCGACGCAGCCTGCTGGCCGCCGCGGCGGCCGTGATGATCGGAGGGAGCGCGGGGGCACAGGAACTGCGCGTGGGCGTGCAAAACATGGCCCCGTTCCTGGACCCGGGCCGGGATTTCTCCAATGTCGGCTCACAGTTCTACGTGAACGCGTTCGATCCGATGATCGGCAAGGACCACGCCCGCATCGAAAGCGCCTGGCTGCCCGGCATCGCCACCGCCTGGAAGCAGGTCTCGCCCACGGTGATGGAACTCACCCTGCGCGACGACGTGGTGTTCCACAACGGCGAGAAGATGACAGCCGAGGACGTGGTGTTCTCGATCGAGCGCATCATCAACCCCACCTTCCCGCCCTACAACGTGCGCAAGCGCGACACGCTGCCGAACATCGCGGCGGTGGAAATGGTCGACGCCCGCACCGTGCGCGTGATCGCGGCCAAGCCGGAGCCGCTGTTCGAAACGCTGCTGAACACCCAGCAGACCATGATCGTGCCGAAGAAATACATCGCCAGCCTCACCGGCGACCCGAACCAGCTCGAGAACAGCGATTACGAGGCGTTCGCGCTCAAGCCCGTCGGCACCGGCGCCTACCGCATCGCCGAGTTCGTCCCCAACCAGCGCCTGGTCTATGTCCGCCACGACGCCTACTGGGGCCCGAAGGCACCGCTGGCGAAGGTCACGGTCACCCGCATCCCCGAACTGTCCTCGCGCATCACCGCGCTGAAGAACGGCGAGGTGGACATCATCACCAACGTCCCGCCGGATCAGCTTTCCGTGCTCGAAGGCGACGCGAAGCTGAAGGTGGAGGGCATGGTCACCCCCATCTTCCACGTGATCATCTTCAACACCGAGAACCCCAAGATGGCCAACCCCAAGCTGCGCCAGGCGCTGTCGCTGGCCATCGACCGCAAGACGATGAACGAGGCGCTGTGGGGCGGGCGCGCGGTTGTGCCGAGCAGCCACACCTACCCGCAATTCGGCGCGCTCTACATGCCGGAACTGAACACCTTCGAATACAACCCGGCGAAGGCGCGCCAACTGCTGAAGGAGGCCGGCTACGACGGCTTCCCGATCCGCTTCGACACCGGCGCGGCGTACTACACCAACGCCCTGTTGGCGACGCAGGCGATCCAGGAGATGTGGGCCGAGGTGGGCGTGAAGATGCAGATCAACGTCGACGAGGTCTGGAGCGGCCGGGACCCGACGATGATGGCGCGCAACTGGTCCAACCCGCTCTACTTCCCGGATCCCGTGGGCAGCTTCGGCATCATGTGGGCGCCCACCGGCAACTCCGCCACCGAAGGCCGCTTCAAGCCCGATGCCGCCTATGAGGCGATGTGGGAGCGTTTCCGCTTCTCCACCGACCTGGCCGAACGCAAGAAGGCCTATGCGGAGCTGATGGGCGGGATCAAGGAGAACCCGCCGGTCCTGCCGCTCTACCAGCCCTACGAATCCTACGGCCTGCGCCGCGGCGTTTCCTGGAAGCCGCTGCCGGGGCACATCCCCTACGTGCTGGATTTCCGCGCCGGCAAGCTGATGCTGAGCGCCAACTGATGCCGGCGGTGCGCATCGCCGTGGTGGCGGATATCCACCACGGCGCCAACCACATGACCAAGCTGGGCAGCTCCGCGCTGCCCCTCCTGGCCGAATTCCGCCGCTTCGTGGCCGAGGCCCGGCCCGATGCGGTGGTGGATCTCGGCGACCGCATCTCCGACCGCGACCGGGACAATGATCTGGTCCTGGCCCGCGAGGTGGCGGAAGCCTTCCGGCCGATCAACGTCCCCCGCTTCCACATCTGCGGCAACCACGACCGCGACCACATGGACGTGGCCGACAATGCCGAATTGCTCGGCCAGGAGCTCGGCAACACCACCATCGATCTCGGCGGCTGGCGCATCGTGCTGTGGCGGGCAGACAGCCGCATCCGCCGCCAGCACCGCGACGGGATGCACGGCTTCGTGCTCGCGGAGGCCGACCTGCTCTGGCTCGCCGGCGTGGTGCGCCAGGCCGACCGGCCGCTGGCGATCATGAGCCACGTGCCCGTCTCCGGCCACGCCCAGACCGGCAACTACTACTTCGAGCGCAACCCGCATCTCTCCACCTATCCCGGCGCGGAGCGCGTGCGCGCCGTGCTGCGCATGGCGCGCGTGCCGGTGGTGTGCATCGCCGGCCACGTGCATTGGAACACGCTCACCACGGTGGACGGCATTCCGCACATCACGCTCCAGTCGCTCACCGAAAGCTTCACCACCCATCCCGCCCCGGCCGCGTCCTGGGCACTGCTGGAGCTGGACGAGGCGATCAACTGGGAAGTGTTCGGCGAGGACCGCTTCGCCCACCGCCAGGATGCCGCCGCCACGCTGCGCCGCTGGGTGCCGCCGCTGGCCCCCTTCGCCCCGCCGCCCGACCGCGCCTGACGCGGAGGCTCCGGGGTCCCACCGGCCCCGGGGCACGGCGCCCAACTGTCCTGGCACGCTGCCTCGGAACGTTCATCGCCCGGTCACAGGCGTGTCGCCGCCCGGGGGGTAAGGCAGCCCCGCTTCCCCACTCCCGCAAGGTTCTCCCGATGCGCCTGATCCAGCTTTCCGACACCCATGTCTCCGCCCGGCACCGCATGTTCGAGCCAAATATCGAAGCCACCGCGGCATGGCTGCGGGAGAACGCGCCGGAGCTGATCGTCCATACCGGAGACATGGCGATGGACGGCGCCGGCGACGTGGCAGACATGGAAGCCGCCGCCGCCTGGCATGCCCGCCTCGGCGCCCAGATCCGCGCCGTTCCCGGCAACCATGATGTGGGCGACACCGCCGCGATCAAGCCGACACAGGTGGTGAACGACGAACGCCTGGCCACCTGGCGCAGCCGCATCGGCCCGGATTACTGGGCCGATGACCGCGGCGGCTGGCGCCTGATCGGGCTGGACGCGATGCTGCTCGGCACCGGCCATGCCGAGGAGGAACGCCAGTTCGCCTGGCTGGCCGAGGCCCTCGCCACCCCGGCCCCGGTCGCCGTCTTCCTGCACAAGCCGCTCTTCGTCGACCACGCCGATGAAGGTCCGCGCGGCTACTGGACCGTCACCCCCGCCCCGCGCCGCCGCCTGCTCGATCTGTTCGCCACCGCCCGCGTACGCCTGATCGCCAGCGGCCACCTGCACATCTTCCGCGACGTGGTGATCGACGGCATCCGCCATGTCTGGGGCCCGTCGGCCGCCTTCGTCTGCGGCGACAGCCAGGAGCCGGAACTCGGCGGCAGCCGCCAGCTCGGCCTGGTGGAGCATGTCTTCGGCGCTGATGAGGTCACCAGCCGCTTCATCCGCCCGGAAGACCTCACCGACCACACGATCGAGCCGCATAGCGAAACGCTCTACCCCCGCCCGAAGGTGACGGCGTGACGCAGGACCGCGCCGCGCTGCACCTGCGCGGCATCGGCAAGTCCTTCGGCGCCACCCGCGTGCTGCAGGGCATCGACCTCGCCGCCGCGCCGGGCGAGTTCGTCGCCCTCGTCGGCCCCTCCGGCTGCGGCAAGTCCACCCTGCTGCGCATCGCCGCCGGGCTGGAAGCGCCGGACGAAGGCGCGGTCGAGCTGGACGGCCTCGATGTCACCGCCATGCGCGCCGCCGACCGCGACATGGCCATGGTGTTCCAGTCCTACGCGCTCTACCCGCACCTCACCGCGCGCCAGAACATGGCGCTGCCGCTGCTGATGCGCCGGCTTTCCGCCACCCAGCGCCTGCCCTTCGCCCATCTCGTCCCCGGCGTGCGCAAGCGCCTGGCCGCCATCGGCGCGGAGGTGGCCAGCGCCGCCGACCTGTTGCGCATCACCCCGCTGCTGGATCGCAAGCCGGCGCAGATGTCCGGCGGCCAACGCCAGCGCGTCGCCCTCGGCCGCGCGCTGGTGCGCCACCCCCGCGCCTTCCTGATGGACGAGCCGCTCTCCAACCTCGATGCCGCGCTGCGCGTGCACATGCGCGGCGAGATCGTGGAGCTGCACCGCCGCGCCGGCGTCGTCACCCTCTATGTCACCCACGACCAGGAGGAGGCGCTGGGCATGGCAGACCGCATCGCGGTCATGCTCGCCGGCCGCATCCTGCAATGCGACACGCCCGGCGTGGTGTATCGCGACCCCGCCCATGTCGATGTCGCCACCTTCATCGGCAGCCCGCGCATCAACCTGCTCCCCGCCCGCATCGAAGCCGGCCGCGCCATGGTGGGCGGCACCCATTTCGCCTCCGGACTCGCCCTGGCCGACGGCACCGCGCTGCGCCTGGGCATCCGGCCGGAGAACCTGCGCCTGCACGCCAGCGCTGCCCCCGGCCGCCTGCCGGTGCGCCTGGTGCGCTGCGAGTATCTCGGCGCCGAGGTCCACGCCCATCTGCACGCCGAACCCGATGCCGGCCCGCTCATCGCCCGCATGCCCCCGGCGGAGGCCGCCACCCTGGCCGCCCACCCGGCGCTGTTCGTCTCGGCGGAGCCGGCCCATCTGCTGGCCTTCGATGCCGAGGGCCATCGCCTGCGCCTGCACAGCCCGGCGCGCGAGCCTGCCCATGCAAACTAGCCTCGCCGCCCGCCTGCGCCGGGCGGAAGCCCTGGCCGCCTGGCGCCTGGCCGGCCCCGCCGCGGCGCTGATGCTTCTCCTGCTGCTGCTGCCCACGCTGGCAATCCTGGTGCTGTCCTTCACCGATGCCGAACTCGGCGCCAGCGAGATCACCTTCCTGGGGCTGGAGGCCTACACCGACCTGCTCACCGACCGCAGCTTCCGCGGCGCGCTGCGCAACACCGCGGTTTATGTCGTGCTCGTCGCCCCCGCCTCCATCCTGCTCGGCCTCGGCTTGGCCCTGCTGATCGAGGCGCAGGCGGAAGGCCGGGCCTTCTTCCGCTCGGTGTATTTCCTGCCCGTCGTCTCGCTGCTCGTCGCCATGGCCAGCGTGTGGCAGTACCTGATGCATCCCAGCTTCGGCCCGATCAACCTCGTGCTGCGCATGCTGGGTTTCGCCGGCGTCAACTGGCTCGGCTCCAGCGACAACGTGCTCTACGCGCTCGCCATCATCGGCATCTGGCAGTCCACCGGCTTCAACATGGTGCTGTTCCTGGCCGGCCTCACCGCCATCGACCGCACCCTCTACGCCGCCGCGGAGATCGACGGCGCCCGCTCGGCCTGGAGCCGCTTCCGCCTCGTCACCTGGCCCATGCTCGGCCCCACCACGCTGTTCGTGTTCACCATCTCCGTCATCAGCGCGGTGAAGGTGTTCGAAACGGTGGCCACCCTCACCCATGGCGGCCCGGCCAAGGCCTCGGAAACCCTGCTCTGGGTCATCTACCGCGAAGGCTTCGTCTACCTCCATGTCGGCACCGCCTCGGCCATGGCGGTGGTGTTCATCGTCCTGCTGCTGGTCCTGATGCTGATCCAAACGCGGGTGCTCGACCGCAAGGTGCACTACGGATGATGCGCCTCCTGCGCCTCCTCGTGCTGTCCGCCGGCGCCGCCCTGGTGCTGTTCCCCTTCGTCTTCATGATCTCCACCTCGCTGAAATCCCAGTCGGAGGTGTTCTCCGCCGGGCTCCAGCTCATCCCGGTCACCTGGGACGCGGCAGAGAACTACAGCAAGGCGTTCTCCCGCATCCCCATGCTGCAGGTCCTTGGCAACGGCGCCCTGGTCTGCGCGCTGATCGTGGTGTTCCAGGTGCTGTTCGCCCTGCCGGCCGCCTACGCCCTGGCCAAGCTTCGCTTCCCCGGCCGGGACGCGCTGTTCGCCCTGGTCATGCTCGGCCTGCTGGTGCCGATCCACGCCATCTCCATCCCGCTCTACGCCGCCGCCCGCGTCACCGGCCTGCTGAACACGCTGGCCGTGCTGATCATGCCCTTCACCCTGTCGGTCTTCGCCATCTTCCTGTTCCGCCAGTTCGTGAAGGCGATCCCAGACGATCTGATCCTCGCCGCCCGCAGCGACGGCCTCTCCGAAAGCGCCATCGTCTGGCGCGTGCTGCTGCCCAATGCCTGGCCCGCCGCCTCTGCCTTCGCGGTGTTCTCGGTGGTGGCGCACTGGAACGACCTCTACTGGCCGCTGATCGCCATCTCCAAAACCCACCTCGCCACCCCGCCGCTCGGCCTGCTGTTCTTCCGCGCGGCCGAGGTGGGGGACGACTACGGCGCGCTGATGGCCGCCACCGTCGTGGTCACCGCCCCCCTCGTCCTGTTCTTCCTGTTCGCCCAGCGCCTGTTCATCGACGGCATGACGATGACCGGCCTCAAGGGCTGACCCTCCCTTCCCCCCACACGGAGCCCACAGAATGAAACGCCGCCACCTTCTCGCCGCCCCCCTGGCCGCGGGCTTCGCCAGCCTCGCCCCCGCCGCCCGCGCCGCCACCACGGAAATCCTCGTCCACTACCCCATGCCCGGCTTCTTCAAGTCGGTGATGGACCAGATCTCGGGCGAGTACATGCGCCTGAACCCCGACGTGAAGATCACCTTCGTCTCGCCCTCGCCCACCTACGAGGACGGGCTGCAGCTCATGCTGCGCCAGTCCGGCACCGCCGAGATGCCCGACATGAGCTTCATCGGCCTCAACCGCCTGCGCGTGCTGGCCGAGCGCAACATCGGCATCGACCTCACCCCCTACATCAAGGCCGATCCGGACATCGCCAACGAGGGCTTTTCGGAGCGCCTGCTGAACCTCGCCCGCTTTGGCGGCAAGCAGGTCGGCCTGGCCTTCGCCACCTCCAACCCGATCTTCTACTACAACGCCGATCTCGTCCGGAAAGCCGGCGGCGACCCGGAACGCATGCCCACCACCTGGGACGAGGTGTTCAAGCTCGCCGCCCGCATCCAGGCGCTGGGCGATGGCGTCACCGGCATGTCCTATCGCTGGCAGGGCGATGACTGGATGTTCTCCGCCCTGCTCTTCGGCCATGGCGGCACGATGCTGAGCGCCGACGAGAAGAAGGTCGCCTTCAACGGCCCCGAAGGCCTCGGCGCCGTGAAGCTGCTCGACCGCATGGTGAAGGAAGGCAAGATGCCGGCCTTCTCGTCGGATGCCGCGGTGCAGGGCTTCACCGCCGGCAAGATCGGCCTGTTCTTCTGGACCACCGGCGGCCTGCGCTCCATGATCAACGGCGTCGGCAGCAAGTTCGAGCTGCGCACCACCGCCATGCCGGTGATCGACGCCCAGAAGGGCCGCCTGCCCACCGGCGGCAACGCCGCGGTGATGTTCACGACGGACGCGAAGAAGCAGCAGGCGGTCTTCCGCTTCCTGAAATTCGCCTCCGGCCCCTACGGCGCCTCGGTCGTCGTCCCCGGCACCGGCTACGTCCCCAACAACGACCTCGCCCCGAAGGACGACCGCTACCTCGGCACGTTCTACCCGGCGAACCCGCTCTTCCAGGCCGGGCTCAACCAGATGAACCTGATGATCCCCTGGTACTCCTTCCCCGGCAACAACGGCGTGCGCGTCACCCAGACCATGGTCGACAACCTCGCACTCCTGGTCGAACAGAAGGTCACCCCGGAAGACTGCCTCCGCACCATGGCCGCCGAGGTGCAGCGCCTCCTGCCGCGTTGATCCAGAGACCGGCCTCCCGCCGGTCTCCCATCCAACTTGCGTGATGCCAACCTGAGCAATGGCTGACCCTTCCGGGCATTGCGCAGGTTGGAATCGCGCGTGGCACGGGCCACCGTCACCGGGATGCAACGTCGCCCGCGGCGCCCCCCATTTCCACAACCTCACGCTGGCCTGAACCAAAGCCCCAGCCACCCCTAGCCCCGACGCGCCCCGCCGGTCCATGATGCCCCAGATTTGCCTTAATCTGGGGACCCCCACCAATGGCCGACGGCAGCACCGACACCCGCACCGCGCGCATCACCGGCGAAGACGCCCTGGCCATGCACGCCGCCCATCCCCCCGGCAAGCTCGCCACCCGCCTCACCAAGCCGCTCACCACCGCCCGCGACCTCAGCCTGGCCTACTCCCCCGGCGTCGCCGAGCCCTGCCTGCACATCGCCCGCGACCCCAGCCTCGCCTACGACTACACGAGCAAGGGCAACATGGTCGCCGTCATCTCCAACGGCACCGCCGTCCTCGGCCTCGGCAACCTCGGCGCGCTGGCCGGCAAGCCCGTCATGGAAGGCAAGGTCGCCCTCTTCAAGCGCTTCGCCGACGTCGACGGCATCGACCTTTGCATCGACACGGAAGACGTGGACCAGTTCATCAACGCCGTCCGCTACCTCGGCCCCAGCTTCGGCGGCATCAACCTCGAAGACATCAAGGCGCCCGAGTGCTTCGTCATCGAGCAGCGCCTGCGCGAGTTGATGGACATCCCCATCTTCCACGACGACCAGCACGGCACCGCCATCGTCGCCGCCGCCGGCCTCATCAACGCCTGCCACCTCACCGGCCGCGACCTGCGCACCACCAAGCTGGTGGTGAACGGCGCCGGCGCCGCCTCCATCGCCTGCGTGGAACTGCTCAAGGCCATGGGCATGCACCCGCAGAACATCACGCTCGCGGACACCAAGGGCGTGGTCTACCAGGGCCGCACCGAGGGCATGAACCAGTGGAAATCCGCCCACGCGGTCGCCACCTCCGCCCGCACCCTGCGCGAAGCCATCGAAGGGGCAGACGTCTTCTTCGGCCTCTCCGTCAAAGGCGCGCTCACGCAAGACATGGTCCGCGCCATGGCCCCCAACCCCATCATCTTCGCCATGGCCAACCCGGACCCCGAAATCACCCCGGAGGAAGCCCGCGCCGCCTCCCCCACCGCCATCATCGCCACCGGCCGTTCCGACTACCCCAACCAGGTCAACAACGTCCTCGGCTTCCCCTACATCTTCCGCGGCGCCCTCGATGTCCGCGCCTCCACCATCAACGAACCCATGAAGATCGCCGCCGCCGAAGCCCTCGCCCTGCTCGCCCGCGAAGACGTGCCGGATGAGGTGAACGCCGCCGGCGGTGGCTCCCGCCTCCAATTCGGCGCCGAATACATCATCCCCAACGCCTTCGACCCGCGCCTGATCTCCCGCCTTCCCCCCGCCGTTGCCAAGGCCGCGATGGACTCCGGCGTCGCCCGCAAGCCCATCGCCGACCTGCGCCGCTACACCCGCGAACTCTCCGGCCGGCTCGACCCCACCGCCAACGCGCTCGACGGCATCAGCGAAGCCGTCCGCGCCCACCCCGGCCGCGTGGTCTTCGCCGAGGGCGAGGAAGAAAAGATCGTCCGCGCCGCCGTCGCCTTCCGCAACGCCGGCTACGGCACCCCCGTGCTGATCGGCCGCGAAGACCGCGTGCGCGCCACCATGGCCGCCCTCGGCCTCGGCGACACCGACGGCATCGAAATCCACAACGCCCGCCTCTCCGGCCGCAACGCCAAATACGCCGAATTCCTCTACGCCCGCCTCCAGCGCCAAGGCTACCTGGCCCGCGATTGCCAGCGCATGGTCAACCAGGATCGCAACGTCTTCGCCGCCTGCATGGTCGCCACCGGCGACGCCGATGCGATGGTCACCGGCCTCACCCGCTCCGCCGCCGTCTGCCTCACCGATATCGGCCACGTCATCGATACCGCCCCCGGCGCCATCTCCTTCGGCCTGACCCTGATGCTGGGGGACCGCGGCCACGCCATCTTCATCGCCGACACGCTGATGCACTTCCGCCCCAACCCGCAGGAACTGGCCGACATCTGCATCGGCGCCGCCGCCGCCGCCCGCCGCCTCGGCCACGAACCCCGCGTGGCCCTGCTCAGCTACAGCACCTTCGGCAACCAACACTCCGCCCTGGGCGACACCATGCGCGAAGCCGTGAAAATCCTGGACAGCCGTGGCGTGGACTTCGAATACGACGGCGAAATGTCGCCCGACGTGGCGCTGGATGATGGCTACCGCGCCCTCTACCCCTTCTGCCGCCTCACCGGCCCCGCCAACATCCTGGTCATGCCCGGCCTCCACAGCGCCCACATCACCAGCCGGCTCGCCCCCAGGCTCGGCGGCGGCGGCACCATCGGCCCGCTGCTGATCGGCCTCAGCCACGCCGTGCAGTTGGTGGCGATGGACAGCAGCGTGAGCCAGATCGTGGACATCGCCACCATCGCGGCGCACCAGGCGATCAAGGCCTGAAGCCACCGCCCAACAGCGCCTGCCTTCTCTCCCCTCGCACTTGGGCGGGGGGAGCCGGAGGGGGGCTCTCCGTCCCGCACCCGAAAGCCAGAAAGCAAACGCGGGGCCTGGGCCCGTATCCGCCAGGGGCAAAGCCCTGGCCCTCTCGACATGAGCAGCTACCTCACCTGCTGAGCGGGGAGCACATGGTTACGTTGGAGAACAGCGAGAAAGTCACGCGCTTCACTTCTTACCAACAACAAGCGCTTCAATTCTATCGAACGCTCACTTATCACGATGGAGTGTTGCGACCACCATCAGCGTTATATCCACTCAACCGCACTGCGGCTTCGCTCACTATAGCGGCGCACAGTCACAAGCCCCCAAATGCCGGTTGCCAGCACCAACAGAGTCGCTGGCTCTGGCACGTCGGCACCCACAGGCTCAATGGGCGTGAGCAGGTAGGCTCGTCCGTTGCTGTTTGCAATAATTTGCCCACTATCATTGATTCCAGTCGCCTGAATGAGTTTATTGCTAGTATTGTATATAGGGTCGTTTGGTACAATTAAATTGTTTAAATCATACATGGTCGTGCCGATATAAAGAAATGCACGATCGCTGGTTGTTGCGGTGCTACTGCGTCCCACAACCCACCCGGCTTCATTGACATCCAAGCCAGCACTCTGAAACCCACCAAGAGTGCCCAAATTTATCATTGAATTTCCATTGTATAAAAATGCCACTTGCCCCGCATCATTTGTTGTATCCGCCGCACCAGTGACCACTCCTGCATTATTGACAGCTACAGCAAAGCTACTGCTCCCACCCAATGTTCCGAGATCTATAGCCGAATTGTTCTTATAGAGCACAGCGTGATATGCTGAATTTCCAGTGACTTCGGCTCCCCCAACCACCCACCCGCTATCATTGATCCCATAGCCGAAGCTCCTACTCCCACCAAGAGTGCCGAGATCAATCATATTCGTTCCGTTGTGCAGAAATGCTCGTTCAAACCCGCTAAGATTACGAGACCGACCAGCCACCCATCCGTTAGCATTGATTGCCTGCCCTATGCTATAAGAATTCCCTAACGCACCCAAATCAACAACATTTATTCCATTATATAGAAATGCATGAGTAAAATTTATATTCGAAAACTGTCCAGTTACCCACCCATTTTCATTTATTCCCCATGCCTGGCTTGTCTGTGCCCCTGGTATATTGATTTGACTAATTCCTGATCCAGAATTCATAAACGCGAACTGATTATATTGCCCCGGGCCGACTTGCTTTACGCTTCCGCCAACAGTTACCCCAGATTGATTAATGCCAAAAGCATAAGATGTGTAGCCAAAATCGCCAAGGTCAATACTGGTATACAAC
>JAIXTK010000009.1 GCA_027483995.1 Acetobacteraceae bacterium
ATTGGGAGGGCCTGGCCGCCAGCATGCGGGGTGGCCTTTCGCATGGCATGACCGGCGTGCCCTGCCACGCCAGCGACATCGGCGGCTTCTACGGCAGCACCCAGCCCGCGCCGGAGCTGTTCCTGCGTTGGCTCGGCGCTGCGGTGTTCAGCTCGCATTTCCGCTTCCACGGCATCGGCCCGCGCGAGCCGTGGTCGTATGGCGACGACGCCGAAAGCGTCGCGCGGCAATGGCTCGATCTGCGCATGCGCCTGGTGCCCTACCTCCATGCCGTGGCGCGCGATGCCGCAAGCACCGGGCTGCCGGTGATGCGGGCCATGGCGCTTGCCTTCCCGGATGACCGTGCCGCGCGTGGCTTCGAGGAACAGTTCTGCTGCGGGCCCGCCCTGCTGGTGGCCCCCATCCTGCGCCCGGGCGGCATCGCGGAGCTGTGGCTGCCGGCGGGCGGCTGGTACGATCTCTGGACCGGCGAGCGCCATGAGGGTGGGCGCCTGCTGCGGCTTTCCGGCCTGGAGCTGGATCGCATACCGGTGTTCGGCCGCGAAGGCCATGTGCTGCCGCTTGGCCGCGCCGTGCAGCACACCGCGGAGATCGATGCCGCCCAGCCGGTGGAGGAGGTGGTGGCGTTCGGCCTGCCCACGGTGCCACCGCTGGCGGGGCTCGGCCTGTCGCTCGTGCACGGCCGCCTGTCTGGCGCGCCGCGGGTGCGGGCCATGGGGTGCACCGCGGCGGCCGATGGCGCGGGCTGGCGGTTCCGCCCCGGCTGAGCCGATCCGTCGTGGTGTGATACCGGATCGCCAGCCGCGCGTTGCCCCCGCGCAATCCGACGGGCGAACCGCGATGAGCGACCGTGCCGCCACCAGGGACTTCAGCGATTTCGAGCTGCCCGTGGGGCTCAACCTGCTGGTGGGCATGGAGATGCTGGGCGACCTGCTGTCGGAGGGCATGGCCGACTGCGGCATCATCGCCGAGGACGTGGCGCGGTAACGGACGCAACCGACTGGCGGGGCCGGCATTTCCCGGTCCCGGACAGGAGTTTCGCCGATGCCGCCCATCTCCCGCATGCCCCCGGCCCCCGCCCGGCCCTCACGCTCCTGGCTGTGGCCGGCGCTGCTCGGGCTCGGCGTGCTGGCCGCCGCCAACCATGCCGCTGCCCGCGCTGCGGAGCGCCGCCACCCGCCGCGGGGGCGGTTCCTGGACATCGCGGGCACCCGCCTGCACGTGCTGGATGAAGGCAGCGGGCCGCCGGTGGTGCTGCTGCACGGCAACGGCGCCATGGCGGAGGATTTCGTCGCCAGTGGCCTGATGGAGCGGCTTTCGGCCGGGCATCGCGTGATCGTGCCGGACCGGCCGGGCTTCGGGCACACGCCACGGTCGCACGGCAAGCTCTGGACAGCGCATGCCCAGGCGGAACTGATCGCCGCGGCGCTGGACCGGCTGGGCGTGGCGCGGCCGGTGGTGCTGGGCCATTCCTGGGGCGTGATGGTGGCGCTGGATCTCGCCCGGCGGCATCCGGACAAGGTGGGGGCCCTGGTGCTCGTGGGCGGCTACTACCACCCCACGCTGCGGCTGGACGTGCCGTTGGTCTCGCTCTCGGCGCTGCCGGTGCTGGGCGACGTATTGCGCCACACCGTGCTGCCGCCGCTGCTTTGGCTGATCCGTGGCGGCGTGTTCCGCACGCTGTTCGCGCCGGCCCCTGTGACCGCTGGCTTCCAGGATCGGTTCCCGGTTGGGATGGCGCTGCGGCCTTCCCAGCTGCGGGCGGTGGCGCAGGACACGGCGACGATGATCCCCGGCACCGCGCTGCTGTCGCGCCACTATGGCGAGCTGGCCATGCCGGTGGCGATCGTGGGCGGGGTGGAGGACGGGCTCGTCGATTTCGACACCCAGTCCCGCCGCCTGCACGAAGAGATACCGCAGAGCCGGCTGCACCCGGTGGCAGCCGATGGGCACATGGTGCACCACACCGAGCCGGCCCTGCTGGCGGATATCGTCGCCCAGGCCAGCCGTGCCGCCGAAGCGGCCCAGGCCGCACTGCCGGGCTGACGCAGAAAGGGGCGGCAGGTTGCCCCGCCGCCCCAGCCTCAGTTGGGAGGGGTGGTCAGCGCCAGATCGGCTTACCCAGGTTCACGTTGCGGCCGGACGTTGCCGCGCCGCCGACCGCGCCCACCGCGCCGCCGATCAGCGCGCCGGTGCCCAGGCTGCCGCCGGTCAGCCCGCTGATCGCAGCGCCGGTGCCGGCGCCGATCAAGCCGCCGGAGACGGCGCGGTCGCCGGTGCTTTGGCCGCAGGCCGCCAGGGCCAGGGTCGACAGGAGCAGGGTCGTCGTGAGCATCGTTTTCATCGCAGGATCCTCCGCAGCATTGCGCGGGCCGGGCCCGCGCTGTGCAGGCACATTGCCCGCCATCTGCGGCAGAAACGTGATGACAAGGTGAAGGGTCCATGGCGAAGGTGGCGCATCATGGCCAGCTCGCGCAACGTTGATCGCTACTTGCGCCCGACCAGCGCCAGGGCCGCGCCCACCAGACCCACGCCGGCAGCCAGGGGGCCGAAGCCGCCGAAGCCGAATGAGGTCATCATCCAGCCGCCCAGAGCGGCCGCACCCAGCCAGCCGAAGCTGGCCGAGGTGACGTTCAGGCCCAGCACCGTGCCGCGCACCGCATCCGGCACGTTGGCCAGGGCGGCCATCAGGCTGGGGCGGGCGATGGCGTTCACGAACACATAGCCGAAGCCGAGCGCCACGCTGGTGGCCAGCCCCGGGGTCCAGAGGAAGAGCGCCATCGCCACGGCGGCGGAGCCGGCCATGGCGGCGGCGAAGGTGTGGAGCCGGTTCGGCAGCCGATCCGCCAACTGGCCGCCCAGCACCGTGCCCAGGATGTTGCCGCCGGCGAACAGGGCCAGCGGCACCACCACGCCCTTCAGCGACAGGCTGTAGGTGGACTGCAGGAAGGTAGCGAAATACACCGCGGTCAGGCCGTAGCACACGCGTTCGGCGATCCCCATCGCCAGCAGGCGCATCACCGGGCCGGTCATGGCGGCACGCAGCGAGACCGATTTGCTGCCGGCGGCGAGCTTGCCGCCGTCGCGCCCCCAGGTGCTGGCCAGCAGGCCGAGGGCGGCGAGCAGCGCGATCCCGGCCACGGTGACGTTCACGCCGCGCCAGCCGACGAAGCTGCCGATCCAGGCGGCCATCGGCACGCCGACCAGCAGGGTCATGGATTGGCCCGCCATGATCCAGCCCAGCGCCCGGCCGCGCTGGCGGTCCACCGTGCGGGCGGAGGCCTCGGCCATGATCACCCCGGTGAAGGCCCCGGAACAGCCGCCGGCCGCCGTTGCCCAGGCCGCCACGGTGAAATAGGTCTCGGAGTGCGACACGCCGACCATGCACAGCGCCAGGCCCAGTGGCCCGCCGATCAGGAACGGCTTGCGCCCCCAGCGATCCGACCCCGCGCCGGCGGCCATCGAGGCCACGCCCCAGGCGATGGAAGTCATCGCCATCAGGTTGGCCACATAGGCCACGGTGGTGGCGAGGTCGCGCGCCATGTCGATCAGGAAGGGCGCGCGGGTGGTGCCGCTGCAGGAGGCAGCGAACATGCCGAGGCAGCCGGCCGCGAGCAGCGCCCAGGGCATGGGCGGCAGGCCGGGCAGCACCACGGCATCGGTGGCAGGTTTCGTGCGGGAGGACATGGCGGGAGCCTATCCCGGCCGGCGCCTGCGGTCGAACCGCGTCTCAGGCAGGGCTGGTGCTCACCCCATGACCCAGGCGGCGCCCATCATCACCACGGCCAGGGCGAGCGAGACCCCGCGCCCAGCCTTCCTGTCAGGCCCGCGCCCCAACCCGGCCGCGATCCGCCAGGGCCAGCACCTCGGCCGCCGCCGCCGCCGATGGGGCCATGCCCTCTGGCGCCAGGCCGGCGGCGATGTCGCGGAAGGCCATGCGCTGGGCGGCGGCTTCCACGGGATCGGTCAGCAGCCGGCCCAGCGCGGCTTCGAGGATGGGTGGGGTGCAGCGGTCCTGGATCAGTTCCGGCGCCACTTCTCGCCCCGCCAGCAGGTTCACCAGCCCGGCGTATCTCACCTTCACCAGCCGCTTGGCGATGGCGGCCGAGAGCGGGTTCACGCGGTAGGCGACCACCATGGGCACGCCGGCCAGGGCCAGCTCCAGCGTGGAGGTGCCGGATTTCACCAGTGCGGCCTCTGCCGCCGCAAAGGCGTCGTGCTTCTCGTCGGTTTCCGCGACCAGGATCGGTTTCACCGGCCAGGTTGCGGTGGCCGCGCGCACCGCCTCGGCCACGGAATGGGCGACCGGCACCACCGGCACCAGGCCGGGCAGCTTTGCGGCAAGGCGTTGCAGGGTTTCGCCGAAGATCGGCAGCAGGCGCCCGACTTCGCTGCGCCGGCTGCCGGGCATCACGATCACCACGCGCTGGTCCGGCGTGAGCGCGTGCGTGGCGCGGAAGCGGGCGGCATTGCCCTGGTCCAGCCCGGCTTCCAGCACGGGATGGCCGACGAAGGTCGCCGCCAACCCGTGGCGGGCGAAGAAGGCGGGCTCAAAGGGCAGCAGGCAGAGCAGCGCCTCCCACAGTCCCGGAAAATGCTTCACCCGGCTTTCCCGCCATGCCCAGACCTGGGGGGCGACGTAATGCGCGCGCGGAATGCCGTGGCCGGCGACGCCGCGCAGCACGCGCAGGGTGAAGCCGGGGCTGTCGATGGTGACCAGCACGGCGGGGCGGCGGGCCAGGATATCGGCGATGGTCTGCTTCAGGCGGGCGCGGAGCTGGATGATGCGGGGCAGCACCTCCAGCAGGCCCATCACCGCCAGTTCCTTCTGCGGGAACAGCGGCGCCAGCCCTTCGGCTTCCATGCGCGGCCCGCCGATGCCGGCGAAGGTGACGTCGGGGCGGGCGGCCTTCAGGGCGGCCATCAGCCGGGCGCCGAGCACGTCGCCGCTTTCCTCGCCGGCGATGAGATAGACCAGCGTCACCCGAAACGCGCCGGTGGGGCGGGGGGCGGTGGGGCGGGCCAGCTGAGGTGGTTGCGCACCGCGCCGTCCTGCCGCACTGCTTCAAGCCTGGCCGGGTCCAGATCCGCGAAGACCCAGCCGCCCTCGTTCATCTCGCCCTCGGCGGCGATGCCGCTCGCGGTGAAGCCGCGATCCACCGGGCCGTAGATGCCGGCCTGGCCGACATTCGTATCGAGCGCGCCGCACCAGGGCGCCTCACCCACAGTTGGGGCAACGGCGACGAAGCACTGGTTCTCCATGGCGCGCGACCGGGCGGCGATTTTCACCCGGCTGAAGCCGTGCGCCGTATCGGTGCAGGTGGGAACAAGAATGATCCAGGCGCCGGCTTCCACCTGTGTGCGCACCAACGGCGGGAACTCCGCATCGAAGCAGATGGCGATGCCGATGCGGCCGAAATCGGTTTCGAACACGCAAGGCGGCGCGCCGGGGGAGACGTGCCATTCCTCCGCCTCGAACCGCGTCATCACGTGCTTGTCCTGGAAGGCCAGGCTGCCATCGGGGGCGACCAGCGGTGCGCGGTTCACCACGCGGCCATCCAGCGCGAAGGGCAGGGTGCCCGGCACGAGCCAGACCTTGTGGCGTTGCGCCACGGCGCGCATCACGCCCAGCGCCGCTTCGCCGGCCGCGATGCCGCGCGCGAGTTCGCCGGCGAGATCGGGCGCCTCGCCGAGGGCCAGTTCGAGCGCGGCGTATTCCGGCATCACCAGCAGCTGCGCCCCGGCCCAGGCGGCCTGCGCCACTTCGCGATCGAGGCGCTTGCCCCAGCGGTCGAGCCCGCCGCGGCCGACGCGCCAGGCCATCGTGCCGAGTTTCACCGGTGCCATCAGCGGATCCGCCGGCGCCAGAAATCGAGCGTGTTCGCCACCTCACCCTCCGTGTCCAGCTGCTTCCAGGTCATCGTGCAGGCCAGGCCGGGCACCGGGGCGTAGCCGCGATGGCGCCAGAACTCGTGCAGCGTGCCGGCGCCGGGGGGCTTCAGCGGATGCAGCTCCGGCCGCCGTACGGCGCAGAACGTGGCGAAGCGGCTGGATGAGGCTGCCAGGGCATGCGCTTCCCGCGCGGCGAAGAACGCCACGCCGGCGCCGCGGCCGCGGTACTGCGGCAGCAGCACGGACTCGCCGAAATAGAAATGATCCGCCGGGTCCAGCCCCTGGCCGCGAAACGGGGCGGAGATGTCGGCATCCGCTTCCGTCAGCGCAAGGCAGGTGGCGCAGCCCACGGGTTCGTCGCCGTCGAAGGCCACCACCAGCGCCGCACTCGGGCTGCGCAGGAAGGGGGCGAGATAGGCCTCCTCCTCCGCCGCCGAGCCGTCGTAGAGATAGGGCCAGTCGCGGAACACCGCCATGCGCAGGCGGGACAGCGCCGGGATCAGCGGCGTGGCGCGGGCGGCGGTGAGGGTTTCGATGCGGAGCGGCGGGGACATGCCCGCCTCATATGCGGCGCGGGGCGGCGGCTTGCAATCGGGGCGATCAGCCGGCGGCTTGGGCCATCCGTGCGTCGCGCGCCAGTTCCAGTACTGCCACCAGGTCCCGTTCGCTCACGCCGTCGCTGTCCATCAGCGCGCGCGTCAACGGGTCGGACATCAGGGTCTCGAAGTCCATGCGGCATGTCTGGTCGGGGCACATCGTTGCAGTCTCCTCGCCTTTTGCCCGGCGGGATGCCCCTGGATGGGAGCATCTGCCGATGAAGTGGGGAGACTTTCCCGGATAAGAAAGGTCACAATGTGGCGTGCGGCGCCCCGAATTGATGACAATTCAGTCATCTCTTGCACGCGGGTGCCCCTCCCGGCCGAGGCGACCCCCGGCCGGAAGACGCCGGTTCACTTCATCGGGGAATAGCTGGTGGGCAGCATCAGCAGCGAGGTCATCTCCGCGTTCCAGCCATCCATCGGCTTGAGGAAATCCAGCCACTCGGGGTCGCGGAACAGGGCGGCGCGCTGCTCCTTGCGGGCCTCGAAGCTTTCGTAGTTCCACATATGCAGCAATTCGTTCGGCTGCGGCGCCTCGCCGGTCCACAGGCCGATGTTGCGCGAGTATTTCTCCCGCACCGGCATGATCTTGGCATAGCCCTCGCCCATCGGGCCGGTCTTGCCGGTGTTCTGGCGGTAGATGCGCAGCTCGTAGATGCCGCCTTCCTTCACCGGGGCCCCCAGCGGCTTCAGCGGCTTCAGCAGGCGGATGTCCTGGCGTTCGATCAGCGGGCGGATGGCCGGCACGTATTCCTTGGTCCAGCGCTCGTTCCTAGACAGGGCGGCGCGCAGGCGGGCGCGCTCCTCGAAGCTCTCGTAGCTCCAGAGATGCCAGACCTGGTTGAGCGGGCCGAACTCCGTGGTCCAGTAGCCGTGGTTCACGCCGTAGTCGTTGCCCCGCACCGGGCGGCCGATCTCGGCGGCGACCTTGAGGTAGGCGGGCAGCTTGCCGGGGTAGAAGGTGTAGGTGCGCAGTTCGTGCAGCATGGTGTTTCCTCCGCGTTTGGCTGGAGTTTCGGGGGGCGCGGCCGTGGTTGCAACCCCGTTCAATCCTCCAGCGCCTGGTACACCAGCGCGCGGAAGGCACCGCGCACCTGGCGCGATTGCTGGGGGGCCTGGATCATCATCACCGGCACCAGACGCTCCTGCGGGTCGATCCAGAACTGGGTGCCGGCGTAGCCGCCCCAGGCGAATTCGCCGACGCTGCCCGGGGTGCTCACCTGGCCCTCATGCGTGCGGACGGAGACGGTGAGGCCGAAGCCGTGGCCGGGGCCGGGGAGGTAGCCGGGCCCGCGGCCGATCTCCGGGCCCATATGGTCGGCGGCCATCAGCGAGACCGACTTGCGCGAGAGGATGCGCACGCCATCCAGGCTGCCGCCCTGGGCCAGCATCTGGGCGAAGCGCATGTAGTCCGCGGCGGTGGAAAGCAGGCCCTCGCCGCCGCCCAGGAACAGGCGGGGCTGGCGCACATCGGTGAGCGGCGCGGTCTGGCCCGTGGCCGGGTCGGGCCCGGCTTCGGCCATGCGGGTCAGCTTTTCCGGGGGCAGGTTGAAGTGGGTGTCGGCCATGCCGAGCGGGGTGAAGATGCGTTGCTGGAAGAAGGCATCCCCGCGCATGCCGCTCGCGGCCTCCACCACCGCCAGCAGGATGTCGGTGGAGCGGCCGTACTGCCACTGGGTGCCGGGCTGGTGCAGCAGAGGCAGCTTGGCCATCGCCTCTGCCACCTGCATGTCCGTCAGGCGATGCTTCATCGCGCTGTCGTTTAGGCCCGCTTCCTTCATCATCTGGTCCACCGGCGTGTTGCCGAACACGCCATAGGTCATGCCGGAGGTGTGGCGCAGCAGGTCCAGGATGGTGATCTCCCGCGCCGCCGGCACCTCGGCGCCATCCACCAGCACGCGCGGCCTGGCGAAGGCGGGGAGATAGCGGGAGAGCGGGTCACCCAGGCGCAGCTTGCCCTCTTCCATCAGCATCAGCACGGCCACGGCCGTGACCGGCTTGGTCATGGAGTAGATGCGGAAAATGCTGTCCTTGCCCATCGGCGCGCCGGTGGCGGGGTCGCGCAGGCCATAGGCGGCGTGGTGCACCACGCGCCCCTCGCGCGCGATCATCACCACGGCGCCCGGCAGGCGCTTGGCGGCCACTTCGGCCTGGAAGAAGGCGTCGATCCGGTCCAGCCGGGCCATGCCGACGTCTTCGGCGCTGGAGGTTGGCAGTTCGGCGGCCTGGGCCTGCAAGCCGATCAGGCAGGCAGCGGCGGTGGCCAGCAGGCGGCGGGTGATGTTCATGGTGGTCCTCCCCGTTGGCCGCGGTCAGCTTGCCAGGTAGTCGGCGAAGTAGTCCTCCACCGCCACGCGGCGGGAGGTGAGGCCGAGGCGGTAGGCCTCCTCGCAGAACATCTCGATCTGGGCGCGGTTCTGTTCCAGCCCGTGGGCGTGGTAGCGCGGGCCCATCAGGGCGCGCATCTCCTCCAGCTCCGCCTCCTCCCACGGGGTGGAGTAGGGGTAGCTGTGCTGGGCGGCCATGAATTCGTCCTCGGCGGCGGTGAGCGCCTCGGTGAGGGATGTGGCAATCCAGGGGTTCGCCTCCCACACCGCGCGCTTCAGCACCACCAGGTGTTGCGGCGGGTAGGCGCCGGTGGCGCGAACATAGGCCTGCTCGCGGGCGCGGAAATCCGGCAGCAGGCGGATGATGGGGCCGTTCTGGGGGTGGTAGAGCTTCGGGCGCGGCGGCGCGTAGACGGCATCCAGCTCACCGGCCAACAGCATCTCGTTCAGCGCCCGGCCGCCGGCATGGGCGACGCCGTCCGGCAGCACCGGGGCGGCGGCGCTGCCCCAGCCTTCATCGGGGTTGCCGATGGTCCAGCTGATGCCAGCGGGATCGACGCCCAGGAAGCGCAGGAAATGGCGATACCAGACGGAGCCGCTGGCGCCCCAGGCATACATGCCGATGCGCGCACCGTTGAGGTCCGCAGGCGTTTTGATCCTGCCGTCCTTGGCCACATACAGGTCCCGCCCCACGAGGTTGCGCAGCGGGAACACCGGCAGGCCCACCAGCGAGCGGTCGCCCTTGTCGATGCGATACAGGTATTGCGCCATGGAGAACTCGCCGCCCGTCGCCGTTGGGTCCTGCCCGGCGCGGCGCAGCGCTTCGGCGCGATCGGCCCAGCTGCCGTGCCGGCCCAGCGCCACGGTGAGGTCGATCCCCTGCGGCTGCACCGCGCCGGTGGCCAGCACATGGAGGCGCGGATAATCCGCGAAGGTCAGGGTCACCGGCAGGGCCATCGCGCATCTCCATGAGTTCCGCTCCCAGCCTCGCCGCGTTGGCGAAGCGGCGCAACCGTCCTAGGCTGCGTGAAAGTCCAGGAGCACAACGCCATGCCCGATGATCTCTCTGCGCAGAGCCTCGACCTCGCCAAGTTGTCCGACGACCTGATGCGCCTGCTGCGGCTGCGCAACGCGCCGTTCGGCATGAAGCTGTTCGAGGATGCGGCGGAGATGGAGGCGATTCCGCGCATCCGCCGGCCGGACAAGGTGCACACGCTGGACCAGGTGGTCGCCCAGGCGGCGCGACTTGGCTGGACCGTGGGGATCACCGGGGACAATCTGGTCGGCGCCCAGTGCCGCGCCGTGGTCGGGCTCGGCATGGCCAAGGACGCCACGTGGAAGTCCGGCCAGTCCATGGTGGGGGTGTGGTACTCCACCCCGGAAGACGCCGCCGCGCACCAGGCCAGCATGGCGGTGGTGCCCGATGGCCAGTATCAGGCGCTGGCCGTCTCGCCGCTTTCGGCAGGCCGGCTGAACCCGCCGGATATCGCGCTGTTCTACGCCACGCCGGGCGCGATGATGTATTTCATCAACGGTCTGCAATGGGCCGGCTACAAGAACTTCGAATGGGGCGTGGTGGGCGAAAGCTCCTGTGCCGATAGCTGGGGCAGGGCGCTTTCCACCCGCACGCCCTCGCTCTCCATCCCCTGCTTCGCCGAGCGGCGCTACGGCGGCGTGCTGGACGACGAGATGCTGATGGCGCTGCCGCCGGCCTATATCGCCAAGGCGATCGCGGGCATGGAGGCGCTGGCGAAGAACGGCCTGCGCTACCCGTTCCCGCAATACGGCATCCAGATGGATGTGCGCGAGGGCATGGGCCGCTCCTACCCCGACCGCAACAAGAAGGCCTGAACCATGGCAACGCACCGGCTGGAGGCCCGCCCGGAGACGGTTCGCCTGGGCGTCTTCGATGCCCGCATCCCGCCGGTGCTGACCATCGCGCCGGGCGATACGGTGCAGGTGCAATGCGTCTCCGGCCGGCCGGAGGTGCTGCCGCCGCCGGGCAGCGGGATGGAGGTGCCGCCGGCGCTGGCGGCCATCCTCGCCTCTGTCGCCGGACAGCGCATCCCCGGCCACATCGTGACGGGCCCGATCGCGATCCGGGGGGCCGAGCCCGGCGACACGCTGGAGATCCGCATCGACGCGATCGAGCCCGGCGCCAACTGGGGCTACAACGCCATCGCCCCGCTGATGGGCACCCTGCCGGAGGATTTCCCCGACCGGGTGCTGATGCACATCGCGGTGGACAGGGCCGCTGGCACCTGCCGCCTGCCCTGGGGCACGGAGCTGAAGCTCGCCCCGTTCTTCGGCGTGATGGGCGTGGCGCCGCCGCCCGCCTTCGGCACCATCATGTCCAAGGAGCCGCGCATCCATGGCGGCAACATGGACAACAAGCAGCTCACCGCCGGGAGCACCCTGTTCCTGCCGGTCTGGGTGCCGGGCGCCAATTTCTCCGTGGGTGACGGCCATGGCGTGCAGGGCGATGGCGAGGTGTGCGTGACGGCGCTGGAGATGTGCCTGAATGGCACCTTCACCTTCCACCTGCACAAGGCCACGGGCCAGGCGATGCCGCGCGCCGAGACGCCGACGCATTATGTCTCCATGGGCCTCAACGAAGACCTGGACCAGGCAATGAAGCAGGCGTTGCGCGAGATGATCGCGTTCATCTGCGCCCGCTCCAACCTCTCCCGCGAAGAGGCCTACCAGTTCTGCTCGCTGGCGGTGGATTTCCGCGTGACGCAGACCGTGAACGGCGAGAAGGGCGTGCATGGGATGCTCAAGAAAGGCATTCTTTTCTGAAAGAGCTGCTGTTCGAGCGATGCGGATGAACGAGGCTTCCCCGCACCAAACAAATGAAGTTTTTTTGCTTCTTTTTGTTCACAAAAAGAAGATTCTTTCTGGGGGAAATCCATGAAAATCGGCGCGGCGATGTTCTTCACCGACTATTCCATGGCCCCGGGCGAGCTGGCCCGGGCGCTGGAGGAGCGCGGCTTCGATAGCGTCTGGGCGCCGGAGCATTCGCATATTCCGGTGCAGGGCGCGTCCGGCTTCCCCACCGGCGGCGAGATCCCGAAGAAATACTACGACGCGATGGACCCGTTCGTGACCCTCACCGCCGCGGCGGTGGCCACGACCACCCTGCTGGTTGGCACCGGCGTGTGCCTGGTGCCGCAGCGCGACCCGATCCAGACCGCCAAGCAGGTGGCCTCGCTGGACCAGATCTCCCAGGGTCGCTTCCTGTTCGGCGTGGGCAATGGCTGGAACGAAGGCGAGATGGCCAACCATGGCACCGCGTTCAAGTCCCGCCACAAGTTGGCCCGCGAGCGCATCGAGGCGATGAAGGCGATCTGGACCAAGTCCAAGGCCGAGTATCACGGCGAGATGGTGAATTTCGACCCGATCATGGCCTGGCCGAAGCCGGTGCAGAAGCCGAATCCGCCCATTCTCGTGGGCGGCGCCTTCCCCTATGGCCCGCGCCGGGCGATCCGGTATGGCGATGGCTGGATGCCGCACCGCGTGCGCCCGGCCTATGCCAACGTGGCCGACCTGATCCCGCAGTACAATGCCATGCTGGAGGAAGCCGGCCGCGACCCGGCCAGCCTGCCGGTCACGATCTGGGGGGCGAAGGAAGACATGGCGATGCTGGAACGCGACCGCAGCCTGGGCGTGGTGCGCGTGATCATCAGCCTGGAGAGTGCGAAGGCCGACGCGATCCTGCCGGAGCTGGATCGCTGGGCCGAATTGATCAGGCGGCTAGCGTAGCCGGCTGCCCGCCGGCGGCCGCCTGCATCACGAACAGGCGGTGCGTCGCGATGTCGATCTTGCGGCGCATCAGCTCCTGCCAGGCGCGGGTTGCTTCGGCCTCGCTGTGGTAGGGGCCGTGCAGTTCCTCGGTTCCGCCTTCCAGCGTCTTGAAGTCGGTGTTGGTGAACACGCCACCCCAGAGCACCCAGATGGTCTGATCGGTCATGGCACCCTCATGTTGTTGCCTGGGTGCATCCTGCGGCACCCAGGCTAACGGTTGGTGGATTAGCGGCCCAGAACGGAGGCGGGCGGGGTGAACGGCAGGTTCAGGTCGCGCGCGACGGCCTCGAAGGTCACGTGGCCGGCATGCACGTTCAGCCCGGCCAGCAGGTGCTTGTCGTCGATCAGCGCCTGGCGCCAGCCCTTGTCGGCCAGGGCGAGGGCGAAGGGCAGGGTGGCATTGCCCAGTGCCATGGTGGAGGTGCGGGCCACGGCGCCCGGCATGTTGGTGACGCAGTAATGCACCACGCCTTCCTCCACGAAGGTGGGGGCGGCATGGCTGGTCGGCCGGCTGGTTTCGAAGCAGCCGCCCTGGTCGATGGCGATATCCACCATCACCGAGCCCGGGCGCATCTTCTTCACCATGTCGCGGCTCACCAGCTTCGGCGCCGCCGCGCCCGGCACCAGCACGGCGCCGATCACCAGGTCCGCCGCGGACACAGCTGCCTCGATGGCGGCCGTGGTGGAATAGAGCGTCTGCACCTTGCTGCCGAACTGCACGTCCAGCTCCTTCAGCCGCGGCAGGGAGCGGTCGAAGATCGTCACATGCGCGCCCAGGCCCACGGCCATCATCGCGGCATGGGTGCCGGAGACGCCGCCGCCGATGATCACCACCTGCCCGGCCGGCACGCCCGGCACGCCGCCCAGCAGCACGCCGGCGCCGCCCTGCTCGCGCTCCAGGCAATGCGCGCCCACATGCACGCTCATGCGCCCGGCCACTTCGCTCATCGGTGCGAGAAGGGGAAGCGCACCCCGCGCGTCGGTCACGGTCTCATAGGCGATGCAGGTGGCGCCGCACTTGATGAGGCCCTCGGTCTGCTCCTTGTCGGCGGCCAGATGCAGGTAGGTGAACAGCACCTGCCCCTCGCGCAGCATCGCGATCTCGGGCGCCAGCGGCTCCTTCACCTTCACGATCATGTCGGAATTGGCGAACACCTCGGCCGCATCGGCGGCGATGGTGGCGCCGGCGGCGCGATAGGCATCGTCGGTGAACCCGATCGCGCTGGCCGCACCCTGCTGCACGGATACCTGGTGGCCGCGCACCACGAATTCCCGCACCGCGATCGGCGTCAGCCCAACGCGGTACTCGTGGGTCTTGATTTCCTTGGGAACGCCGATACGCATGTCTGGTCCTTATTGCAGTGCAGCATGTTGATGCCGCTGATACCCTGTCACGAGGAAAGAGGCAAAATAAGGGTTGGTCATGAACGCTACGCAAATGCCGCCGGTCGTCCATGTGGGCGCGGAGGTTCCGCTGTGCTCCGCGCGCTATCGCGAGCACGTTACGCTGCACCCCTGGCAGGACGATCCCGCCTTCCCCGGCCGCCATGCCACCGCGCTGATCGCCAAGGCCCCCGTGACCGCCGCGATCATCGAATCGCTGCCCGAACTGCGCCACATCGCCGTCTATGGCGTGGGCTACGACAAGATCGACCGCGCGGCCGCCCGCGCCCGCGGCATCGCCATCACCAACACGCCCGGCCCCACCGATGGCTGCGTGGCGGACATGGCCTTTGCCCTGCTGCTGGCCGCCGCCCGCGGCATCGCGGCCGGGGACCGCTATGTGCGCGAGGGCCGCTGGCTCCAGGGCGCCTTCCCGCTGATGCCGCGCATCCATTCGCGCCCCATGGGCATTCTCGGCATGGGCCGCATCGGCCGCGAGATCGCCCGCCGTGCCGAGGCCTTCGGCATGCCCGTGCTGTACCACAACCGCCGCCCCGTGCCCGGCGTGCCTTATGCCTACCGCGACTCCGCGCTGTCCCTCGCCCGTGACTGCGAGTTGCTGATGGTCGCCTGCCCCGGCGGGGAGGCCACGCGCCACCTGGTCAACGCCGAGGTGCTCGCCGCCCTCGGCCCGCGCGGCATCGTGGTGAACATCGCCCGCGGCACCGTGATCGACGAAGCCGCCCTGATCACCGCCCTGCAATCCCGCACCATCGCCGCCGCTGGGTTGGATGTGTTCGAGCATGAGCCGGAGGTCCCCGCCGCGCTGATGGCGCTCGACAACGCCGTGCTGATGCCGCACCGCGGCGGCGGCACGATCGAGACCTGGGAGGAATGTGCGGACATGGTGATCGCCAACCTGCTGGCCCATTTCGCCGGCCAGGCCCTGCCCAATCCCATCCCGGAAGATTGACGGGCCACCCCCGCCGCCCCCTAAACTCCCGCCCAACACGCAGCGCCGCAGCCAGTGGCGCGCCAGAAGGGGGAACGGGCCATGAGTCGCATCGAAATCGGCCGGCGGCGGATCATGCAGGGGACGGCGCTCGCGGGCACCGCGGCGGCGGCCGGCACGGGTGTGGCCATCGCGCAGAACCGCCCGGTGCAGATGATCAGCCACCGCTACCCGGCGCTGGAGCACTGGGCGGCGAAAATGAAAACCGCCATCCCGGGCCAGGAGGTGAACACCCAGCTGATGCCCTTCGACAAGGCGCTGGAGCTGCTGACCATCGCGCTTTCCGCGAAGGCCGATACGGTGGACATCGCCTATGCGTCGGACGCCACCGTCTCCACCTTCGCCAAGAATGGCTGGCTGCGCCCGCTCGATGACCTCTGGGCCAAGTTCAAGGCCGAGTTCAAGCTGGATGACTACCCCCAGCACGTGCTGGACAAGTTCAGCTACCAGGGCAAGCTCTACATCATCCCGGCGAACCTGAACGTGATGTTCCTGTTCTACCGCAAGGATCTGTTCGAGCAGGCCGGGGTGAAGCCGCCCACCACCATCGCCCAGTTCCAGGAACTGGCGAAGCGCTTCCACTCCCCGCTGCGTGCCGGCACCGTCTCCTGCCTCAAGCCCGTGGATGCCGGGCTGAACGAGGCGCACTGGTACCTCAACGCCCTCGGCGATGGCTGGTTCGACAAGGATTGGCGCCCGATCTTCAACCAGCCTAGGGGCGTGGCCGCCATCGAGGCGCTGAAGGAAACGGTGAAGTTCGCCCAGCGCGCCTACACCGCCGCCGCCAACGATGAATGCTCGATCGCCTTCCAGCAGGATGCCGCCACCATGGGCCTGCAATGGGCCACCCGTGCGGCCAGCATGGACGACGCCCGCCAGTCCCGCGTGGTCGGCAAGATCGACTGGGTCGCCGCCCCCGGCGGCCGCGCCCGCCTCTCCGGCGACGGCTACGGCATCTCCAGCTTCACCAAGCACGACCCGGAGATGCTGTTCCGCATCATCGCCAGCGCCACCAACCAGGCCAACTCGCGCGAGGGCGCGGCCCTGTCCGTGCCGCCGCGCGCCAGCATCCTCAACGACCCCGAGCTGCAGCAGAAGCACCGCTTCTACCCCGCGGCATCGGCGGCGATGGAAACCAACCTGCCCTTCCCGGCGATCCCCGAATTCTACGCCGTGGGTGAATTCATCACCCGGCGCGTCATCCAGGCCGTCACTGGCGAAATGCCTGTGAAGGCAGCGCTGGATGCGGCGGCGAAGGAGACGGAGGACTTCCTGAGGGGCAGGGGCTACTACAAGGGATAGTAAGCAAAGGGGTCACAGAGGACACGGAGGACCACAGAGGGTCACAGAGAAGAGCATCAACCATCTCTCCCTTCTCTGTGTTCTTCGTGGCCCTCTGTGTTCTCTGTGACCGCTTCGCTTTCTTTCTTCCTATGATTGCGGGAGGCGCCGATGTCCCTGTTCGAAAAAGCCGCCATCACCGGCATCGGTGAAACCGCCCACGGCCGAGGCCTGCAGCAGGGCAGCGCGCTGTCGCTCCAGCTTCAGGCCTCGCTGGCCGCCATCGCCGATGCCGGGCTCTCCCCGCGCGATATCGACGGCGTCATCCCCGTGGCCACGGGGGCCGCGGTGGCCGAGGACTTCATCACCAATTTCGGCATCCCGGATCTCAGGTTCTCCGCCACCACGCCGATGGGTGGTGCCAGCTGCGTGGCCGCGATCCAGGCCGCCGCGGCGGCGGTCGCCGCCGGCATCTGCCGCCATGTTCTGCTGCCGATCGGCCGCACCGGCTATTCCGGCACGCGCATCGGCGCGCGGGTGCATGAGATGCCGCAGTTCCGCACCATCGGCGAGTTCGAGCTGCCGCTGGGCAACGTGGCCCCCGCCCAGATCTACGCCCCCATGGCCCGCCGGCACATGGAGCTCTACGGCACCACCAGCCGCCAGCTGGCCGAGATCGCCGTCACCACCCGCCAACACGCCATCCTCAACGGCAACGCGGCGATGACCAAGCCGCTCAGCATCGAGGACCACCAGAACAGCCGCATGATCGCCGACCCGTTTCGCCTGTTCGACTGCTCGCTGGAATCCGACGGCGGCGCGGCCGTGGTGGTCAGCAGCGCCGAGGCTGCTCGCGACCTGCGCCAGCCCCGCGTGCTGGTGATGGGCGCCGCCGAGGGCCACCCGGACAGCCCCAGCGTCATCACCCAGCGGCCCGACATATTGCGCATCGGCCTGGCCAAGGCCGCCCCGCGCGCCTTCGCCATGGCCGGCGTGAAGCCCTCCGACATCCAGGTGGCCGAGATCTACGATTGCTTCACCTACGTCGTGCTGCGCCAGCTGGAGGAGCTCGGCTTCTGCCAGCCGGGCGAGGGCGGCGCCTTCGTGGAGGGCGGCGCGCTGGGGATCGGCGGGCGCCTGCCGGTGAACACCCATGGCGGCCTGCTCTCCCAGGCGCATCGGGCCGGCATGAACCACATCGTGGAGCTGGTTCGCCAGCTGCGCGGCCAGGGCGGCGCGGCCCAGGTGCAGGGTGCCACGCTCGGCCTCGTCACCGGCTACGGCGACATGGGCGATGGGTCCATTGCCATCATGCGGAGGGGTTGAGCGATGTCCGACAGCTTCACCAAGCCCGTTCCGCATCCGGGCCCGGATACCCAGCCCTTCTGGGACGGGCTGGCCCGCGGCGAATACCTGATCCAGCGCTGCAAGGACTGCGGCAAGCTGCGCCACTATCCCCGCCCGGTCTGCGACGGCTGCTGGTCCATGGCGCATGAGTGGGTGGCCGCCAGCGGCAGCGGCACGGTGCATTCCTGGACCGTCTGCCACCACCCGTTCCACATGGGCTTCAAGGCGCAGTCGCCCTACATCCTGCTCACCGTGGACCTCGCCGAGGGCGTGCGCGCCCAGGGCCAGCTGCGCGGGTTGCCGGCCGAGGCCCTGCGCCTCGGCCTGCCGGTGGCGCTCGGGTACGAGCGCGAAGGGGAGGGGCCGGTGCTGCCGATCTTCCGTCCCGCTGAAGAAAGGTAGCGCGACGCCGCAAGCATCTGACCGTTAAGCATTTGTTAAGGCCCCAGCCGCCCTGCGGGGGCCGCTAGAGGCGGGCTTGCGCAAAAAAACTCCGCTCGGAACTGGATTCGTTGCGTCCCTTGCTGTTGACGGGCCGGGCTTCCGGCGCAATATGCGCCCCACGCATGGCTGGCACCATTCTGGGAGATACGCGGGAACCGCGTGTCATGGGGTCGGCGGAACAAGGGATGTGGGGGCTCACATGAACGAGCAAGACCTTCGTACGATGATCGAGGAGGTCCGTGCCGGCCGTATGGCCCGCCGGGCATTCGTGAAGCGCCTGGCCGTGGTCGGCATCACCGCACCGATGGCCACGCAGCTGCTGATGCATTCCGGCGTGGCGATGGCGCAGTCCGCCTCCACCGTGCCCTCCACCTCCAAGGCCACCAAGCGCGGCGGCGGTGGCGCGCTGAAGGTGCTGTGGTGGCAGGCCCCCACCCTGCTGAACCCGCATTTCGCTACTGGCACCAAGGACCAGGACGGCAGCCGCGTGTTCTACGAGCCGCTGGCCGCCTGGGATGCCGACGGCAACCTCAAGCCGGTCCTGGCCGCCGAGATCCCGACCCGCGAGAATGGTGGCGTGGCCGCCGACGGCATGTCCGTCACCTGGAAGCTGAAGCCCGGCGTGAAGTGGCACGACGGCAAGCCCTTCTCCGCCGATGACGTGGTGTTCAACTGGCAGTACGCCGCCGACCCGGCCACCGCGGCCGTGACCAGCGGCAGCTACAAGGACATCAAGTGCGAGAAGGTCAACGACCTGACCGTGAAGGTGATCTTCGACAAGCCGAACCCATTCTGGGCCGACGCCTTCGTGGGCGCCACGGGCCAGATCATTCCCAAGCACCTGTTCCAGGATTTCATGGGTGCCAAGTCGCGCGAGGCCCCCGCGAACCTGAAGCCCGTCGGCACCGGCCCGTACAAGTTCAAGGATTTCCGCCCCGGCGACACCGTGCTGG
>JAIXTK010000202.1 GCA_027483995.1 Acetobacteraceae bacterium
CAGGCCGAGGGCAGGCTGGTGGCCATGGCCGGCGACGGCACCAACGACGCCCCGGCGCTGGCCCAGGCCGATGTGGGCCTGGCGATGCAAACCGGCACCCAGGCGGCGCGCGAGGCCGGCAACATGGTGGATCTCGACAGCGACCCGACGAAGCTGATCGAGGTGGTGGAGATCGGCAAGCAACTGCTGATCACCCGCGGCGCGCTGACCACCTTCTCCATCGCCAACGACGTGGCCAAGTATTTTGCCATCCTGCCGGCAATCTTCGTGGCCAGCTATCCGGAGCTGGGCGCGCTGAACGTGATGGGATTGGCCAGCCCGGAAAGTGCCATCCTGTCCGCGGTGATCTTCAACGCGCTGATCATCGTGGCGCTGGTGCCGCTCGCCCTGCGCGGTGTGCGCTATGCGCCGGGCGGTGCGGGCGCGCTGCTGCGGCGCAACCTGCTGGTGTACGGGGTCGGCGGCCTCCTGGCGCCGTTCCTGGGCATCAAGCTGATTGACCTCCTTCTCGTCCTCGTGGGGATCGCCTGATCATGCACCGCATTCTTCGCCCCGCCCTGGCCACCGTGGGCCTGTTCACCCTCACCCTCGGCCTGATCCTGCCGCTGGGCTTCACCGGCCTGGCTGGGGTGCTGCTGCCGCGCCAGGCCGGCGGCAGCCTTGTCTCCGTCGCTGGCCGGGTCGTCGGTTCCACGCTGATCGGCCAGGACTTCACCGCCGACCGCTATTTCCATCCGCGCCCCTCGGCCACGACGGAGCCGGACCCGGGGACGCCCGGCGCCACGCGGCCCCGCCCCTATAACGGCGCGGCCTCCGGCGCCTCCAACCTTGCCCCGAGTTCGGCTGATCTGCTCACGGCGGTGCGGGGGCGGATTGCCGAGGCCGGGCCGGGCCCGGTGCCCGCCGATGCCGCCACGGCCTCCGCCTCCGGGCTCGACCCGCATATCAGCCCGGCCAACGCGCTCAGGCAGGCTGCCCGCGTTGCCGCCGCACGTGGCCTGCGGCTGGATCAGGTCATGAGCCTGGTGCAGGCGCATACCAACGGTCGCGAGCTCGGTATCCTGGGCGAACCGACCGTCAATGTCCTGCGCCTCAACCTGGCCCTGGACAGCATTCTGTAGCCGGTTCGCGGCAGATCCGTTCAGTCGCCCCTCGCCGGCTACGCTGCCTGGTCGGCCAGCACATGGGCGATGGGGATGGGCGCATCGAAGGACAGGCCCACCTCGATCTGGCCGTCTGCGGCTGCGACATTGACCACCTCGAACGCGACGGAGCCAGCCGGCCCATCGCCGGGCAGTGCGAAGCGGCCACGCATGCCGTTTCGCACGACGGTCCCCTCCGGCAGGATGAGCCGCGCGCCGGTCTCCGACAGGTCCTTCGTTCTGGCATCGCGGATGCCTGACTGTTCCAGCGTGATCTGGCAGGGCACCTCCAGGGGGATGCGATCGCTGCGGCGGCGGTTGACCTCGCTCGTCGACGTTCGCACCGCGAACGAGACGGATTGCCTGAAGCTCTGGATCAATCCATCGGTGACATCGGCGACCTCGTTTGCCGCCATGTGAACATCGGCCGCGCATTCGAAGCTGTTGCCGACATCGCCGGTCATGGCCACGATCCGCTCGGAGAGGGCGGCCGCGGCCTCCACGGTACGGCCAACATGGCCCGCGATGTCGGCGGTCGACTGGCGCTGTTCGGCCACGGCCTCGGCGATGCCCTGGGCGATGTGATCGATCGCAACAACGGCATTGGCCATCCGGTCGACAGCCTTCACCACATCCTGGTTGGAGACATCGATGGCGCCGATCGTGCCGACGATCGACTGGGCGGATTGCGTGGTCATCCGCGCCAGTTCCTTGACCTCATTGGCGACCACGGCGAAGCCGCGGCCGGCATCGCCCGCGCGGGCCGCCTCGATCATCGCGTTGAGTGCGAGCATGTTCGTCTGACCGGCGATCGTCTGGATCAGGTCGGCCACCGACTGGATCGTGGTGATGTTGCCGGTCATCGCGGCGATGACCTCCCTGGCATCGGACGTGGCCCGCATGGCATTGCCGACCGCGCCCGTTGCCTGCTCCACCTGCGCCGAGATGGCGCGGATGGATATGTTCAGGTGCTCTGCCGTTTCGCTCAGCTGGTTGGCACTTTCCACCGAGTGGTCGGCGGCCTCGCTGGACATCACCGCATTCTGGCCGGAGCGCTCGGCCGCGGCGGCAATCGAATCCGATATGCCCTTCACCCGCTGCACGCCATCGCCCAGCTGCTGCACCTTCTCCTCGACCTTGTGCTCGATCGCATCGGCCATGGCCTGCAAGGATCGGATGCGCCGTTCCTCCGCCTCATCCTCGAGTTCGGCGAGTTGCGCCCGCAGGGTGCGCGCTTCGATCTCCAGCGCCTGAACCCTGTCTTCGTGCCCCGACGGCCCCGGGCCCGGGCTGCCGCGGCGGGCCATCAGCAGTGCGGCCAGCCCGCCGAGGCCGGGCAAGGCTGAGGCGGCCAGCACCACGACCGAGCCATCGGCCCGGCCTGCAACGCCCAGGGGCAGCGCGGCGGCCAGAACGCCCGCACAGAAGGGACCCACGGCACCATCGATCAGGCGGGCCGAAAGCTGCCGGATCCGTTGGGTCCAAACCTGGTTGCCGTTCGACATGCTGGTCACCATTTGCATCTCCTGCGCCGAATGAGCGAACCGCAGTTTCAAAACGATGAATTCCCGGAAACATCGTACTGGCCCGTCGTTTCGGTTTGTTGTGTGACAATCTGCAATACGATGGGCCGTGTTTTCTGCGCGCATTGTGCTGCGGATATCTGAACATCATGATTCGCAATCGATATCCGTAGAATTACCTAGGTAATGACCGGATATACTGGGGTCCTGTCGCAGATTTCATCCCTGATTCATCTCTTTATCGCGTTCTTCGCTCCCAGAAACGCCTCCCGGCCCCACCGACAGCCCGCCGGACCCGTCTCCGGCCCCGCCCGCCCAACGGATGCGAGGAACCTTCAAGGTTATGACGATGCGAAACCTGACTGCAGCGCTTCGGAACCAGCCCCCGGCAGAACACGATTATGACTGGGCCCCCATCCAGATGCCGGGCACCATCCAGCCCTATGGCGTTCTGATCGTGGCGGATCCCCAGACGCGGCGGGTTCAGTTCGTCAGCGACAATGCCGGTGAGATGCTGGGCATCAAGCCGGCCGACCTGCTGGACAAGAGCTATCTCCAGCTGTGTGGGTCCGACCGGGAGCGGCGCTTCGTCAGCGACGGCATCACGCCAGACACGATCCTGTTCCCCAACCCGGTGCGGCTGACCATCAACGGCCGGGCCTTCGATGCGGTGTTCCACGCCGAAGGCGCCTCCCATCTGATCCAGCTGGAGCCGGTCGATCCGCAGGCGCTCTCCTATGACGAGATGTCGCTGCGCGCGACGGCCGAGCTGTTCGATCCGCCGAGCGTGGAGGAGCTGAACCAGCGCGCCGTGCGGATGATCCGCGAGGTCACGGGCTTCGACCGCGTGATGCTCTATCGCTTCGACAGCCGCTACAACGGCCAGGTGATCGCCGAGGCCGGCCGGCCCGATATTGGCTCCTTCCTCGGGTTGTTCTTTCCCTCCAGCGATATCGGGGCGCGTGCCCGCAATCTGTATCTGGAGAACTTCACCCGCTACATCCCGGATATCGGCGGCGCGCCGGTATCCCTCAGCGGGATCTATCCCGGTGGCGGCCACGCCGACTCCGTCCACCCCGTGGACATGTCCCACGCCAATCTGCGCAGCGTGGTGCCCTGCCACGTGACGTATCTGCGCAACATCGGCGTCCAGGCCTCGATGTCGTTCAGCATCAACGTCGACAACCGGCTTTGGGGCCTGTTCGCCTGCCACCACTACGAGCCCAAGACCGTCTCCTTCGAGAGCCGGGTGGTGTGCGAGCAGGTGGCGATGATGTTCATCTTCCGCCTGGCCACCATGACCTCCAGCGCCGCCCGCTATGCGCGCCGCCAGGAGGGTCTGGCCCGCCTGACCACCAGCGTGACTGTCGGTGCCGCCTTGCGTCGCCGCCTGGCCGGGCTGGCGCAGGGCTGGGCGGGCGATCCGGCCGCGGCCACGGCAGAGGCGCTGATCGCCCGGGCCATCGAGGCGGTGGAGGCGGAGACCAGCCTGCTGCTCCCCTCCGACCCCGCGCAACTGCCGGCGGACGCGCCGGTGACCGGCAACCAGAAGCTCCTGCTCGACCTGGTGGAGGCCGACAGTGCCGCCATCGTCCATCACGGCCGCGTCACCCGCATCGGCGACGCGCCATCCGCGATGGCGATCTACGCCGTTGCCTCGATGTTCGGGCGCGAACTGCCGGATCTGCAGAACGCTGCGCCGCATGTCTACGCCACCGACGGCCTCAGCGCCGTCGTCGCCGCCGCCGACGACATCAAGGATCGCGCGGCCGGGATCATGGCGGCGGCGCTCTCGCTGGAATCGCCGTCCTACATCATCTGGTTCCGCCGCGAGCAGATCGTCCACGCCACCTGGGCCGGCAACCCCGCCGCCGATGCCATGTCGGCCGGCAGCGAGGGGCTGAACCCCCGCGCCTCGTTCGAGGCCTGGAAGCAGGACATCCGCAACCTCTCCCGCCCCTGGGAGATGGAGGATGTGGTGGTGGCCGACGAACTCGCCGCCGTGCTGCGCAGCGTGGCGGTGCCGGATGACACGGCGCGGCCGGCCAAGCCGGTGCTGCAGCGCCCCATCGTGCCCCCGGCGCCGCCCCGGCCCGCGTCCCCGCCGCCGGCGGCGCCGGCAGCCTCCGATCGCAAGGTCATCCGGATCGGCCATCGCTGACGCGGACCGCGCCTTCCACGTCCACCACCTTCGCGATGCCGAACCGCGGCACGACAGGAACCGAGCATGAGCGACTTTGAAATCAGCCTCACCGCCACCGATCTCGCGTCGATTCTGGCCACCAAGGGCACTCTCGACAGCAAGGTCGGCCAGGTTTTCAAGAGCAAGAGCGACAAGGCTCTCGAAATGGAGCCGAAGAACATCAACGTGGATTTCCAGAAACTGGCGGTTCTCGATGCCTCGGCGGCCGGCATGCTGATGTTCTTCAACTACGCGGCCAAGACCAAGGGCAAGAATATCAGCATCACCAATGCCAGCCCGGCGGTCCAGCAGGTGCTCAACCGCGCCAATCTCGGCAAGCTCCTGACCATTCGATGAGCCGCCCCCCCGCGCCCATGCGGCGCGCCCCCCTTGTCAGTGGACGGTCCCCCTGATGTCCGAACATGACTCCCGCGTGACCCATCTGCGCACCCACACCCGCGCCGCGCACAAGAGCATCGAAACCGTCCCCGCACTGGCCCGGCTGCTGGCGCCGGATCTGGGCCGCGGCGAATACGCCGATGTTCTGCTGGCGATGCAGGCCTTCCACGCCGCGGCCGAGCCCGATATCGCCCTGGCGCTGGAGGAGCTGCCCGCCGCCCAATCTCTGCTCGACGGACGCCGCCTGCGCGCCCTGGCGGACGACCTGGCCTTTCTCGGCACGGCGCCGTTGCAGGAAAGCCCGCCCCCCCTCGCCCTGGCGAACCGGGCGGAGGCGATCGGCGCGCTCTATGTGATCGAGGGAGCCAGCCTCGGCGGGCGGGTCATCGCCCGGCACATCACCGACAGCCTGGACCTGGCGCCGGGCGAGGGAGCGAGCTTCTACGGCGGATTGTCGGCCGATGCGGCCCGGCAGCGTTGGGCCCAGCTCAGCGCGGTGCTGGAGGACCCGGCGATCGAGATCGATCTGCACGACCTCGCCCACGGCGCCTGCAAGACCTTTGAATGCCTGGAGCGGTGGATGCGGCGCGTGGCCGTCGCCGAAGCCCCGCACACCCTGGCCGTCTCAGCGGCCACTTGAACCGCTGGACACGTCAGTGAAAGGACCTGGACATGCTCGATAAGATGGTCGCTGGCCTGGAAAACCCCTACGCGAGACTGCGCGCGCCGGGTCAGGTCCAAAGCTTCGGTGCCATGCTGGCACTGCATCCGACGACGCTGCGCGTGCTCAACGCCAGCGAGAATGTCGCGGCGGAACTCGGTGTCGGCCATGCGGACATCCTCGGCAAGCCGTTGCTGGACCTGCTGGAAGGCGGCGAGGCGATCGCCGAGATCAAGGACGCCCTGCAGCAGGACCAGCCGGTGTTCAACAACCCGATCCCGGCCACGATCGGCGGGCAGCGCTTCGACCTGTCGCTGCATTGCCATGACGGGCTGGTGATCGCGGAGTTCGAACGCCTGGCCCCAGGTGCCGCCACGCGCGCCGACATGGACCGGCTGAGCGACGATGCCATCATGGGGATGATGGTTCCCGGCACCGAGGAGGAGCTGCTCGCCGCCGCCCCGGAGGCCATCCGCAGGGCGACCGGCTTCGATCGGGTGCTGCTCTATCGCTTCGATGAGGCGTTCCGCGGCCAGGTGGTCGGCGAGGCCCGCCGCGCCGGCGTGGAAAGCTTCATGGGGCTGTTCTTCCCGGAAAGCGACATCGGCGCCCCCGCCCGCGACCTCTACACGCAGAATTTCTCCCGCTACATCCCGCATATCGGGGCGCCCACGGCCAAGATCGAACCGGCCGACAACCCGCTGACCAACAAGCCCATCGATCTCTCCTTCGCCGTGCTGCGGGCGGTGGCGCCCTGCCATGTCGCCTACCTCGCGAACATGGGCGTCACCGCTTCGATGTCGTTCTCGATCGTCTCGGAAGGCCGGCTGTGGGGGCTGTTCGCCTGCCACCACTACAGCCCGAGCAACCTCTCCTTCACGCAACGGCTGATCTGCGAACAGATCGCCATGATGTTCGTCGCCAAGCTGCAGGAAGTGGTCAATCCACTGGCGCTGGAGGAGGAGATGGAGCAGCGGCGCGCCAAGCTGCTCGCCTCCTCGCCGCTGTTCCGGGGCCATCCGCTGAAGCAGAGCTGGAGCGAGGAGAACGAGCAGGACCTGGTCAGGCTCGTCAACGCCAGTGGCGCCGCCCTCTACGTCGACGGCCAGGTCGGCGAGATCGGCACCTGCCCGGACCTCAGCGACCTGCACGACTTCATCGAGCATTCGCCGCAGGATTTCGACACGCTGCTGCGCCGCTACGATGAACAGGGGCTGTTCTATACCAGCAGCATCGCCTCCGTCCTGCCGTTCGGCGCGAAGATGCGCGAGAAGGGCAGCGGCGTGCTGATCGTTCCGCTATCGGCCGAGCGGCGCGAGTTCCTGCTGTGGTTCCGCCCCGAGCTGGTGGTAACCGCCACCTGGGCCGGCAATCCGTCCGAGACCAAGATCAAGGACATGAATGCCACCTTCAGCCCGCGCCAGTCATTCGCGGCCTGGAAGGAAGACATCCGCGATCTCTCCGCCCCCTGGACCGCGGCCGAGATCACCAACGCCAAGGCCGTGCGCGACCACGTGATGGCCCTGATCAGCTGAGCGCAGGGCCGGCGCACCGTTGCCCAGCCGGGCCGACCGCATCGCGAGAAGAGACCTTCCATGAAAATTCGCAATCTCAAGACGCCTGCCGAAACCGGTGACACCACCGTCCAGGCCGGCCAAGTGGTATCGTCACCCGCGCTGGCCGATCAGCCGGTGATCGCCACCGCGACCGCCGACCGCCCCGCGGATGATGCCGGGCAGGACCGCCAGGCGCTCGAGATCGCCCTGCTGCGTGCGCGGGTCCAGCACCTGGAGCTGGTCGTGGAGACCGCGCGCAGCCTGCTCAGCGCCAACCAGGACCGGCTGCTGCGGCGGCTGCACGAAATCCCCCGGGAGCTGGTGTCGCTCAGCACGCAGCTCCAGCGGGTCGATCCCCAGGCCCAGTGGTGAGCCCGGAGCGCCGTGACAGTGTCCAACGGGAGGATCCCATCATGAACGCGTATCCCGGCCCGGCCGGCGTGCTCGCCGCCGGCGGCGACACCACCACCTCCTCCGGCGACGACAGCGCGACCAGCTTCAAGCTGCGGCGCACCGGCCGCAAGGCAGTCTGTTTCGACGGCTGGCAGCTCGTGGAGGCCTTCGGTGGCGGCCAGGGCAAGGACGTCTGGCACGACCTCAACCTGTACCGCACCGGGCAGGACCGGATCGTCGTGGAACTGATCGTCCGGACCACCCTGCCGGACCAGCAGGATCTGCACCGCGTCAACACGTTCGGGAGCCTGGCCGAGGCGGCGGCCTGGCTGGAAGCCTATCGCGCGACTGAGGATGCGCCGATCCCGACCTCGCTCAGCCAGGCCAGTATCGCCCTGCCCTGGGCGATGCTGCAGGCCGTGCATCTGCGCCACAATATCGAGCGCATCGATGCCGACTACCGGACGATGCTGAGCGAGGTGTTCATGGCGCTCGACCTCTGCGACCCCGCGGAAGCAGCCATGTACACGGCGGACACCGCTGCGCCGCGGGAAGGGTGATCCGCCGATGAATGCCTTGCCGATGATGCAACGCGCCGCGGTGCAGTTCGCTGATCGCCTGCGCCTGGTGCCGGGTGCGATCGAGCACCACGTTCCGGACTTCGCACCTGCGACAGAGACGTTGCAGTGGGCGAATGTGCTGCTGGAATCCGGCAGGTTTCGCCATGGCCATGTCGAGACCTTCGTGGTGGCGGAAAGGCTGTCCGTTCTGCATGTGTGCCTGTTCCCGCATCTGGACGACCCCGGCCCGATCTTCGG
>JAIXTK010000052.1 GCA_027483995.1 Acetobacteraceae bacterium
AGTCTTCTTTTTCTGAAGAAAAAGAAGCAAAAAGACTTTTCTGACTTGCATCCGGGCTAGCCACCGCCAAACTCGAAAAGTTTTTTGGTTCTTTTTTTCAAAAAAGAACCGCTTTCTTCCCCTAGAAGATCTCAACCTCAGTGGTGGCCACGTATCCCACGCGCCCCTCCACTTCCACCTGCACCCACTGCATCATGCTGCGCCATTCCGTGCGCTGCACCAGCAGCCGCGTGCCGGCGCCCAGCCGCCCGATGATCTCTGTGGAGCGGTCGGGCCCGCGATACAGTACTGCCCCGGCCCCGCGCACCATGGCCACCCGCGCCGCTGGCACCCCGACATCCCCGCGCCCCCCCATGGGCACCGGCGCCGGGTCCGGCGCCAGCAGCACCACCCCGGCCGCCACCACCACCACGCCGATCGCCCCGAGCCCCAGCACCAGGTTGCGCATTTTCGCCCCGGCACGCCGGCGGTACATCGCAACGCGCATCGCGCCGTTCTCGGCCACCAGCGCATCCCGATCCTCGCGCGCGGCCCGCTCGCCCTCGCGCGCCTCACGCAGTTCCCGGCGCAGCGCGTCGATCTCCTGCTCCAGCCGCAGCGTTGCCGGCGAACTGCCGGGCCGGAACCCGCTGGCCGCGCTCGCCAGCACCAGCGCCTTCAGGTCACCGCCGGAAAGCCCCAGCCGCCGCGCCAGCTGGCCCACCGCACGGCCGGCATTATCGGCCTCGCCGTCATCGGAGACCAGCAGCGCCATCCGGTTGGCCAGCCGCTCCAGGTCTTCGCCGCTCACCTCGCCCAAGATGCCCCCTTCAAGGCCACGCCACGCCTTGCCTTAACCGAAATCCCCGCGGGAGTGGACTCGGGCGACATTTCGGCATCACACTCCGAACAAAATGGGGTCATCACCATGTCCACACTCCAGCGCGTCGTCGTCGGCTTCCTCTGCGCCGCACTCAGCGTCGTGATCTTCCACCAGGGCATGATCCTAGCCCTGCGGGAGATCGGCATGCTCCCCGCCGCCGCCCGGGTCTGGAGTCTCGCACCCAACCCCTGGGGCGTGCCCGCCCTGCTCAACCAGTGCTTCTGGGGCGGTCTCTACGGCGCCGCCTTCGGCGCACTGGCACCGCGCTTCACCATACCGCTCTGGCTCGCCGGCCTGCTCACCGGCGTCGCCGCCATGCTGGTGGGTTTCTTCGTCGTCGCCATGCTGAAGGGCAACCCGATTGGCGGAGGCTGGGCCGGCCAGGCCTGGCTGCGCTCCTTCCTGATCAACGGCTGCTTCGGCCTCGGCCTCGGCCTGATCTGGACGGGCGTAACCGGCCGCTTCTTCCCGCCGCCGCTGCCGCGCAGGTAGGCAAGGAAGGAAGCCTTCTGTTTCCGAAGAAAAAGAAGGCTTCCTTGTCGATCAGGCGGTCTTGAGGTCGATCAGGAACGGCCCCTTGCGGTTCAAGGACTGCGCGAACAGTTCGTTGAACTGCTCCATCGTCTCCGCCCGCGCCGCTTCCACGCCCATGCCGCCGGCGATCTTCACGAAGTCGATGTCCGGGTTGCCCAAATCCATCATGTCCAGCGCCGTGCGGCCCGGGTTGGCGCCCACATTGGCCAGCTCGCCCAGCAGGATCTGGTACTTGCGGTTGTTGAAGATCACCGTGGTCACGTCCAGCTTCTCGCGCGCCTGGGTCCACAGGCTCTGGATGGTGTACATCGCGGAACCATCGGCCTGCAGGTTGATCACCCGCCGCCCCGGCGCGGCCACGGCGGCACCGGTGGAGATCGGCATGCCACCGCCGATCGCGCCCCCGGTCACCGTCAGCCAGTCATGCTGCGCGGCGCCATGGGTGGCGCCGACGAAGGCGCGGCCGAAGGTCACCGCCTCGTTCACGATGATCGCCTGCTCCGGCATCATCGCGGTCAGCGACTGGGCGAAGGATTCGCTGCTGATGGCACCCTTCGCCACCTCCACCATGCCATAGCTCGGCGCGGCCACGGCGGCCGGGTTGCCCAGTTCCTCGGCCAGCGCCTGCAGCGCCTGGAGCTGGTTGTGCTCGGGGCGGGAGAGCGGATGCACCGTCGCATCCGCCCGCACCGGGGAGCCCGGCTTGTTCGGATAGGCGAAGAAGATCACCGGCTTCAGCGTGCCCACCAGGATGATGGTCTCGAAATCCTTCAGCGCCGCCACGGCCTGGTCCACCGGATACGGGATGCCGTTGATCGGGTGCCGCCCACGGCCGCGCTCGATGCGCCCGTTGCTGCCCTGGCTCATCATGGTCGCCCCGGTCGCGGCACAGATGCGCGCCGCCTCCGCCAGCGTATCCGCCCGCAGCGCGTTGCCGCCCAGCAGCAGCAGGGTCTTGCTGCCGCCGCGCAGCAGCTGAGCGGCCACCTTCACCGCATGCGGCGTGGTCATCGGCGCCGGCGGCACCGGCAGGGGCTTGCCCACCACGCCGCCAGGGTTCCAGCACGTGTCCGACGGCAGGATCAGGGTGGAGATCTGGCCCGGCGACACCTGCGCCATCTGCGCGGCCACGGCGGCATCGTTGCCCACATCCTCGGCCCGCATCGCGGTGCGCACCCAGCCGGAAACGCCGCGCGCGAAGCCTTCGGTATCCGCCGTCAGCGGCGCATCCAGCGGGCGATGGTAGGTCGCCTGGTCGCCCACGCAGTTCACCATCATGGTGCTGGCACGGCGTCCGTTGTGCAGGTTGGCCAAGCCGTTCGCCAGCCCCGGCCCGCAATGCAGCAGGGTGGCGGCCGGCTTGCCGGCGATGCGGGCATAGCCATCCGCCGCCCCGGTCACCACGCCCTCGAACAGGCCCAGCACGCAGCGCATGCCGGGAATCCGGTCCAGCGCCGCCACGAAATGCATCTCGGAGGTGCCGGGGTTGGAGAAGCAGGTGTCCACCCCGCTGGCCAGCAGCGTGTGCACCAGCGCCTCGGCGCCGTTCATCGCCTGATTCGAATCACCCATGGACCGTCCCCTCATTGGCCGAATTTTCAGGGGCCGGAGACTGCGCGCCACCCGGCGCCAAGGCAAGCCGGGCCCGCGCAGGTCAGGATGCCTGCAGCGCCTCCGCGGCCCCCGCTGCCACCAGGCGCGGCGTCAGCAACGCGGTGCCATGCGCTGCGTCCTCCTCACGCAATGCCCGCTCGGCCAGCGCCAGCAGCCCGTCCGCCGGGTCGCCGCCATCCACGAGCGGCAGCACGCTGCCCGCGCCGATCCGCGCCGCCAGCCCGGCATGCGACAGCTGCCGCCAGGCCTCGCCTACGGCCTCGCGCACCCGTTCGGCCACGCGCTGGGCGCCGATCCGGTCGGTGGTGGGCAGCAGCACCGCGAACAGCGCCTCGTCCAGCCGTGCCGCGAAATCGCCTGGCCGGCGCAACACCCCGGTCAGCAGCCGCCCGATCTGCTGCAGCGCCGCCTCCGCCTGCAACGCGCCCAGCTTGGCCGCGCAGCCCGGCCAATCCTCCAGCCGCAGCAGCACCAGCGAGATCGGCTCCTGCGCCCGCCGCGCCCGGCCCAGCTCCTGCGCCAGGGCCTCATCGAAGCGCTTGCGGTTGGCCAGCCCGGTCAGCTTGTCGGTCAGCGACAGCGCCGCCAGGCCCTGCTGCGCCTCCTCCAGCTCGCGCTGCAGCGCCATCTCCACGCCCACGTCGCGGCAGGCGAGCATGAAGCCGCCATCGGCCAGCCGCCGCGCCCGCACTTCCAGCGCCACCTCCCCGTCATCGCGCCGCCGCGCCATGAAGCGGCTTGGCGCCGGCGACATCTCGCCCTGCCGCAGCGCCGCGATCTGCACCAGGCACGCCTCCCAGCCCGGTTCGTTCGTCAGCTCGGCATCCTCAACCTCCGCCGGCGCATAGCCCAGCAAGGCCCGTGTCGCAGGGGAAGCAAAGGTCACCCGCAAATCGGGATCAAGCCGCAGGAACATCTCGCCGGCCGCATCCGCCACCGCCGCCAGGTCACCCTGGTGGCGCAGCCACGTGCCCGCCGGCCGCAGCGCCGCCAAGGCCCGCGCCTCGTGGGAGGCCGCGCCCGCCCCCTCCTCCCCTTCGGCCAGCAGCGGCCGTAACAGCCAGCGTCGCGCCATCAGCCAGGCGATCAGCGCCCCCAGCGCCGCCAGCGTTCCGGCCGCCACCAGCTGGTCACGCCGCCGCATATCCGCCTCGGCCAGCAGCGCGTCGTAGGGCAGGTCGATCAGCAGCGCCGCGCGCCCGGCGAACCGCACCCCCGCATCCGCCAGCGGCAGCGCCGCATGGCCCACCAGCCGCAGCTCGCCCGCAGCGTTGCGCGCCTGCGCCACGCCGGCCAGACTGCCACGCAGCGCCGCCAGCAACCGTGGCATCCCCAGCCCCTGCCCGGCCCGTGCGGCATGGCCGGGCATCGCCACCAGCACCATCCCGTCATCCGGGTCCACCAGCAGCCGGCCAGCCTGGTCGCGCCGCAGCGGCAGCCCCAGCGGCGGCAGATGCGCCGCCTCCAGCCCCACCGTCAGCACCGCCACCGTGCCATCACCGGCCGGGATCGCCCGCGCCAGCAGCAACCCGCCCTGCGCGTCGCCCGCCATCGTGATTGCCCCGCCGGCCGCCAACGCGGCACCCACCTGCGCCGCCCCCACCGATCCGCAGGCCGGCACCGCATCGCCACGATGCACCGCGATCGCGGTAACGGGCACGGACCCTGCCTCCAGCAGCTGGCGCACCACCCCACACAGCATCGCCACCGGCATGCCGGCAAATTCCTCGGTGCCCGCTTGCACCAGCCGCCCCACCCGGGCCAGCTCTGCCCCCTCGCGCACCGCCGCCTGGGCGGCGGCATCCTGCAATTCCGTCTCCAGCCACCCCAGCGTCGCATGCCGCGTCGCCTCGGCCGACACCGCCAGGTAAACCGCCAGCGGCAGCACCGCGGCCATCAGCATGGCCACCAGCCGCGGCGCCAGGCGCCGTGGGGCACCGGCCTCGGTACGAAACGACAAGGCCGGAACGGCGTCGGCCGCTGAGGTTGGGGGAAATGGCGGCAAGGGCCCGCTCCAGGCTGGAAGGTCTTGCCCGCACCCTAGGGACGCAATTCTCAACCAATCATTGCCGGCGCCGGTCAGCGCAGCTGCGGATTGTCGAACACCGGGTTGCGCCGCTGGTGCAACGCCTCGGCCAGCGCCTCCGCCAGGGAGCGCTTGGCGTCCTCGCCCAGCTCGCGCCCCACCTCCACCGCCTGGCCGCGCAGCTGCAGCACCAGCGCCGGCACCCGCCCGCGCCGCTCCTCCAGCCGCACCGCCATCCAGTCCGCCGACAGGTCCCGCGTTTCCACCCGCCCGCGCGCGCTGGTGCGCACGATGCGCAGCCCCGCCGGCGTCAGCAGCAGCAACTCGCTCGCCCGTGCGGCGTTCATGTGCAGCCGGAACAGCACCGCGGCCAGCACCAGCTCCAGCCCGGCGAACACGCCCACCGGCCACGCCCCCAGCAGCACGAAGGCCGTGCTGCTCGCCACGCAGGCCGCCAGCACCACCCCGAGCAGAATCCGCAACCCCACCACGGACAGGCTGCGATGCGGCACGATCACCGCCTCGAACAGCACCGGCTCCTGCGCCTTCATCGCCGCCCCCGCTTGTGCGCCCCCGCCACCGCGGCGAGAGTTCCCCTCATGTCAAAGCCCCCCGCCTCCAGCAAGACGGCCTCCAGCAAGACCAGCCCCGGCAAGACCGCGGGCCGCAAGCCCCGCAAGACCCCGCCGATGCCGCGCGCCGAGGTGGAGCCCTTCATCCGCGCCCTGGCCGCCGTCCACCCCAACCCACAGAGCGAGCTGGACTACACCAGCCCGTTCACCCTGCTCGTCGCCGTGGTGCTCTCCGCCCAGGCCACCGACGCCTCGGTGAACCGCGCCACCGCCGGCCTGTTCACAGAGGCGCCAACACCCCAGGCGATGCTCGCCCTCGGCTCAGATGGGGTGGCGCGCCATATCCGCACCATCGGCCTGTGGCAGGGCAAGGCGCGCAATGTGGTGGAGCTGTCCCGCCAGCTGATCGAGCAGCACGGCGGCGAGGTGCCGCAGGACCGCGCGGCGCTGGAAGCCCTGCCCGGCGTCGGCCGCAAGACCGCCAACGTGGTGCTGAACATCGCCTTCGGCCAGGACACCATGGCGGTAGACACGCACATCTTCCGCCTGGGCAACCGCACCGGCGTCGCCCCCGGCAAGCACGAGCGCGCGGTGGAGGATGCGCTGGTCAAGCGCATCCCGAAGGACCTGCTGCGCGATTCGCACCACTGGCTGATCCTGCACGGCCGTTACGTCTGCAAGGCCCGCAGGCCTGAATGCTGGCGCTGCGTCGCCACCCAATGGTGCCGCTACCCGGAAAAGACCCCGGCGCCCGGCTAATCCTGCGGCGGAATCGTGCGCAGATAGGCGATCAGCGCCGTCATGTCGGCGGCGTCCATCTTCGCATAGTAGGCATATCCCATCGGCGGAAACATCGCCCGCCCATCCCTGGAAACACCCTGCCGGACAGCACGCTCAATCTCGGCATCGCTCCAATCGCCGAGACCGTGCTCCTTGCTGGAGGTGATGTTGCGCGCCACCGAAACGCCCCACGGGCCAGGGAAGGGCTGCCCGCCCTTGCCGGTCTGCGTCCAGTCCCGCGCCCCCTTGGCCAGCGGGGTATGGCATTCGATGCAATGCCCCACCGGCCCGGCCAGATAGGCGCCATAGGCCACCAGGTCACCGCGCGGCGGCGCCTGCACGCCGGCCACCGGCGGGCCGTAGCTGGCCGGCAGCGGGATCTTCCAGGTGGATTGCCCCACCGCGTTGCGCACCGCCGGCACGCTGCGCAGATAGGCGATGATCGCCGCCGTGTCGGCATCCGACAGCCTGCGATAGAGCTCGAACGGCATCGGCGGGCCCATCACCCGGCCGTCGCGGCGGATGCCCTCGCGGATGGCGCGCGCGATCTCGGCATCGCTCCAGGCGCCGATCCCGGTCTCGCGGTCCGGCGTGATGTTGGCGGCCACGGCGCGGAAGGCGGGGTTCTCCTCCATGAACCCGCCGGCAAGGTTCTTCTCCGCCACCTTGCCCTGCGGCCCGTTCGGGGTATGGCAATTGCCGCACCCGGCGATCCCCTCCACCAGAGTGCGCCCGCGCGCCACGATGTCGGGGCCAGGCTGCGCCGCGGCCGGGGGTGCCAGGCCGGCAAGGACCAGCGCCGCCATGGCCAATGCGGTTCGTTTCATTCCGTCCCCCTGGATCGGCCGGCCGCGCCGCGCCGTTCGTTACGCATGCAGGCTGCCGCTTCGACGAAACCGGCGCAACCCGGCCGCCCATTCAATCTTCGGTTAAGCAAGCTCCCGCAAACTGCACCCGGGCTGCCCCACCGGCGGCGGCAAGGACAGGCGAATGGCGGGCAAGCAGGGCGGCAAGGGCCGCGGGGTGATCATCAAGAAAGAAGAGATCATCGAGGGCGGCCACCATGGTGGCGCCTGGAAGGTGGCCTATGCCGACTTCGTCACCGCGATGATGGCCTTCTTCCTGCTGATGTGGCTGCTCAACGCCACCACGGAGGAACAGCGCCGGGGCCTCGCGGACTATTTCACCCCCACCAATGTCATGAGCCAGGGCTCCTCCGGCAGCGGGCGCATCTTCGGCGGCCGCACCCCCTATGAGCGCGGCGAGCTGGTCAGCGACCGCGGCGCCAAGTCCGTCATGCCCGGCCAGGCCGAGCAGGTGAACGACCAGGACGACCCCGAATACGACCAGGCCCCCAACGCCAGCACCCGCGGCGCCGCCGAGGACCAGCGCCGGCCAGAGGGCAACCAGCCCGACCCCGGCGGCGGCAAGGGCACCCGTGCCAGCGCCCAGGCCGGCGCGCGCGAATCCGGCGGCGGCACGGCCGCCATCGCCTCCCCCAACCAGGCCCAGGCCCTCGGCCAGGCCCAGCGCCTCGCCAATGCCGGCTCGGGCACCCACTCCTCCACCCCCACCGTCCTCGGCCGCCCGATCGACGACGCCGCCATGCGCGCCGAGATGGAGCGCCGGGAGCGCGAATCCTTCGATCAGGCCGCCGAGCAGATGCGCGATGCCGTGCGCAACGACCCCGCGCTGCAAGACCTCGCCAACCAGCTCGCCATCGACCAGACGCCGGAAGGCCTGCGCATCCAGCTGCTGGACGAAGACCGCTCGCCGATGTTCGCCTCCGGCTCGGCCGTGCTGAACGAGCGCGCCCGCGCCCTGCTGCTGAAGGTCGCCCCCGTGGTGGCCAAGATGAACCAGCGCCTGTCCATCGCCGGCCATACCGATGCCACGCCCTTCCGCGGCACCGACCGCAGCAACTGGGAACTCTCCGCCGAGCGCGCCAACGCCACCCGCCGCCTGCTGGTGGAACAGGGCATCGCCGAGCAGCGCCTGCGCAGCGTCACCGGCAATGCCGACCGCGATCCGCTGCTGCCGGCCGACCCCTTCGCCGCCGTCAACCGCCGCATCGCCATCACCGTCCTGCGCGACGCCAAAGGGACACCATGACCCCGCACACCCGTCCCGGCCCAAGGTAGCCCCGCCCCATGCTCGTCATCGGCGGCCTCGCCTTCCTGATGTTCTGCGTCTTCGGCAGCTATGTCGTCCACGGCGGCAAGTTCGGCACCATCATGGGGGCGCTGCCGTTCGAGGTGTGGTCGATCGGCGGCGCCGCCGTCGGCACCTTCCTGATGTCCAACAGCATGCACGACGTGAAGCACACGCTGCACGGCTTCGGGAAAATCATGAAGGGCGCCGCCTACAAGAAGCAGGACTACGTGGACCTGCTGTGCCTGCTGTACTACTTCGTGCGCCTTGCCAGCACCAAGGGCGCCATGGCGCTGGAGGCGCATATCGAAAAGCCGGCAGACAGCGTCGCCTTCCAGAAATTCCCGGCCATCCTCAAGAACCACCACGCCACGAGCATGGTGTGCGACTACCTGCGCATGGTGGGCATGAACGCCGACGATCCCAACCAGATCGAAGACCTGATGACGCGGGAGCTGAAGAAAACCCTCGCCGAGGAACTCCACCCCTCCCACGCCCTGCAGAGCATCGCCGACGCCCTGCCCGCCCTGGGCATCGTCGCCGCCGTGCTGGGCGTCATCAAGACCATGGGCTCCATCAACGAGCCGCCCGCCGTGCTCGGCGGCATGATCGGCGGCGCGCTGGTCGGCACCTTCATGGGCGTGCTGATGGCCTATGGCATGGTTGGGCCCTGCGCCACGCGCCTCAAGGGCGTGGTGGAGGAGGAATCCAAATACTACGATGTGATCCGCGCCGTGCTGGTGGCCCACCTGCACGGCAACGCCCCGCAGGTAAGCGTGGAGACCGGGCGCAAGATGGCCCCCAACCAGCACATGCCCAGCTTCGGGGAGCTGGAAGCGGCGGTGCAGAACCTGCAGATCGCCTGATCCGCCCTTCATACCGCCCTTCCCACCGTTCCGCCTGAGGGTCGGGAACGCCCGCCCATCGCCACCGTTTCCCGGGCGCCCCAGGGATTCACCCCGGGTGCCACCCTCCCGAGAGGAAACCGTGTCGAAACCCGCACCCGAAGCCAGCATGGTCGAGCTTGCGGAACTCACCGCCCGGCGCCAGGCGCCCTCCTTGCCAGGCCAGAAGCGCCGGCTGCGCGAAATGCGCCGCGTGCGCGTCGCCGTGGCGGTGCTGGGCGGCAGCGCCCTGATCTATCTCTGGCTGCTGCTGGTCTGAACCCCGCGCCGCTGCCCCGTTGACCCCGCCGCCGCGGCCGGGGATGCTGGCGCCAACGTCCGCCAAAGCAACGGGAGTGCCTACGCACCCTCTCCTGCCGCCGCGGGCATGCCCCCGGCCCAGGAGCGACGGCGATGATCCTAGACCCCGACAACCAGCGCGTGCTGGACATGATCAAGGCCGCCGGCCGGCCGCCCTTCAACACCCTCTCGCCCGACGAGGCGCGCGGCTTCTTCGCCGGCGGCCGCACCGTGATGCAGCCGGAACCCGCCGAGGTGGCGGAGGTTCGCAACCTGGAGGCCCCAGGCCCCAACGGCCCCGTGCGCCTGCGCCTCTACCGCGCCATGGGCAGCGCCGCCGGTGCCGTGCTGCCGGTGCTGATCTACTACCACGGCGGCGGCTGGGTGCTGGGCGACCTGGACAGCCACGACCAGGCCTGCCGCGCCATCGCCAACGCCGCCGGCTGCTGCGTGGTCGCGGTGGATTACCGCCTGGCCCCGGAAGTGAAGTTCCCCGGCGCCATCTCGGATTCGGCCGCCGCCACGCGCTGGATCCTGGCCAACGCCGCCGATCTCGCCATCGACCCCACCCGCGCGGCCGTGGGCGGCGACAGCGCCGGCGGCAACATCGCCGCCGTGATGGCCCTGATGTCGCGCGACGCCTACCTGCCCCAGATCGCCTTCCAGCTGCTGATCTACCCCGTCACCGACATGGGCATGGGCCACGAGAGCTACCAGCGCATCCGGGAAGGCTACCCGCTGGTCGCCTCCACCATGAAGTGGTTCATCGACCACTACCTGCCCAGCCCGTCGGATGTGGCGGATTGGCGCGCCTCCCCGCTGCGCGCCGCCTCGCTCGCCGGCACCGCGCCGGCCATGGTGATCACCTGCGCCCACGACCCGCTGTGCGACGAGGGCGTGGAATACGCCAGGCGCCTTGATCGTGAAGGCGTGCCTGTGACGCATGTGCACTACAACGACCAGATGCACGGCTTCCTCACCATGGGAAAGCTGATCCGTGCATCGCAATCGCTGATCGACACGATGGCAGTCGCCCTCAAGCGCGCCTGGAACTGAGACCGCGCCCGAACGGGCGCCCATGAACGGAGGAAACAATGGCCGGAATCCTGGCTGGCAAGACCGCGCTCGTCACGGGCGGCGCCTCGGGCATCGGGCGCGCCACCGCGCTTGCCATGGCGCGGGAAGGCGCGCGCGTCGCCGTCTCCGACCTCTCGGAGGAAAGTGCGGCGGCCACCGTGGCACTCATCAACCAGGCCGGCGGCCAGGCCATCGCCATCGGCGGCGACGTGGCCAAGGAGGCCGATGTGCAGGCCATGGTGGCCCGCACCGTGGCCGCCTTCGGCCGTCTGGACTGCGCCTTCAACAACGCCGGCATCTCGCCCCGCAACGTCGGCCCCACCGGCCAGCGCACGCATGAGATGAGCCAGGCCAGCTTCGACGCCATGCTGGCGGTGAACCTCACCGGCGTGTTCCTGTGCATGAAGCACGAAATCCCGCACATGCTGGCCCAGGGCGGCGGCAGCATCGTCAACACCGCCTCGATCGCCGGCCTGATCGGCCTGCCCGCGGCCACCAACTATGTCGCGTCCAAGCACGGCGTGGTCGGCATCACCAAGACCGCGGCGATGGAATACGCCAAGGACAACATCCGGGTGAACTGCGTGAACCCCGGCTACATCAAGACGCCGATGACCGACCCGACCATGGCCGAGCGCTATGATGCGCTGATGACAAAGGTGCCGATGAACCGCCTGGGCACCGCCGAGGAAATCGCCGAGGCGGTGGTGTGGATGCTGTCGGACCGCGCCAGCTTCATGACCGGGGCGAGCCACATCATTGATGGCGGATACTACGCTGCTTAAGCAAGAATCTTCTTTTTTCTGAAGAAAAAAGAAGCAAAAAAGACTTTTCCGTTTGATGCGGAGAATGCGTACTCTCCGCACCAAACGGGAAAAAGTTTTTTGGTTCTTTTTTTCAAAAAAGAACCGCTTGCTTCCTTAAGCGCCGATAATGTTCCCGAAGCGCTCCCAGGTATCCTTCTTCCAGCGCGCCAGCTGAAGCTGCTTCAGCGGCCGGAAATCGGTCGGCGTGGTTGCTGCCGTCATGCCCGGCAGCAGCAGCGGCAGCGCCACCTGCTTCACGTTCGACGCCTGCTTCATGATGTTCTCGCGCGAGAAATCCTCCCCGCACTGCTTCAGCACGATGTGCATCAGCGTCGCCACGCTGTAGGCGTACACGTAGTTGGCGTCGGTGGTGTCGCCGTCCGGCAGGTATTTCGCCATGAACGCACGCCACTCCTTCATGTCCGGCGCGTCCTTGAAGTCCGGATCGGTCGGGTCCTTCAGGTATTGCGAGGTGATCACGCCCTCCGCCTTCTCCGGCCCCGCCGGCGTGATGGTGGAGGCGATCGAGGCCGAGACGTTGGACATGATGTGCAGCGGCTTCCAGCCGATGTCGAAGGCCTTGCGGATCACCTGGGCAGAGAATTTCGGGATCGCGCCCGTCACCAGCACCTCGGCACCGCTGTCCTTCATCGTCACCACCTGGCTGTCCACCGTGGCGTCAGACGCCTCGTAGGTCACGACCTTGATGAAGGTCTTGTCGAAGTCCTTGCCGTACACGTCCTGCAACCCGTGCAGGTAGTCCTTGCCGAAATCGTCGTTCTGGTAGATCAGCGCCGCCTTGGCGTTCGGCCGCTGCTGCTTGATGTACTTGCCGTAGATCTGCGCCTCGGTGCGGTAGCTCGGCGCGTAGCCGATCGTCCAGGGGAAGGCCTTGTAGTCGCCCCACTTGTCCGCGCTGGTCGCCAGGAACAGATGCGGCACCTTGCGCTGGTTCATGTAGCGATGGATCGCCGTATTGGTCGGCGTGCCCAGCGGGTTGAACAGGAAGGCCACCTGCTCCTGCTCCACCAGCCGCCGCGCCTGTTCCACCGTCTTGGCCGGGTTGTACCCGTCGTCGAGCGAGATGAAGTTGATCTTGCGGCCCGCCACGCCGCCCATGTCGTTCACCCGCTTGAAGAACGCCGAATGCGAACGGCCACCCACCCCGTAGGAGGAGGCATTGCCGCTGTAGGGCACGATATGCCCGATCTTGATCTCGGTCTTGGTCACGCCCACCAGGGTGGCGCCATGGGCAGGTCGGATGATCGCGGGGGCAGCCAAACCACCCACGCCGGCGAGTCCCAGTCCAGCAAGCACAGTACGACGCTTCATAACGCTTCTTCCTCGCTGTTTATTGGCCCCCGTCGTTGCGGGGGCTGGAGGAAGTCTAGCCAGGGGCCGGCGCCAAAGTCCGCAACTTTCGTCGTCGTGCCGGAAAAACGAAACGGCCCGGCACCGTCTCCGGTGCCGGGCCGTTCTGTTTCAGCCGCGTGCGCTCAGGAAGAGGCGAGCACGCCGCCGAACCGCTCCCAGGTGGTGCCGGTCCAGCGGGTCAGCTGCATCTGCTTGATCGGATGGAAGTCCGTGGGCCCGGTGCTCACGGAAATGCCCGGCAGCAGCACGCCCACTTCATGCTTCAGGTTGGCCGCCTGCTTCATGATATTCTCGCGCGACAGGTCCTCGCCGCACTGCTTCAGGGTCTGCACCATCGACTGCACAGCGCCATAGGCGAACACGTAGCCGGCGTCGTTGATGTCGCCCTCCGGAATGTACTTCGCCATGAACGCGCGCCATTCGTTCATGCCGGGATCGTTCTTCCAGTCGGGGTCGCTGTGGTCCTTCAGGTACTGGGAGGAAATCACCCCCACCGCCTTCTCCGGCCCCGCCGGGTTGATGGTGGCGCCCACGGAGGCAGACACGTTGGACATGCAGTGCAACGGCTTCCAGCCGATGTCATAGGCCTTGCGGATCAGCTGCGCCGAGAACTTCGGGATGCACGCGCTCACCAGCGTGTCGGCCCCGCTCTCCTTCAGGCTCACCACCTGGCTGTCGATCGTCGCATCGGTCGCTTCGTAGGTGAGCACCTTGATGAACACCTTGTTGAAATCGTCCTTCAGCGCGTCCTTCAGCCCGTTCAGGTAGTCCTTGCCGAAATCGTCGTTCTGGTAGATCAGCGCGGCCTTCGCGCCGGGCTTCGCCTGCTGGATGTAGCGGGCATAGATCTGGCCTTCCGTGTGGTAGCTGGGCTGCCAGCCGATCGTCCACGGGAAGTCCTTCGGGTTGGCCCACTTGTCCGCCCCGGTGGACAGGAACAGATGCGGCACCTTGCGCTGGTTCACGTAGCGATGGATCGCGGAGTTGGTCGGCGTGCCCAGCACGTTGAACAGCAGCGCCACCTTGTCCTGCTCCACCAGGCGGCGCACCTGCTCCACCGTCTTGGCGGGGTTGTAGGCGTCGTCCAGCGAGATGAAGTTGACCTTGCGGCCGTTGATGCCGCCCTGGTCGTTGATCATCTTGAAGTAGGCGGAGTGGCTCTTGCCGATCACGCCATAGGAGGAGGCGTTGCCGCTGTAGGGGATGGTGTGGCCGATCTTGATCTCGGTCTTGGTCACGCCCACCACGGTGGCCGCCTCGGCCGGGCGGATATGCGGCATGGCAAGGCCGGCACCGATGCCGGCCAGAACAGTACGACGCTTCATCTCAGGCATCACTCCATTGGGATCGAACGACAGGCAACGCGGGAAGCCCTAACGGGCTGCCCGGAACCGGCGCATCTGGGCGGCCAGCAGGCTCGCGATGCCGCCCGGTGCGAAGAACATGAACAGGATCAGGATCACGCCGAAGATCGCGCCAGGGATCGCCTTGCTGATCTCCTCCGCCAAATTCGGCACGAACACGATGAACAGCGCGCCATACACCGCCCCGGAAATGGAGGAGGCGCCGCCGATCACCATGCCCACGAACAGCGTCAGCGACAGCGCGATGGAGAAGCTGTCGGGCGAGACGAAGCCGACGGCAATGGCCCCCAGCGCGCCGCCGACGCCGGTGAACAGCGCACCGAAGCCGAAGGTCAGCGTCTTGTAGCGGGAAAGCTCCACGCCCATCGCCTCGGCCGCCAGCGGCTGGTCGCGGATCGCCATCAGCGCCAGCCCGATGCGGCTGCGCACCAGGTTGGTGGCGGCCACGAACAGCACCACGCCCACGGCCAGGGTGAACAGGTACACCCACTGGTCCGGGTCCAGCGGCAGGCCGAACGGCGCATCCGGCTTGTTCAGCACGATGCCCTGCACGCCGCCGGTCCAGCCCTCGAACAGCTTGTATTTCAGCAGCTGCGGCACGGCCACGGCCATGGCGAAGGTCACCAGGGCCAGGTAGAGCCCGCCCAGCCGCAGCGCCGGCAGCCCCAGCGCCAGGCCGACGGCCCCGGTCACCACCGCCGCCACCGGCAGCGTGGCCCAGTAGGGCACGTTGAAATGCTCCATCAGGATCGCCGCGGTATAGGCGCCCACAGCATAGAACGCCCCCTGCCCCAAGGACACCTGGCCGCCATAGCCGGTCACCAGGTTCTTGCCGAGGACAGACAGCGCATAAGCCACCACCAACGTCAGCTGGAACAGCTGGTAGCCAGAGGCGAACACCAGCGGCACCACCGCCGCGGCCACCACGAACAGGATCAGCGGAAAACGGGAGTTGGATTGGGTCATCGTTCTACACCCGGTTCGCCAGGGTCTTGCCGAACAGGCCCGACGGCTTGAACACCAGCACCACCACGATGATCACCAGCGCGGTGGTCAGCTTCAGCTCCGTGCCCACCACATAGGCGCCGGCAATGTTCTCGATCACGCCCATCAGCACCCCGCCGACCACCGCGCCCAGCGGGCTGGTGATGCCGCCCAGCAGCGCGCCGGCGAAGGCATAGAGCAGAACACCCGCCATCATGTTCGGGTCCAGGAACACGATCGGCGCCACCATCATGCCGGCAATGGCCCCGATGGCCGCCGCCAGCCCCCAGCCGAGCGAGAGCATGCGCGCCACCGGAATGCCCACCAGCCGGCTGGACACCGGGTTATAGGCCGCCCCGCGCAGCGCCAGCCCCAGCTTGGTGAAGCGGAAGAAGGCCCACACCGCCGTCAGCACCACCAGCGTCACCGCCGTGGAGCCGAGTTCGTGGCGCGACAGCAGGCCGCCCAGGATCGGGGCGCCGGCGCCGAACGGCGTCGGGAAGGGCTGCAGCGTGTAGGTGAAGATCCAGCCGGCGATGTTGTTGAAGATCAGCAGCAGCCCCAGGAACGCACCCACGCTGGCCAAGACCGGCGCCCGCGCCAGCGGTTCCAGCAGCGTTCGCTGCAGCACCATGCCGGCGACGAAGGAGAACACCAGGGTCAGCACGAACGCCCCCCAATAGGGCACGCCGGCCTGAATGAGCGTGAGCGCCACATAGGTGGAGAACATCGCCATCTCGCCCTGGGCGAAATTGATCTGGTGGGTGGCCAGGAAGATCATCACCAGGGCGAGCGAGATCGAGGCATAGATGCTGCCCGTCGCGATGCCCGAGATGATCTGGTGCAGAACGCCTTCCATCGGTCGCTTCTCCTAGTACCCGAGGTAGGCGCGGCGCACCGACTCGTCCTGCCGGATCTCGGCCGCCGGGCCAGACATCACGATCTTCCCGGTCTCCAGCAGATAGGCCATGTCGGCCACCGACAGCGCCAGCGAGGCATTCTGCTCCACCAGCAAAATCGAGGTCCGTTCGGTGGCGATGATCTGCTTCATGATCTCGAAGATCTCGCGCACGATCAGCGGCGCTAGGCCGAAGCTCGGCTCGTCCAGCAACAGCAGCCGCGGCTTGATCATCAGGGCGCGGGCGATTGCCAGCATCTGCTGCTCACCGCCCGACAGCGTGCCCGCCTGCTGGCGGAACCGGTCCTTCAGCTTCGGGAAGTAGGTGAACATCCGCTCCAGGTCGGGCTCGATCGAGTCCTTGCGGGTGTAGCCGCCCAGGCGGAGGTTCTCCTCCACCGACAGCTCCATGAAGGTGCCGCGCCCATCGGGCACATGCCCCACCCGCATCGCCGCGATCGCCTCGGTGGGCAGGTTGTTGATGCGCTTGCCGTCGTACATCAGGTCGCCGGTGGAGCGCACCATGCCGCAGATCGCCCGCAGCGTGGTGGTCTTGCCGGCGCCGTTGGCGCCCAGCAGCGCGGTGACACCGCCGGTGTTCACCACGAAATCGATGCCGTGCAGCACCCGCACCTGGCCATAGGCCGCATGCAGGCCCTTCGCCTCCAGGATCGGCCCCCCTTGGATGGGCGTGCTCGCCACAGGATCAACCATGGCCGCCCTCCTCGCCTTCGCCGAGATAGGCGCGGATCACCTCGGGGTCGCGCTGCACCTGCTCGGGCGTGCCATCGGCGATCTTGCGGCCGAATTCCAGCGCCACCACCCGGTCGGATACGCGCATCACCAGGCTCATGTGATGCTCCACCAGCAGGATGCTGAGGTCGAAATGCTGCTTCAGGCGCAGGATCAGGTCGCCCAGCTCGTCCACCTCGCCATGGTTGAGGCCGGCGGCCGGCTCATCGAGCATCAGCATCTTGGGCCGCGCGATCATCGCCCGGCCGAGTTCCACCCGCTTCTGCCAGCCGAACGGCAGGCCGCCCACCGGCAGATCCGCCTGCGCCTTCAGGTCCAGCAGCTCGATCAGCTCATCCGCCCGGCGTGCCGCCTCGGCCGCATCCGCCCGCGCCTGCGGCAGTTGCAGCGCGTTGGAGAGGAAGCCGGAGGTGCCGCGGTAGTGGTGGCCCACCATCATGTTCTGCCGCACGGTCATGGTGCGGAACAGCGCCACGTTCTGGAAGGTGCGGCCGATGCCCAGCTCCACCATGCGGTGCCGCGGCATGTCCTTGATGGTGGTGCCATCGAAGGTGATGTCGCCCACCACATAGCGGTAGAAGCCGCTGATGCAGTTGAACATCGTGGTCTTGCCGGAACCGTTCGGCCCGATCAGCCCGCAGATCTCGCGGCGGTTCACATCGAAGCTCACGCCGGCCAGCGCCACGATGCCGCCGAAGCGCATCTCCACGCCGGATACCCGCATCAGCGGGCCCTGGGCCGCCCGCGGCGCGGTTGCGGCTTGCGCCACGGCGCTCACGGCCCGACGCTCCAGGTATGAACAGGCACGACATGCGAACGCCGTCTCGTCACGGACTCCCCCCAGCTTTTCGGCGTCCCGGGTTCGGTCCCACGGTGCCATCTTATCTCGCGCAGGGCATCGCCCCGCCTGGGAGCGAGGCTAGGGGAGTCGCACGCGCGTCACAAGCCCGCATGACAGACCGTTCATGACTCCCCGTTCATGCCTCCGTCACACCTGACCTCCACCGCCACCCTGGCGCGCGGCACGGCGTGGAACATCGCCGGGCGCCTGCTGCCGCTGCTGGTGGCGCTGGCCGCCACGCCGTTCCTGATCCAGGCGCTGGGGCTGGCGCGCTGGGGGCTGTTCACACTGGCCCTCGGCCTTGTCGGGTTGTTCGGCGTGTTCGATCTCGGCGTGGGCCGCGCGCTCACCCGGCTCGTTGCTGCCCGGCTCGCCGAGGGGCGCCCACCGGCGGAGGTGGCTGGCGCGGTGCTCACCGGGCTGCTGATGCTGCTCGCCCTCGGCCTGGCCGCCGGGCTGGCCTGCGCCGCCGGCGCCTGGGCCTATGCCGGGCTGCTGGACCTGCCGGCACCGCTGCAGGCGGAGGCGCGGGGCGCGCTGCTGGCGATTGCGGTGGCGGCGCCGCTGGTGCTGGTCAATGCCGGGCTGTGGGGCGTGCTGGCAGCCCACCAGCGCTTTGCCGGGGCCAACCTCGCCAACCTTCCGATTCTCGCGCTGTACTATCTCGGCCCGCTGGCCATCCTGACGCTGTGGGACAGCCTGCTGGCTGCCACGCTGGTGCTGGTGGCCTGCCGCGCGGCGATGACCTGGGCCTATTGGCGGCTGTGCCTGCGCGAGCTGCCGGCCCTGCGCGGTGCCCGGCCCGATCCGGCCGCCGCGATGCCGCTGCTGCGCCAGGGCGGCTGGATGACCGTCTCGGCCATGCTTGCCCCCGCCGCGCAGCATCTGGATCGCTTCATCATCGCCGCCCGCCTCTCGGCCGAGGCCGCGGCGCTTTATGCCACGCCGTTCGATCTCGTGATCCGCATCGCAGCCCTCGCCCAGGCCGTGCTGGCCGGCGCCTTCCCCGCCCTCTCCGCCGCCCTGGCCAGCGATGACGGCGCGGCGGGCCGGCTGTTCCGCCATGCCACGCTGGCCATCCTGGCCCTGGTGCTGCCGCCCGCGCTGGCCTGCCTGCTGTTCGCCGATCTTCTTCTTGTTGCCTGGCTTGGCGCCGATTTCGCCCGCCACGCCACGCCGGCGGCGCGTTGGCTCGCCGCCGGCGTGGTGCTGTTCGCGCTGGATGGCGTTGCCGCCGCGCTGATCGACGGCGCCGCCCGCGCCGCACGCAATGCTGCATTGGCGATTGCGGAACTCGCGGTCTACCTGCCCATCCTGCTGCTGGCCTTGGCCACCCACGGCATCGCCGGGGCCGCCGCCGCCTGGGCGCTGCGCTTGCTGCTGGCCGCCACCTGCCGGTTGATCCTGGCCCAGGGCGCCCATCCCCGGCTTGCGCCGGAGTTGCGCGCCCTTGGCCCCGCCTTGGCCGCCACCCTGGCCGTTCTCGCCGTGGCGCTGCTGGCGGCGGACCAGGCGCCCCTGCTCCGCCTCGCCCTGTTTCCTGCCCTGTTGGCCCCGGTGGTCCTGCTTGCCTGGCAGCGCGGCCTGCCGCCGGGCGAGCGTGCTACCCTGTGCGCCACCATTGGGGGCAGGGTGGCCCTGTTGCGCCGAAAGAGGTAAGCCGCTGCCATGGAAACGATGCTCTGGCTCCAGGTTCTCCTGCTCGGCGTCCTCGAAGGGCTGACGGAATTCATCCCCGTCTCGTCCACCGGCCATCTCATCCTCATGGAGGCGGTGATCGGCTTCGAAGGCCCGCCCGGCCAGGTGTTCGAGATCGCGATCCAGCTCGGCGCCATCCTGGCCGTGGTGCTGCTCTACTTCTCCAAGCTCTGGGGCGTGCTGGTGGGCCTGCCGCGGGACCCCGCGGCGCGCCACTTCGCCATCGCCGTTCTGCTCGCCTTCCTGCCCGCCGCCGCCATCGGCGTGGTGGCGCATGGCTTCATCAAGAGCGTGCTGTTCTCCCCCTGGGTGGTGGCTGTCAGCCTGATCGTGGGCGGCATCGCCATCCTGCTGATTGAGCGCGCCCGGCCGCAGCCAGTGATCCATGCCATCGAGCAACTGCCGCTGGGCCGCGCCCTGGCGATCGGCTTCCTGCAGTGCCTGGCCATGATCCCCGGCGTCTCACGCTCCGGCGCCACCATCATGGGCGCGCTGCTGCTGGGGGTGGACCGCCGCACCGCCGCGGAATTCTCCTTCTTCCTGGCCATCCCCACCATGTTCGGCGCCACGGTGTACGACCTGTACAAGAACCGCGGCACCCTCACGCTGGATGGCGGGCTTGTCATCGCCGTGGGCTTTGCCGCCGCCTTCATCTCCGCCCTGCTGGTGGTGCGCGCCGTGATCGGCTTCGTCGCCCGCCACGGCTTCGCGCCCTTTGCCTGGTACCGCATCGCGCTGGGCACCGTGGCGCTGGTGCTGCTCTCCATCTTCTAGACCCTCATGCGCGCCATCCCCTGGGGCACGCTGGCCTTCGCCGCGGGCGGGCTGGGGGTGGTCGCCCTGATCGCCTGGCACGGGGCGGCCGCGATCGGGGCCGAGGTGCTCCAGGCCGCCTGGGCGCTGCCGCCGATCCTGGCCATCCATGCCGCCACGCAATGGCTTTCCGCCATCGCCTGGCGCTGGGCGGTTGGCGCAGCCCACCCCGGCCTCGGGCGCTGGTTCGCCATCCGCGTGATCCGTGAATCCGTGAACGGGCTGCTCCCGGTCGCCCAGCTCGGCGGCAACCTCGTTGGTATCCGCCTGCTGATGCGGCGCGGTGTCTCCGGCACCGCGGCCACCGCCGGCACCACCATCGATGTGACGATCGAAGCCGCCAGCCAGTTGCTGTTCACCCTGCTTGGCATCCTCGTGCTGGCGCTGATCACCACGTCGGACACCTCGCCCTGGCGCACCCCATGGGTCCAGGCCAGCGTCGCCCTGATGGCGGTGGCCCTGGCTGCCTTCCTGGTGCTGCAGCACAGCGCCGGGCTGCGCCTGATCGAATGGCTCGCCGGCCCGCTGGCCCGGATCTTCCCGCGCTTCTCGCTGGACGTGGTGCGCCGCCTGTTCACCGCCCTGCACGAACGCCAGCGCCAGCCCGGCATGCTGGCCAAGGCGATGATCCTGCATTTGCTCGCCTGGTTGATCGGTATCGGCGAAACCTGGCTGGCGCTGCACGCCATGGGCCATCCCGGCGGCTTCGCCGAAGCGCTGGTGATCGAAAGCCTCGCGGTGGCCGTCCGCGGCGCCGCCTTCGCCGTGCCCGGTGGGCTCGGGGTGCAGGAAGCCGGCTTCGTGCTGATCGGCGCGCTGTTCGATGTGCCGCCCGACCAGGCGATCGCCATCTCCATGCTGAAGCGCCTGCGGGAACTGGCCTTCGGGCTGCCGGGGCTACTGGCCTGGCAATGGCTTGAGGTGCGGCGGTCCTAAGGCAGGGCTCTGCCCTGGACCCGCCAGGGACCGAGCGGTCCCTGGACCCTGCATTCGTTTAGGCATGAGTCTTCGCCGCGCGAGGCGGAGGCCAAAAGACGGATTCATGATGATGTGGGACGCGCGGCCGCCTAAGGCGGCGCGCGAGCGACACAAAGAGGTCGGGGCGCGGGCGCGCGGTTGCCGGAACGGCGCATGCCGCGGCCGGGGCGGCCGCGGAGGATCCAGCCGATCCAGGCGCGCTGGCGGCGGAGACGGCGCAGGGCGCGCGGGTGGAGTACG
>JAIXTK010000182.1 GCA_027483995.1 Acetobacteraceae bacterium
CGGGGCGGGGATTTGCGGGGCATGGGCAGGCGCAAGGCCGCCCGCGTTGCCCCTGGCCTGGACGGTATGGCGGCCCTTGGGGTTGCCCCCTGCCCCGGGCCGCCTTACCCCACGCAGGGCCATGTGGCGCGCACCGGTTGCGATAACGGCTCGACCATCAAGCACCCCCTACACCGCAGCGCCCCCACAGGCTGCGCGGTGCCGGCCCGGGCGCGGCGCTTCGACGGAATGCGGGAATTGGAACACCACACCCGAAACGCTTCGATGGTAACGGCATCCATTTCGTTGGATCGCACTCACCCGGAGATTATCTAAGATTCTACGGCCCATTCGCAAACTTGCAGCTTTTTCCACACGATTTCGTGACCTAAACCTTGGGAACGCATCGCGGACCGCCGCCCAACCATCCTCGATGAGCCGATTTGAGGCGACGCATGGGACTCCAGGGATTTCTGCAGACCTTTCCAGACGGGGCGGATTTTTCAGCATCACCGCGTCTGCCCGGGGGCCACTCCGCCCCCAGGCAGTCTTGCGATACTCCAGCCGATGGCGGGTTTTTGTTTGCCACCGGCATCGAGTGTTCCGCGCCCACCATCGCCCATGGCCGCATCCGCCGCGACCTGCTGGAGGAATGCGGCCACTATGCGCGCTGGCAGGAGGATTTCGCCCTGGTGCGCGAGATGGGGCTGCGTTTCCTGCGCTATGGCCTGCCCTACCACGTGGTGCATCGCGGCCCCGGGCTGTACGACTGGGAGTTCGCCGACCTCGCCATGGCGGAGATGCGGCGCGTGGGCATCGTGCCCATTCTGGACCTGATGCATTTCGGCGTGCCGGACTGGATCGGCAATTTCCAGAACCCGGAACTGCCGAAGCATTTCGCCGATTACGCCCGCGAAGTGGCTCGCCGCTACCCCTGGGTGCGGCACTACACCCCGGTGAACGAGATGTACGTCACCGCCCGGATCAGCGCCAAGGACGGGCTGTGGAACGAGCAGCTGCGCACCGACCAGGGCTTCGTGACCGCGCTGAAGCACGTGGTGGCCGCCAACATCCTCGCCTCCCACGCCATTGCCGAGGTGCGGCCGGACGCGATCATCGTGCCCAGCGAGAGCGCCGAATACATTCATGAGGGTCGCCTCGCCCCCTCCGGCAAGACGGCGGAGTTCAACGCGCACCGCTTCCTGTCGCTGGACCTGCTCTATGCGCGCCCGTTCGACGCGGAAACCCGCGCCTATGCCTTCGATCACGGCCTTTCGGCGGCGGAATACGCATGGTTCATGCGCACCCCGCGGGCGGGCCACCAGGTTCTGGGCATCGACTATTACGGCCGCAACGAGCACATGGTGACAGCCACGGGGCGCCGCATTCCGGTGGAGGACGTGCTGGGCTTCTACGTGCTCGGCCGCGAATACTACGAGCGCTATCGCCACCCCATCATGCACACCGAAACCAACGTGCTGCAGGCAGACGATGCGCCGGGCTGGCTGTGGAAGCAGTGGTTCAACGTGCTGCGCCTGCGGGCCGACGGCATTCCGGTGCTGGGCTTCACCTGGTACAGCCTGACCGACCAGGTGGACTGGGACGTGGCGCTGGCCCGAAGGCGCGGCCGGGTGAATGGCTGCGGGTTGTTTACGCTGGACCGCACCCCCAACCCCGTCGCGGCGGAATACAAGGCGCTGGTGGCCGAATACGCCAGGATGCCGGCCAGCCCGCACGGCACGCTGTTCACCCTGGCCGCCGCCTGGGCCGATGCGGGTGAAGCGGCGAGTGCCTAGAGCGATAGCCGATCGGATGGAATCATCCGATCGGCTTAAGTTGCTCGCCAAAACAAAGAGCTAGAGTGGTGGCCGACCGTCTATCAGGTCGGCTACCGCTCTAGAGCGACGGATGTCGGCCACGGCCGAACAGCGCCCAGGGCATGCCTTGCCGGAGCGACAGCGCCTGGTTGAAATCCGTCAGCGCCTTGTCGGGCTGGTTCCATTTCTGCGCCAGCAGGCCGCGTTTCTCGATCACGCCGGGGTCCTCTGGCGCCACCGCCGCCTCGCAATCCGCCAGCGCCACGCGGATGTCGCCGCGCACCAGCCGTGCCAGGCACCGGTCGGTCAGCAGCGGCGCCGATACCAGTGCCTACACGCCGATCCAGCTCTACTTCGCCAGCCCGATCCCACTGGGCAGCCTCACCGAGGAGGCGACCTGCGTCCTCGAACGCAGCGCGTCGGTTGCGAACAGCACGCAGTATGTCATCAAGGGCGGCGCCTCCGCGCTCATCCTCCAGGATTCCACCCGCGCCCCCGCCGTGATCAACGAGACCGCCGAAGGGGTGCCGGGCTGATGGGGCTTGGGGTGATGCGCCGGCGCGCGGCCGGCGCGCGGGTTGCCGCGGCCGCCTGAGCCTTAACGACATCGTCGGACTGAAGCGGCGCGGCGTTCGGTCCGCGCCGTTTTCGTTTGCGGCCTCCCGCCAGGCTCACGTTTGCGTTATCGCCCGTGAGCGCTTGCAATTTCAATGTTAAACCTACATAAGTGCAATTACTCAATAATCGAGTCTGCGCTCAAACATTGAACGCGGGATCAGAGCCACCAGAAAGGTTCGGCCATGCGATTCCTCCCCTTCGCCATCGCAGCCACCGCCCTGCTGGCCACAACACCTGCTCTTGCCACGAACGTCTACGTCACCACCGGCACCGGGTTGGATACGGCCACCATCTCCGCGGGCAACCCGCTCAGCTGGACCTTCACGGCCACGCCACCCTACGCCACCTTCCAGGCCGGCGTGTTCGCCCTGCGGATGGAAGCAGGCACCAGCTATGGCATCCGGCTGGAGCTGGTGGACTTCACCAACAGCACCGTGCTCGATTCCATGACCCTGTCGGCCAACGATGTCAGCTCGGCCGGGGGCAACGACCTTTCCTACGAACGGATCGTCTTCAACCTGGCGGGGCCCTTCTCCTTCGCCACCGGCGACAGCTACCAGCTCACGCTGTCGGTGACCGACAACCCGGCCGTGGACCCGGATACTGGCGGCTACACCGTGCGCGGATCGCTCGACATGTTCCAGTACGTCGAGGGGGAGGCGCCCACGGCCATCGCGCTGGCAACCGGCCCTGCGTCCGTCGATACACCGGAACCGGCGGCCGCGCTGGTGATGGCCGCTGCGCTGCTGGGCCTGGCCGGCATCAGGCGCCGCACCGGCTGAGCCTCAGCGCCCGCCGCAGGGCGGGGCCAGGCTGGCGATCACCGCATCCAGCGTGCCCAGGCGTGGCGAGAGCGCGAAGGGGTTCTCCGCAATCGCCCGCCGCAGCGCGGTCTCGTACTCCGGTGAGCGCCCGTCCCGTGCCTCCGCCGGCTGTCCCTTCATCGCCGTGGGCACCAGCTCGGCCGTGGCCACCGCGAACCATTGGCCGTCCTGGCTGAGCCCCAGTGCGGCGTAGGTCAGTTGCTCGAACGGATAGGCCTCCTCCTGCGCCCAGTGGCCGACATAGCGCAGCCAGGTGAAGCAGGCGCCCGGCACCCGTTCCGCCTGGGCGGCGAAGGCCAGGAAGTCGTTCCCCACCGGGAAGATCGGCAGGTACAGCCCGGCTTCGATCGGCGCCGTGCCGGCCAGCAGGGCGGCGATGTTGCGCGTGGGGTCGTGCGGCCACAGCTCCATCTGGCGCAGTGCGGCGCGGCGGTAGAGATGGATCACCATGCGCTCGCCCACGCGGATCGCCAGCCGCGCCGGCCAGCCGCTGGGCGGCGGTGCGTCGTCGTAGCGCGGTTCCATCGGCTCGGCGGCCATCGCCACGCGGCCCATCGTGCCGGGCTGCAGCCGCACTGCCTCCGGCGCCACGCCGGGCTCCACCACCGGATGGCCGGCGGGGTAGCGCGCCACCGAGAGCGTGTGGAAATCCCGGGCCTCCAGCACCCAGGTGCCGGCCGCATCGGCCCGGTGCACCAGGCGGCCGAATTCGCGCACCTCCTGCCCGCCCGGCCCGGTGAGGCGCAGCGGCGGCTCCGTGCCCGCGCCCTGGATGATCGCCGCGGGCGCGGTGACGGCCAGCCAGTCGCCCTGGGACAGTTCCACGGCGTAGCGCGCCGAAATCGGCTGTTCCGGGCCCGGCGCCGGGTGCAGCCGCAGCGTGTGCCCGGGCGCGATCGCCAGCCGCTCCTGCGCCCGCGCCGCCTGCCACGGCCAGGCAGCCAGCACTGCCAGCGCAATGGCGAGGCAGGAACGCCGCAGCGTGTCGCCCTTGCGCCGGGCCGGGCCGCCTGATGTTGCCATGGTGTGCATGCTTCTGTTGTAGTCGCTTTGATAATGCACCAACGGCCGGCGCGACAGGCACGTGGCTTCCCCTCCACCAGAATGCCCCTGCGCGGGCCGGAACATCGCCATGACCGACGCTCCGGCCCAACGCCCCGCCGCATGGCGCCGCGTGCTGCAGTTCCCGGCCACCCGGCTTCTGCTGCTCGGCGGCGCGCTGCTGCTGATGCTGGCGCTCAGCAACGGCTTCATGGAACGCTTCGCCGCCACCCCGTGGAAGGCCATCGCCTCGGCCGCCGCGATGGCGGGGCTGGGCCTGGCCTTCTATGTCGGCTTCGTGCGGCTGGTGGAGCGCCGGCCAGTGGGCGAGTTGGCCCTGCCCGGCATGGGGCGGGAACTGGCGGTGGGCCTGGCGATCGGCGCCGGGCTCTATACCGGCTGCGTGCTGATCCTGATGGCGCTGGGCATCTACCGCATCGAGGGGCTGAACCCGCTGAGTTTCCTGGTGCCCGCGGTGGCGATGGCGATCACCTCAGCGATCTTCGAGGAGCTTTTGTTCCGCGGCGCGCTGTTCCGCATCGTGGAGGAATGGCTGGGCAGCTGGATATCGCTCGCGGTGTCGTCGTTCGTGTTCGGCTTCGTGCACCTGCTGAACCCCGCCGCCACGCTCACCGGCGCGGTGTTCATCAGCGTGGAGGCGGGGCTGCTGCTCGCCGCCGGCTACATGGTCACGCGCCGGCTGTGGATGAGCATGGGGTTCCACGCTGCCTGGAACTACACCCAGTCGGCCATCTTCTCCGGCGTGGTTTCCGGTAGCGACAGCAATCCCGGGCTGATCCGCCCCAGCATCGATGGGCCGGCCCTGCTCACCGGTGGCAAGTTCGGGCTGGAGGCGTCCGTCGTGGCGTTCGTGCTGTGCACCACGACGGGGGTTGTTCTGTTGGTCATGGCGATTCGACGCGGCCATATCCGCCGGGCCGGGGCATCGTGAGGGCCTGGCTCTCGCTAAATGTCATCGAACTGCGGTCGCTGGCTCCGGCGGACGTGGCGGCACGGCTGGCCTATGCCCAAGCCGCCAGGCATGGCGAGCTTCAACTAACCCAACGCCATGCTTGGGAGGCGCAGGCGCGCATTCTGCACGCGGCGCTGGCAACGGCCCCAGCGGAGTGGCGGGTGCTGTTTGAGTACGACCTCCTGCGGCTGGAGAAGCGCATCGACGTGGTGCTGCTGACTGACCGCGCTATCCTGGTGCTGGAGTTCAAGGACCGGCAGCAAAGGTTCGAGCCGGCGGACATGCGGCAGGCCGAGGACTATGCGATGGATCTCTACGATTTCCACGCAGGCAGCCATGCGCATCCAATCGTTCCGGTTCTGGTTGCTGTCGATGCGCCTCCACCACCCCGCACCGCATGGCTTCGGCGGCAATGCGTCACTGACGTGCTGTGCGCCAACGCCGCCACGCTGGGCGAAACCATCGCGGAGGTGCACCGAAATGTGATCCCGCCGGTCACCCCGTTGACGATCGACTGCTGGGAGGCTCAGCCCTACCGCCCCGTGCCTAGCGTGCTGGAAGCCGCGAGCCAGTTGTTCCAGCGAAACTCGGTGGCGGAGATTGCGGAGGCACGCGCCGATGCTGCAAACCTGCGCGAGACCACCGCGGCTATTGAATCTGCCATCGATGCTGCGCGCACCAGCTCACAGCATCTCGTGGTTTTCGTCACCGGTATCCCCGGCGCCGGAAAGACGCTCTGCGGACTGAATGTAGTATTCGGCGCACTGCGCGAGCACGGCGCCGCCTTTCTCACCGGCAATGTCCCGCTGGTCACGGTGCTGCGCGAGGCTCTGGCGCGCAACGCGGCACCGGATGGCGGGCGGGCCAAGGACCGGGCCAAAGACGAAGCGCGAACCGCGCTGCAGAACGTGCACCGGTTCCTAGAGACCTACGTGCTGCAGCCGGACCATCTGCCGGAATCTCGTGTCATCGTATTCGATGAGGCGCAGCGTGCCTGGGATGCGGCGCAGGCCACCAAGGATACGCAGCGCAGGGTCAGCCGCCTCACCGTCAGCGAGCCGGACCACACGCTGGAGATCATGGGTCGCCACCGGGATTGGGCGGTGGTGGTCGCGCTGATCGGCCAGGGGCAGGAGATCAACACAGGGGAGGCCGGGCTGGCGCAATGGGGCCGGGTGATCGCGGCCAGCCCGCGCTGGCGCGCCGTAGCGGCGCCGCGCGTGCTGGAGGGCGCCGAGCCGGCCCAGCAACTGGCTACCGGCACCCCCGGCTGGCTTACTCTGGACGCACGACTGGACCTGACCGTGCCGATGCGCAGCGTGCGCGAGAATGTCGGAGCCACCTGGGTGCAGGCGGTACTGGACGACGACCCGGTCGAGGCGCAACGGATCGCCGCCGAGGCCGGCACACTGCCTTTCCTTCTCACGCGTGATCTGGCGGACATGCGACTAGGGCTGCGGCAGATGACACGCGGCCTGCGGCGGGCCGGATTGGTGGCCAGTGCAGGGGCACGGCGCCTGCGGGCGGAAGGGCTCGGGGTTCAGGTGCCGGAGGTGGCGGACTGGTTCCTCAACACTTGGCCCGATGTGCGCGGCAGCGAGGCTCTGGAGACCTTCGCCACCGAATACGACTGCCAGGGGCTCGAGCTCGATCTAGTCGGTCTGGCATGGGATGGCGACTTCGGGCGCGGGCCCACGGGATGGGAGCCGCGGCGTTTCGCCGGTAGCCGGTGGCAGACCGTGCGCAGCGCGGAGGAACGGCGCTTCATCCGCAACACCTATCGCGTGCTGCTCACAAGGGCACGCTACGAAACCATTATCTGGATTCCGCGCGGCAGCCCCTGCGGATCATGGCACGATGAAACGCGAGATGCCGCACGCTACGACGCGATCGCCGAGTACCTACTCGCCTGCGGCGCCCGACCCCTGTCTTTGGCGGCGCAACCCGCGGCCGAACCGGCGCCAACGCTGGTGTAGCGGCCAGCGCAGGCCTACTCCCACTCGATCGTCCCCGGCGGCTTCGAGGTGATGTCGTAGGTGACGCGGTTGATGCCGCGCACTTCGTTCACGATCCGGTTCGCCACCCGGCCGAGGAAGCCCATGTCGAACGGGTAGAACTCCGCCGTCATGCCGTCTGTGCTCGTCACCGCGCGCAGGGCGCAGGCCATGTCGTAGGTGCGGCCATCGCCCATCACGCCCACGGTGCGCACCGGCAGCAGCACGGCGAAGGCCTGCCAGATCACGTCGTAGAGGCCGGCGGTGCGGATTTCCTCCAGGTAGATGGTGTCGACCTTGCGCAGCAGGTCGGCCTTCTCGCGCGTGACCTCGCCGGGGATGCGGATGGCCAGGCCCGGCCCGGGGAAGGGGTGGCGGCCCACGATGATCTCCGGGATCTCCAG
>JAIXTK010000307.1 GCA_027483995.1 Acetobacteraceae bacterium
ATGCCGTCGATCTCGCACCGACCGTCGAGGGCGAGGTCCGCTGGGACTGGCCGCTATTTTTTCCTATGGCCGAGGCGGTGAAGGACGCGGCGAAGGCCTGCGGCGTCGCCCTGGTCTGGGGCGGCGACTGGCCGCGGTTCCGCGATGGCCCGCATTTCGAACTCAACCGCGATGCCTATCCGGCTGGGACCGGCTGATGTCGGCCTTCGCCGCAGCACTGGCCGCCGTGCATGCCGACACGAACATTGGCACCCCAGCTGATTTCCGCCGGCCGCCCGGTTCCTGGGTTCCGGCCCGTGTCGTGCTGTCTCGACCGGCCGACGCCATGGGCGGGCTGGGCGGGCTGGGCGGGCTGGGCGGCCTGGGCACCCGGGCAGGCAGCCTGGCCGCCACCATCGTCGCCGGCGATATCACGCCACTGGAGCCGCAGCGCGGCGACGAGGTGCTGCTCAATGGCACCGTGCACCGCGTTGACGATGCCGAGCGTGACCCGCTCGGCCTGTCCTGGCGCCTCATCCTGGCGGAGGCCTGACCATGCCGACACCGATCCGCGAGGCGGCACTGGCCGCGATCGCCGGCCGCCTCACCTCCGAACTGCCTGGCGTCGTGCTGGAACGTGCGCGCCGTGCCCCAGTGGACACCGACAAGGAGCCTTTGCCCCGCCTGGTGCTGACCGGCACCGACTGGGAAGCGGACGAAACGGCGGAGCCCGGTAGCACCCACTACACGATGGGCTTCGTGGTCGCCGGCTATGTCCGGGACACCACTGACCTGGGTGTCGAGCAGGGGCTTTCGGATCTGCACGCCCTGGTGGTGGCTGCCCTCGCCGGTTGGACGCCCACCGTCGACGGGCTCGGCGAGGCCACCGAACAGGGCGCCGAGTTCCGGCTCTACGACACCGACGAGAGCGCCAAGCCGGCCGGTGAACTCCTGGCCCGCTTCTCGATGCTGGCTATCGCGCCGCTGGGTGCGCCCTACCTGCCCTGACCTGCGGCTCCCCGCACAATCTGAAAGGCCCCGCCCATGAGCATGAACCTCGTGCGCATGAAGTTCGCCGCCGTCGCGGCCAAGATCGAGACGGTGCCCGGCACCGACGCCATCGGCGGCACGCCCGCGGCCGCGGACTGGATCGCCTCGGAGATGGAGGTCCAGTTCGACCCTACCATCATTGAGCTGCCCGAGCTGACTGGCTCGCTCGACAAAGCATCTTCGGTCGTCGGCGGACTCAAGCCGCGGCTGCGTCTGCGCATGCCGCTGCGCGGCTCAGGCACCGCTGGCACGGCGCCGGATTTCGGCAAGCTCATGCGCTGCAGCACCTTCGCCGAACTGGTCACCGCTGCCGCCATCGGCGCCCCGACCGCCGCCACCGCCGGCACCACCACCACGGTCACTGCCGCCACGCCATTCGGCACCACCGCCCAGCAGTATCGTGGCATGCCGCTCATCGTCACCGGCATTGCCGCCGGCACCACGGGGATCGTCGACTATACGGCGGCGCGGGTCATCACCACGGGAGATACGGCTGGGACGGCCTACACGATCGGCAGCCTGCTGCAGATCCCGATCAACGTGCTCTACAGCCCAACCTCGGACGAGAGCGTCTACAAGACGGCGACGATCTACTTCTACGCCGACGGCCTGCTCTGGACCTTCACCGGAGCGCTGGGCACCCCATCGCTCGAACTCACCACCGGCGGCATCGGCTTCGTCAGCTTCGAGATGCGCGCCCAGTTCGCCAGCAAATCCGCCACCGCCGTGCCAGCCGGTGCCGCCGCGGTGCTACGCCCGACACCGCCGCGCTTCGTCGGCGGCAAGTGCCAGCTCAACAAGGCGCTGGCCCAGGTCCGCACGCTGACTATCAACGCCGGGGTCAAAGTCATCCTGCCGGACGACCCGGAGAGTGCCGAGGGCTATGGCGCTGCCCTGCCGATCGAGCGCGACGTCGCCGGCAACCTCGACCCCTACATGAACACCACCAATTCGGTGGCGCTGTTCAACGCCTTCCGAACGGGCACACCGATGTCGCTGATGGCGATCATCGGCAGCACGCCCGGCAACCGCTTCGTGGCGATCGTACCGAACGCCAAGGCAATCGCCATGGATCCAGGTGCCCGCGACGGCCTCGGCCAACACGGCATCAGCTTCCAGGGCGATGGCGCTGACAGCGCCTTCTACCTCGCCCAGTTCTGACACTTCCCACCAGGAGCTCCATCATGGATGGCATGACCGCCCCGCCGGTGTTCTCGGCGCACGACCTCGTGGCCTTCACCCCGCCGGGAAGCCCCCGGACCTACCGCCTGGCGCCACTAACCTATCGCGAGCGCATTGCCTTCCGAACGGCCCTCGCGCGCGAGGCTGGCATGCGCCCCTCGCCGCAGGATGTCAGCAACGGCCTGCGCACCGCGTTGCGCGAGATCGCCCCCACCAACCTGGACGAGGCCCTGGCCGTGGTCGACGACGCCGATGCCGTGCGCGAGGCAGTGGATGCCGCACCGGACGACGCGGCGCTCAAGGCCAAGCTGGCGGAGGCGCAGGCGCGGCTCGCGGTGATCATCACCGCCTGCATGGATGTGCCGGTCTATGCCGAGTTGCGCGCGGCCGGCGAGCGCTGGACCGGCATGGCGCCCTGGGTCGCCTGCCGTCACGCCCTGCGGGGTTGGGAGGGGCCGGGGCTGCCGACGTTCCAGCGCGACAAGGGGCTGGTGCCGGAGACGCTGCTCGACGCCATGCCGGCGAGCGAGATTGCCGCTGTTGGCTTGCGGGCTTTCCTTCTGGTGTCGCTGGACCGGAGTGCGGAGGGAAACTCCGCGGCGCCCTCGCCGTCGCCCGGGACCCCGACGCCTTCGCCGGAGGGCTAAGGCCGGAGGACGGCTCCGATTGGATGGTCGCCGGGGAGCCTTGGATTGGGAACAACCCCAGGCTCACGGTACTTCCTATCTGGCATGATGTCGTCCGGCTCTGGGCGGCCTGTCGTGATCCCGAAGGCGGCATCGCCCACTGGCCGGATGCTGGTGGTGTGGGCGACCAAGCGGCGTGGGTTGTCGATGCCTTTGCTCAGCTGGCGAGGCTGTATGCCGGCATGAATGAGCTCGAACAGAGGCGCCAGAGCACGACGTAATCTTCAGGCCGCGTCGGTCATGGCTCGCCTTGCAGCTCGTGCCAAGAACGCACTGCGTGACAGTCCCTGCTGCGTCGCCGCCCGATCGATCTCGCCCAGGATATCCTCCGGAAGTGTCACGTTGACCCGCACTGCCCTGACTTGCCGGGCTGGCGAAGGCACCAGGAAAGCCACGGCATCCCTGTGCGCACGGTCTGCCATGACGTGCTCCAGCGAGGACGGTGCAGGCAGCGCTTCGCCATCCTGCAGCATCCCTTCGATGTGCAAGGCGAGTGCGTCGAACGCTTCGCGCTTGGCTTCGTCCAGTGTCCGACCCGCGGTGACGCACCCCGGAAAATCCGGGAACGATACCCCATAGTCGCTGCCAGGTTCCTTGTGGATCAGGGCAATGTAGTCGGTCATCGTGTTCACCTCAGCGGAATACCCGCCTGTTTCTCTATGCTCCGTAGCGTTCCTGTCGGCAGGTCCCGCTTCGGGTGGGGGACTGTCACACGGCCAGGCTTCAACGGGTGCTTCAACTGCACGTGGCTACCGCGCTGGGCCACCTTCACCCAGCCATCCGCCTCAAGTGCGCTGATCACCTTGCGACTGTCCATGTGCGCATTCATACACACTCAGTCAAGGCGCGATAGCCTCTCCTCCCGTGAGCCCCGCCAGCGCCGCTGGCATGGTCTGTACCTGATTCAACCGGAACGTCGGCAGCGGAGGCAGGCATGAGCTTCGTCCGCGCTGCCGTTTTCGGCCGCCTGCGTGAGGCCATGCAAGCCGAGATGCGCGCGGTGGCAGGCGGACTGCGTCGCGCCGTTACAGCGACCGGCCGCGAGGTGCAGTCGGAGTTGCGCGCGCAGGCACATTCCGCGGGATTCAAGGATGGCGGCCGTAGCATCGCCAATGCCTGGCGGTTGAACCTGTATCCGGCAGGGGGTGTCGCTCCCACTACGTTCAAGCCGGCCGCGCTGGTCTGGTCGCGCATGCCGACCGTTGTCACGGCCTTCGACCGCGGGGCGCAGATCATCGCACGCGGCCGGAAGTATCTCGCTTTCCCCACGGGTTACAATTCTATCGGTGGGCGCCGTGCGGGCCGGCGTGGTGGTCGGCGCATTACCCCGGCGCAGATGATGCAGGCTGGCCGCCGCGGCGAGGCCTTCGTTCTACCGAGCAAGTCGCGGCCCGGCACCGCCCTGTGGTGCCTGCGCGTGGCCGCAGCCACCGGGACCTCCCGCCGCACGCGCAATCGGCTGCGACTGTTCGTCGGCAGCGGCACCGAGGTGCTGACGGGGCATCGCAAGGGTCAGGCACAGCGCCGGCAAGACGTACTCGCCCAGGGGTTCGTACCGATGTTTCTGCTGCTGAAGCGCGTCACCCTGCGCAAGCGGCTCGATGTGGCCGGAGTCCGGTCCCGCGTGCCGGGCTGGTTCGCGCGCAACGTCATCGCCGAATTGCGGGGGGTCAAATCATGAGTGGTGCCACCGCCCGCACTGTCGGTATCCGCGTCTCCACCGAGGGCGCCGACCGCGCCCGTCGCGAGTTGGAGCAGTTCGGTGTCGCCGGCGAGGCGGCGCTGCGTCGGGTGGAGGTGGCGAGCACTGCGGCGTCCCCTGGGTTGCAGCGCCTGGCTGGTGCCTCCGACATCGCCACCCGCGCCTTCCAGGGCATGGGCGGCTCTCTCGGAACCGTCGGGAACACGTTTGCCGGGGTCTCCGTTGCGGCCGGCGGGCTGACCGCCGGCATCGTGGCCATGGGCGCCGCGGCGGTTGCCGCCGGGGTGCAGATCGCCCAGGCCGGCGACACCGCCACCGCCGTGCTGGCCCGGCTGGCCAGTGCGACCGGTTCCGCCTCTGCGGCCGAGCGCGCCTTCGAGGGGTTGTTCCGCCTGTCGCAGCAGACCGGCATCTCGGTCGCCGACAGCGCCGGTGCCTTTGCCCGCTTCGCCGTCGCTGCCAAGGAGGTGGGCGCTACCAACGACCAGGTGCTGCGTCTGGTCGGCGGGCTGCAGAAGGCCGGCATCGTCGCTGGAGCCTCCGCCGAGGAGACGAACGCGGCGACCCAGCAGTTGGCCCAAGCGCTCGCCTCGGGCGTGCTGCAGGGCGACGAGTTGCGCTCGCTGCTGGAGAACATGCCGCAGCTGGCGCAGGCGTTGGCCAAGGAGCTGGGCGTCGGTCTCGGCCAGCTGCGCCAGATGGGCAGCGAGGGCAAGCTCACCGCCGATCGGATACTGCCCGCCCTGATTGCCGCCGGGGAGAAACTGGCCGCCGAGTTCGACAAGCTGCCGCCGACCATGGGCCGTGCCTTCGGGGTGCTCGGCGCGGCGATGGACAACTTCGCCAGCCAACTCGACAAGGCGCTTGGCCTGTCCCAGGCCATCGCCAAGGCGGCGATGGAAGCCGCCGCCGCGGTCAATGCGGTACAACGCTATGTCGCGCCGACCGACCGGCAGGCCGCCGAGAACGACGTCGCGCGCAGCCGCGCTCGTCTGGAAGCCCTGCGCGCCGGTCCGGCGATGGACGATGGCTCCGATCCGGCCCGCGGCTATTCCGCCGTGCAGCGAGCCCAGTTGCAGGCCACGGCCACGGCCCGGCAATCGGCGTTGCGCCAGGCCGAGAGTGAACACCGCGCCGCCAATGACCGGCTCGGTGAGATCGAGCGCGACGCGCAGCAACAGCGTTTTGGCGAGTATGTTACCGCCCAGGCCAAGGCCGCCGACGCCGCCCGCACCCGCACGGCCCAGGAGGTGCGTGAGGTCGTCGAAGCCAACGACAAGAAGCTCAAGGCGACGCGGGATTACCAGGAACAGCTGGCCAAGATCGCCCGTGCCGAGGCGGCCGGCGTCACCACCCTGCCGGGCGGGGCGGCCTTCGATGCCACCAAGGCGCGCGCCGACGCGCTGCGCGAGTATCAGGACAAGCTGGCCAAGGCCAATGAGGAGGGCCA
>JAIXTK010000404.1 GCA_027483995.1 Acetobacteraceae bacterium
GACCCGGGGGCGTGGCCCCTGGTGGGTCCGGGCGAAGCCCGGCCTTACTTCGGGCGCCATTCCTCGATCCACAGCGGCGGCAGAAAGACCGAGCGCATTGGCGTCATGCCCGTGAGCCATTTGGGCGCCACGAAAATGTTGGTGCCGTGGTGCAGCGGGATGATCGGCAGGTTCTCGGCGATGTAGCCCTGGATGCCGTTCCAGAGCACCTGGCGCCTGGCGGGATCCAGCTCGGCGATCGCGCCATCCAGCAGCCCGTCCATCGCGGGGTCGCGCAGGCCCATGTAGTTGGTGCCCGCATAGGCGTTCTCGGCCGACGGGACGCGGCTGGAGTGGTAGGTGAAATAGGGGATGCCGTCGGGCGCGGGGGTCCAGTTGAACATCGCCAGCGCCTTGAACTGGCGCTTGCGCACGGTCTCGCCCAGCAGCACGCGGACGGGCTCGGCCTTGATCACGATCTCGATGCCGACCGTCTTGAGCTGGGACTGGATCACCTGGCCGACCAGCTCCACCACGCGGATGCCGGTGGAATGGACCAGGTCGAGTGAGAGGCGCTCGCCGCTGGCATTGACCAGGATTCCGTCGGGCCCCGGCTTCCAGCCGGCCTCGGCCAGCAGGGCGCGGGCGGCGGCAGGATCGTATTTCCACTGCTTCACATTGGGGTCGCGGCTTTTCTCGACCGGCGAGAGAATGCTGTTGGCGACCGGCACCTTGCCTTCGTAGAGGCGGTTGACCAGCGTCTGGCGGTCGATCGCCTGCACGATGGCGCGGCGCACGCGGACATCGGCCAGGATCGGGTTGTCGAGCTGGACGTAGAGCGAGTTGGTGGAGATGGCGGGGATGAAGCTGACATCGAACTTCGCCGCCTCGCGCTTCTCGAGCCCGAGCGCCTGGTCGAGGGTGAGGCCGTAGACCGTGTCGATATCGCCGGCGAGCAGGGCGGCCTGCAGTGCCGAGGTGTTCTCGATGAAGCGGAAGGTGACGCGGCGGAAATGCGGGCCCGGCCCCTCCCAGGTGGGGTTGCGCTCCATGGTGACGGATTCGTTGACCTTGAAGCCGGTGACGCGGAACGGGCCGTTCCACAGGCCCGGCGTTTCCGGCGCGCGGTTGAAGGCGGAGCGCTGGCCGTAGTCCAGCGGGTCCTTGCGGCTGGCGAAGATCGCGCCCTCGATATGCTCGGCGATGGGCGAGGGCGTCAGGCGGTCGAAATCGTAGCGCGGGGTTTTCAGGCGAACGCGGTAGCTGCGCTCGTCGATGATGTCGATGCCGTCGACCGAGGCGGGGGGCGCGAAGATCTTCTCGACCTCCCAGCCCAGGGCGATGTCGCGGGTGGTGAGCTTGGTGCCGTCAGCCCAGCGCAGGCCCTCGCGCAGGGTGAATTCCACCTCCATGCCCTGGCCGGCGAGCCTGGCGCGGCCATTGGCGACGGTGGGGACCTCGGTGCAGAGCTGGCAGACGACCTGGCCGCTGGCGTCGAAGCGGAAGACGGTCCGGCGGGCGGCGCCGAGGATGTAGTTGCGGACAAGCAGGTTGGTGATGAACGGGTGCATGTCGGCGGGGAATTCGCTCATGCCGATGGTGAGCTGGTCCCGCGGCTGGGCGGTGGCGGGAACCGTGGCTGTGGCTGTGGCGGCGGCGAACGCCGTGATGCCCAGGAAACGGCCAAATCGGGTTCGCATCATGAGCCTCCGCGCTGTTTCGCCCAGGAATTAATCATAATGTCCATGGACTGCGCAGGAGAGTCGAGAGCCTTCTTGAACTCGCCGTCATGCAACGGCAATGTCGCGTGATGCTGAACCACCCCGCCGCCTGATGCCGCAGCCGCTGTTGCTGACCGAGGATCTCACCGTCGATCTCGGCGAGGTGCGGATCGTGGACCGCCTGTCCTTCCAGCTCGAGGCCGGGCGGACGCTGGGCGTGGTGGGTGAGAGCGGGTGCGGCAAGTCGATGACCGCGCTGGCGGTGATGGGGCTGGTGCCGACGCCCTCGCGCCTGGGTGGGCGGATGGTGTTCGAGGGGCGGGGGCTGCTGGGGATGCCGGAGCCGGAGCGGCGCACGCTGCGCGGCCGGCGGATGGCGATGATCTTCCAGGAACCGATGACGGCGCTGAACCCCGTGGTCCCGGTGGGGGTGCAGATCGCCGAGATGCTGGTGGTGCATGACGGGATGCCGCCGGCGGAGGCGGAGCGGCATGCGGTGGGGCTGCTGGACCGGGTGGGGATCGCCGCGCCCGACCAGCGCGCGAAGGCCTATCCGCATGAGCTTTCGGGCGGGATGCGGCAGCGGGTGATGATCGCGATCGCCATTGCCTGCCGGCCCGCCCTGCTGATCGCCGACGAGCCGACAACGGCGCTGGATGTGTCGGTCCAGGCCCAGATCCTCGACCTGCTGCTGGAACTGCAGCGCGACGAGGGGATGGCGATGCTGTTCATCAGCCACAACCTGGGCGTGATCAGCGAGATGGCCGACGAGATCATGGTGATGTACGCGGGCCGCGCGGTGGAGCGCGGGCCGGCGCAGGAGGTGCTGCTGCGGCCGGGCCATCCCTATACGCGTGGGCTGATCGCGACCATTCCCGATCCGGAGCGGCGCCAGGCGGTGCTGCCGGTGATCGCGGGCAATGTGCCGGATTTGCGGTTCCGCACGCCGGGCTGTGCGTTTGCGCCGCGCTGCGGAGCGGCCGTGGCGGCCTGTGCTGACGGGGTGCCGGCGCTGCGCCCGCTGGCGCCGGCGCATGAGGTGGCCTGCATCAGGGCCGAGGTGGCGGCGTGACCATTCTGCTGGAGGCCGAAGGGCTGAGCGTGCGCTTCCCCGTGGGCGGCGGGCTGTTCCGGCCGCCGCAGCAGGTGCGCGCGGTGACGGAGGTGGACCTGGCGTTGGGCGAGGGCGAGACGCTGGCGCTGGTGGGCGAGAGCGGCTCGGGCAAGACGACCTTCGCGCGCGCGCTGCAGGGGCTGGTGGCGCACAGCGCGGGAACGATCCGCTTCGGCGGCAAGGATGTGGCGGCGATGAGCCGGGCGCAGCGCCAGGCGATGCGGCGCAC
>JAIXTK010000380.1 GCA_027483995.1 Acetobacteraceae bacterium
ATCAACCTGATCGTCGACCTGCTCTACACCGTGCTGGATCCGCGCGTGCGGCTGGAGACCAAGGAATGAGCGCCACATCGCACGACGCGGCGCCAATGCCGCCCAAGCAGGAAACGCCGTTCCGGCGCTTCGTGTCTGAATACTCCGAAAGCCCCGTGGCGGTGGCCAGCTTCGTGCTGGTGGTGCTGATCGTGTCGATCGCGCTGCTGGCGCCGTTCATCTCGCCGCAGAACCCCTACGACCTCGCCCAGCTCGATATCATGGACGGGCGCCAGCCGCCCGGCTCCAAGTCGCTGGAGGGGCTGACCTTCTGGCTCGGCACGGATGACCAGGGGCGCGACATGCTCTCGGGCATCATGTACGGGCTGCGCATCTCGCTCGGCGTGGGCGCGGGCTCGGCGGTGATCGCCTGCGTGATCGGCACCGCGCTGGGGCTGATCGCGGCGTTTGCCGGCGGCAAGACGGACACCGGCATCATGCGGCTGGTGGATCTGCAGCTTTCCTTTCCGGCCATCCTGGTCGCCCTGATGATCCTGGCCTTCCTGGGCAAGGGTGTGATGAACGTGATGCTGGCGCTGGTGATCGTGGAGTGGGCGCGGTTTGCGCGCACGGCACGAAGCGCGGCACTGGTCGAGGCGCGGCGCGAATACATGGAGGCGGCGAAGTGCCTGGCCCTGCCGCAATGGCGGCTGGTGTTCCGCCACATGCTGCCGAACTGCATGCCGCCGATCATCGTGATCTTCACCATCCTGGTGGCGCGCTCGATCACGCTGGAGGCGACGCTGAGCTTCCTCGGCCTGGGCGTGCCGATCACCGAGCCCTCGCTGGGGCTGCTGATCGCCAACGGCTACCAGTACATGCTCTCCGGCAAATACTGGATCAGCTTCTACCCCGGGATCGCGCTGCTGGTGACGATCATGGCCATCAACCTGGTGGGCGACCAGATGCGCGACGTGCTGAACCCGAGGCTCAAGCGATGAGCGACGCAACACTCGAGGTCCAGGGCCTCTCCACCCACTTCCTCACCCGCGCCGGCGTGGTGCGCGCGGTGGAGGACATCTCCTTCTCCGTGGGCCGTGGCCGCGTGCTGGGGCTGGTGGGCGAATCCGGCTCCGGCAAGTCCGTGACGGGCTTCTCCGTGATCGGCCTCGTCGATCCGCCCGGGCAGATCGTGCGCGGGAAAATCCTGTTCCAGGGGCGGGACCTGACCAAGCTGGACGAGCGGGAGCTGCAGGACCTGCGCGGCAACCGCATCGCGATGATCTTCCAGGACCCGATGATGACGCTGAACCCGGTTCTGCGCATCGACACCCAGATGATCGAGACGGTGCTGGCGCACGACAATGTCTCCCGCGAGGAGGCGCGGCAGCGCTCGCGCGATGCGCTGGGCATGGTGGGCATTCCCTCCCCGGATGAGCGGCTGGTGAGCTACCCGCACCAGTTCTCCGGCGGCATGCGCCAGCGCGTGGCCATCGCCATCGCCCTGCTGCACCGGCCGGACTTGATCATCGCCGACGAGCCGACCACGGCGCTGGACGTGACCATCCAGGCGCAGATCCTGGCCGAGGTGCAGAAGCTGGCGCGCGAGGTCGGCACCGCGCTGATCTGGATCAGGGAGGACCTTTCGGTGATCGCCGGCCTCGCGGACGATATCGCGGTGATGTACGCCGGGCGCATCGTCGAATCCGGCTCGGTGGCGGAAGTGCTGGACAAGCCGATGCACCCCTATACCCACGGGCTGATCGGCAGCGTGCCCAGCCGCAACGCGCGTGGCACCCGGCTGCGCCAGATCCCGGGCATGACGCCTTCGATGCTCAATCTCGGGCCGGGCTGCGCCTTCCGTGCCCGCTGCGCGCGCGCCGATGCGGCTTGCGTGGCCGACCCGCCGCAAAGCGCGCCCAGCGCCGGGCGCACGCTGCGCTGCTTCCACCCGCAGCTGGAGATGACGGCGTGAGTGCCACGACGAAAGATACGGCCGCGCCGGTCATCGAACTGCGCGGCATCTCCAAGCGCTTCGGCAAGTCGCTCGATTTCGCCGCCAAGCTGGCCCAAGGGGCCAAGCGCGCCATGGGCGGCACAGTGCCCAACACCGTGGTGCGCGCGGTGGACAACGTGGACCTCACCGTCCGTCGCGGCGAGGTGGTGGGGCTGGTGGGCGAATCCGGCTGCGGCAAGTCCACGCTCGGCCGGATGGTCGCCGGCATCATGCCGCCCAGCGACGGCACCGTGCTGTTCGAGGGGCAGGACATCCGGACCTTCGATTCGGAGCGGACGCGCCAGGCCAAGCTGAAGGTCCAGATGATCTTCCAGGACCCCTACGCCTCGCTCAACCCGCGCATGCGGGTGGATGAGATCGTGGGCGAGGCACCGCGCGTGCATCGCCTGGTGGGGCCCGAGGGCTACGACGCCTATGTGGATGCGCAGTTCCGCCGCGCCGGGCTCGATCCCGCCTACAAGCGGCGCTACCCGCACCAGTTCAGCGGCGGTCAGCGCCAGCGCATCGGCATTGCCAGGGCACTCGCCGTGCAGCCGGAATTCCTGGTGTGCGACGAGGCGGTGGCGGCGCTGGACGTTTCGATCCAGGCGCAGATCCTGAACCTGTTCATGGACCTGCGCGAGCAGCTGGACCTGACCTACCTGTTCATCAGCCACGATCTCGGCGTGGTGGAGCATTTGTCAGACCGCGTGGCGATCATGTACCTGGGCCGCATCGTGGAGGAGGCCTCGGCGGAGGAGATCTTCTCCCGCGCCAACCATCCCTACACCCAGGCGCTGCTGGCCGAGGTGCCGCGCATCGACACGCGCAAGCGCACCTTTACCGCGATCAAGGGCGAGATCCCCTCGCCGATCAACCCGCCGCCGGGCTGCCACTTCCACCCGCGCTGCCCGCACGCCATGCCGATCTGCCGCGAGCAGGCCCCGCCCCTGGCCACGGTGGCACCGGGCCACCGCAGCGCCTGCCACCTGAACACGGTGGGCTAGCACCCCCCGGCGCGGGCCGGGGGGAAGTTTCTTCTAGAAGGCGCCGCCGCGCGCCGCGATTGGCCACAGGCATTCCACGCGGCCGTTGCGTACGCCCACGTACCAGTCATGCCGGTCCACCGTGGGATCGCAATGGCTCGGCACCAGGCGCAGCTTGGCGCCGATGGCCGGGCCGCGCATCTCGGCAGGGAACTCGATTTTGCCATGCTCGTCGGACGCACTGACGAACTTCATCTGCGGCTGCTGCCACACGACCGGCATGCCGGATTCGATGGCGATCGACTTGTGGCCCACATCCGTCACCGCCACGCCGGCGCGCGGCGCGCTCATCACCGTGCCGAGCACGAACAGCGAATGGCGGAACTGGCTGACGAAGCCGCCGGCGCCATCGAGGTTCTTGGCGTAGTCCACGTCCATGAAGCAGTAGCTGCCGGCCTGCAGCTCCGTGAACACGCCGGAGGACGCCTCGATCTCGAAGGTGCCCGTGCCGGCGCCGC
>JAIXTK010000472.1 GCA_027483995.1 Acetobacteraceae bacterium
AGCGCGGGTTGTCGCCCACGCTGATGGCGACCTATTGCGCCGAGCGGACGGCGAAGCTGCACGGGCTGTGGCCGAAGAAGGGTGCGATCAAGCCGGGCTTCGATGCCGACCTGCTGGTGATGGAGCGGGCCGAATACGACTTCGACGAGGCGATCATTGTCGATCGGCCGGAGACGCGGTGGTCGCCGTACCACGGCCGGCGGATGCGCGGGCGCGTGGTGGAGACGGTGCTGCGCGGGCGGACGATCTGGGACGGGACGACTGTGATCGGCAAGCCGGGCGATGGCAGCTTCGTGAAGCGGCAATCCGCCTGATGGCGGTGCTGCGGATCGCCTTCCTGGGCGACCCGATGACCAATGGCGCGGGCGACCCGACGATGCTCGGTTGGGTCGGGCGTGTCCGCGCTTCGGCCTGGGGGCGTGGGGATGGGGCGCATCCCGGGGCGAAGGGGTATGCGGCGATGGCCGCGCTGGTGGAGGAATGGCCGGCCTGGCGGGCCTGGCTGGCGTAGGAGTTTTTGATGTCTCGTATCGTTCGCGTGGCCGGGGCCCAGATGGGCGGCACCCAGAAGGCCGATAGCCGCAAGCACACCATGGACCGGCTGATCGCGCTGCTGGAGCACTCCGCGGCGCAGGGGGCAAAGCTGGTGGTGTTTCCGGAACTGGCCTTCACGACGTTCTTTCCGCGCTGGTTCTTCGAGAACACGCAGGAGTTGGACACCTACTTCGAGCGCGGGATGCCGAACGTGAACGTGCAGCCCTTGTTCGACCGGGCGCGGGAGCTTGGGGTGGGGTTCAACGTGGGCTACGCGGAACTGCTGGAGGATGGGCGGCGGTTCAATACCTCCATCATCGTGAACCCCGACGGGTCGCTGCTGGGCAAGTATCGCAAGGTGCATCTGCCGGGCTCCGTGGAGCCACGGGCGGGGGCGCGATTCCAGCAGCTGGAGAAGCGGTATTTCGAGTATGGCGATCTCGGCTTTCCCACCTTCCGGGCACCTGTGTTCGGCGGCGGGGTGCTGGGGATGTTGATCTGCAATGACCGGCGCTGGCCGGAAGCGTGGCGGGTGCTGGCGCTGCGGGGGGTGGAGCTGGTGGTGATCGGCTACAACTCGGCGGCCTACGACCCCAATGGCGGGGATGGCGAGGATTCCACGGTGCGGACGTTCCATTCGCAGATGGCGGCGCAATCGAACGCCTACATGAACGCCACCTGGGCGGTGACGATCGCCAAGGCGGGCGATGAGGACGGGTCCGGGCTGATTGGGGGTTCGTGCATAGTCGATCCCAACGGGAAGATCGTGGCCGAGGCGAAGACTTTGGGCGATGAGGTGATCGTGGCCGATTGCGACCTGGATGCGTGCCGGCAGGGCAAGGAGAAGATGTTCAACTTCGCCCAGCATCGGCGGCCGCAATGGTATGGGCCGATTACATCGCAGATCGGGGCGGAGTCACCGGAATGAGCAGGACCCTTACCGTCGGCGCCGCACAGCTCGGGCCGATCCAGCTGGCCGAGGGGCGGGACGTGGCGGTGGCGCGGATGGTGCGGTTGATGGAGCGGGCGCATGCGCGGGGCGTGGAACTGGTGGTGTTCCCGGAACTGGCGCTGACGACGTTCTTTCCGCGCCACTACAGCGAAAGCCGGGCCGAGGCGGATAAGTGGTTCGAGACCTCGATGCCTTCGAACGAGACCGCGCCGCTGTTCGCGGCGGCGAAGACGTTCGGGATCGGGTTCCATCTGGGCTATGCCGAGCGCACGCCGGAAGGGCGGCATTTCAACACCGCGATCCTGGTGAGCCCCGAGGGCGATATCCTGCTGAAGTATCGCAAGGTGCATCTGCCGGGGCATGCGGAGTTCGACCCCAAGCGCAGCGTGCAGCATTTGGAGAAGCGGTATTTCGAGGTGGGCGATCTCGGCTTTCCCGTGGTGCGGGCGCCGATGGGGGGGCTGGATGGCCTCAACATGGGCATGATGATCTGCAACGACCGGCGCTGGCCGGAGGCCTGGCGGGTGCTGGGGCTGCAGAAGGTTGAGCTGGTGATGTGCGGCTACAACACGCCGAGCCTGAACATGGCCGCCTCCGGCTTCGAGGCGCATCATCTGCGGGTGTTCCACTCCCATCTGAGCATCCAGGCCGGCGCCTACCAGAACGCGGCCTTCGCGGTGGGCACGGCCAAGGCGGGCACGGAGGATGGGTGCGAGCTGTTCGGGCACTCGATCATCGTGAACCCGCAGGGCGAGATCGTGGCGATGGCGACGAGCTGGGACGATGAGCTGGTGACGGCGGATCTGGATCTGCGCCAGTGCGAGCTGGGGCGGAGCACGATCTTCGCCTTCGACAAGCATCGGCGGCCGGAGGCCTATGGGCGGATCGTGGACCAGGTGGGCGCCGTCGATCCGCCGGTCTGGAGCAAGCCATAGGCGCGATGTTCATCGGGCATTAGCGGGCGGGGGCCAAGGGTGGCGGGCCGCGAATGGGTCGCGGCGCCTGCCGAGTATTGGATGCCTGCCCCATGATGAAGTTTGCACTCGCCGCCGCCCTTGCCGTGGCGCTGGCGTCGCCCGCCTTCGCACAGGTGACCGACCCCGACATGAGCTGCGCCACCTACCTCAAGGCGCTGGATGGCACGCCCACGCCCAAGACCGGCGATGCCGACATGGACAAGCTGGCGGCGGCGCTGGAGAAGAAGGTGCGCGCCACCTGCTCGGCCGATCCGAAGATGAAGGCGATGCAGGCGGTGATGAAGGCGATGGCGGACTGACGCCCCCTGCCCCGGCTGGGTGGCAATGCCCGGCCGGGGCCTATCGATTGTTGGGGCCTTTCGTTTGGGCATGAGTCATCGCCGCGGGACGCGGGGTTTTAGCGACGGATTCGGGGTGAGTTTGGGCGCATGGCGCCTATGGCGGGGCGCGGGCGGCTTGCGGCGGGGGGAATACCGGCGCGCGGTGGCCCAATAGCGACATGCCGCGGTTGGGCGTGCCGCGGAGCAGCCAGCCGATTTCGGCGCGGGCGCGGCGGAGCACGCGGAGTTCGCGCCAGTGCTGGACGGGTTCCGGGTTTTCGTTGGGGTTGGTGTGCGCGGCGAGGAACCAGTCCTTGCGCGGCAGGTGCCGCAGGTTGCGCGGGGCCTGGGCCATCGAGAGGGCGCCAAGCAGGGCCAGCAGCAGGAGCTTGAGGGCGGCCGGAATCTGGGCGTGCAGAATCGCCCGCGCCCAGGGGCGCGGTGCGTCGGCTTCGCTCGGTGCGGCTGCAGTGTCTGGCATCACTGATAACTATCCCACAGGCAAGGCCGGAGGGGAAAGGAATTTTTTACGTACGTATTTGGATTATAGGAATTTATTTCACTTTTCCGGTGCCGCGGAAAAATGTGGGTCCTACGCCTTCGGCTCAGGGATGACGGCAATACATGAACGCCCCGCCTGTCCGTTAGGAGAAGAGAGGCGTTGATGTGCGGATTCATGAAAGTCTTTTTGCTTCTTTTTCTTCAGAAAAAGAAGGCGCTTA
>JAIXTK010000209.1 GCA_027483995.1 Acetobacteraceae bacterium
AGGCGTGGGCCGAGTTGGTGCAGTATCTGGAGGCCATGGCCGACAGCGTCACCGAGATTCGACACTCCTCCCGCGTGTTCGAGGTAGCTGCCGAGTTCTCGCTCGACACGGCCGAGACGTATCCATCCGGCGGGCACCGCAGGCGATATGATCAGGCCGCAGCTTGTGACCGGGCGGCCATCCAGTTCCAAGGCAGGAGGTCGACCAGGCGCGCGGCCGGGTGATCGTTGATCCGCGCCAGGACATCGGCGAGCCAGGCACGCGGGTCGACATCGTTGAGCTTGGCAGTGGTTATCAGGGAGTAGATTGCCGCAGCGCGCTCGCCACCGCGGTCCGATCCCGCGAACAGCCAGGCCTTTCGGCCGATGGCGATGCCGCGCAGAGCGCGTTCGGCGGCGTTGTTCGACAGGTCGATCCGGCCATTGCCGAGGAAGCGGGTGAAGCTCTCCCAGCGGGTCAGCATGTAGTCCATCGCCTTTGCCACGTCTGCGTGGCGCGATAGCTTGGCGCGGGTCTCGCGCATCCAGGCTTCGAGCTCGGCTAGGAGGATGGCGCTGCGTAGCTGGCGCTGGGCCAGGCGCTCCCCAGCAGGCAGGCCGATGAGGTCGCGCTCGATGGCGAACAGCACGTCGATCCGGCGCACCGCCTCGAGCGCCAGCGGGGCACGGCTGAGTTCGGCCAGGTCGAAGAATTTTCGGCGTGCATGTGCCCAGCAGCCAGCCTCGGCCACCGGGCCCGGTTGTCGGTCCGAGGCGTAGAGCTCGTTGAACCCGGCATAGGCATCGGCTTGCAGGATGCCTCGCCAACCTTGGAGATGCCGCCAGGGATGTTCGGCCTTGCGGTTGGGGGAGTAGTGGAACAGCGCCGCCGGTGGGGCCGGACCGGCAAAGGGCCGGTCGTCGAGCACATACACCCACAATCGGCCCGTCGTGGTGCGGCCCGTGGCCAGCACCGGCACCGTGGTGTCGTCACCGTGCAGCCGCTCGCCCGCCAGCACATGGGCGCGCAGCAGCGCCACCAGCGGCGCCAAGGTCGCGGTGCAGGCGCCAACCCAGTCGGCCAGGGTGGAGACATCGAGTTCGATCCCCTCACGGGCGAAACTCTCGCTCTGGCGGTTCAGCGGCAGGTGCTGGCCGAACTTGGCTTCCAGTATCGTGGCCAGCAAGTTCGGCCCCGCCCGGCCGCGGGCAATCGGGTGGAACGGCGCCGGCGGCTGGGTGATCGCCTCACAGGCACGGCAGGCGAACTTCTCCCGTACCGTCTGCACCACCTTCCACTGCCGCGGCACCACTTCCAGGGTCTCGGTGACATCCTCGCCGAGCTTGGACAGCCGCCCGCCGCAGCACGGGCAGGCCGTGGGGCCGGGCAGAACCACCCGCTCGCGCGGCAGGTGCGCCGGCAGCGGGCCACGCACCGGGCGACGGCGTGCACCTCGCTCTCCGGCGGCAGGCGCTGTGACGGCCGCCTCATCCTCGCTGGACGCCGCCTCCAGCTCCTCGAGCTGCAGCTCCATCTGGTCGAGCAGCTTGCGGCTGCGTTCCGAGGAGGCGCCGAAGCGCTCGTGCCGCAGCTTGGCGATCAGCAGCTTCAGATGCGCCACCATCGCCTCGGCGCCGGAGGCACGGGCTTCGGCCTCGCGCCGCGCCGCCTGCTCGGCGGCAAGTGCGGTACGCAACACGTCGAGCTCAACGGAGGAAGGGATGGCACCGGAGGGCATGGCGGGATTCAACCATACACAGGCGACGTTGTGTACTCCCCCCGCAGCCGCCGTCAGCCGGCCATCTCAGGCCGCCAGGTCCGCTGCGGATGCCGCCAGTCGATACCCTCCAGCATGTACCCGAGTTGTGCCGCGGTGACCGGCACCACGCCGTCCGCCGGCGATGGCCACACGAAGCGCCCCCGCTCCAGCCGCTTGGCATACAACGACATCCCCAGCCCGTCGTGCCAAAGGACCTTGATCAGGTCACCGCGCTTGCCGCGGAACACGTAGAGATCACCAACGTGCGGATCGCGCCCCAGCACCTGCTGCACTTGCAGCGCCAGGCCGTTCATACCGCGCCGCATGTCCGTGGTGCCGGTGGCCAGCCACACCCGCACGCTGGACGGGATCGGGATCACCCGCGCAGCACTCCCAATACGCGGCGCAGTGCGACGGCGCCAACGTCCCGGCCCACCCGCACCATCGTACCGTCCGGCAGCGCAATCTCGATCACACCCGCAGCGTCGCTGCCAGCAACGCGTCGGCCAGCCCGAGCAGGTCGATCCGGTGCACGATCCGTAGCGACAACCGCGGCGCCGTGCGAAGGCGCCGACACCACCTGCACCGGCAGAAATCCATCCCCGCCACCTGCCTGATACGCACTCTCACGGATCTGCCGGCGCCATGACCACAGCAAGGCCCGGCTCACGTCATGCCGCCGCGCAACCTCCGCAAAGCAAGCACCGGGCTGCTCCGCCTCCGCCACGATGCGCAGCTTGTCCTCCGGGCGCCACCGACGCCGGCGCTCAACTCCCGTGATGATCTCCATAGTAATCGCCCTTACCAGCGCTCGTACGAACGTCCGTACGATCACCCGTAAGTGCCGCAGCAAGATTGAACACGCCAAGGCGTCACTCGCCGGACGGATACCATAAGCGCACCCCCGAGGCCCTACCAACCTATTGAGAGCTGCTCTTTGACCGATATCGGATCCAGCACCAGCGGTGAGGTCTCCCAATCCGCATCTTCAAC
>JAIXTK010000397.1 GCA_027483995.1 Acetobacteraceae bacterium
CACCGCCGCGCCCTGCGGGACCTCCGCGCCCTGCGCCCGGTCCACGCCCTCCCCCCGCGCCAGAACCCCTTCCGCCCCTCCCGTCAGGCCCGTCGCCGCGCGGCCGAATGCTGGCGCATGCTCACGGCACCCCCGCGCCGCCACGCCACGTTTCCCCGCCCCACCTCCACGCGCCGCCCCGTCGCCGCGCACCCGCGCCGGTTCCGCCAGCCCCCCCATGCCCGCGCCGGCCCACGCGCCCCGCCAGTTTCAACCCTCCCGCCCGCATAGCCTCCGCACGCCCTAATTGTTACGATAACAAAATCATAATCCCGCCACCCCGCCTTGCACCCCACCGCCCGCACCGCCAAATCCAACACCGCCGCTCAACCAGGAGAGCCGATCTGCGCCCCCGTCGCACCATCCTGCTCGGCCTCGCCACCGCCCTCGCCACCCGCCCCGCCCACGCCGCCGCCCTGCTCCTGCGCGGCGCCGGCCTCAGCCCCGGCGACCGGCTGGAACACAAGGGCAGCCGGGCCTGACATCCGTTCCTTGCGCACATGGCGCCGGGCCCGTCTCCCTGATAAGGTCGCCGCCATGCACCCGACCCGCCCACTCCGGCGTTCGCTCCTGCTGCTGCTGTCCCTGCTGACAGCGTGCGGCGCCGCCCAATCGCCCCCGGCCGCCGCCACCGGCAGCGATGCCACGGTGTCCACCGCGCAGGCCGCCCCGCCGCCCGCGCCGCGCCGCCGCGCGCCGATCCCGCCCGGCTCCGCCGCCATGCTCACCGGCCGCTTCGCCAGCAGCCAGGGCGACCTGGATACCGCCGCCCTGGCCTTCCAGCGCGCGCTGGCCGCCGACATGGACAATGAGGAACTGCGCCAGAAGGCCTTCCTCACCAGCCTCATGGCCGGCCGCCCGGAAGCCGAACGCCTCGCCGGCCTGCTCGGCCGCAACCAGGCCGCCCAGCTCCTGCTCGCCGGGCGCGATGCCAAGGCCGGCGCCTGGGCCCAGGCCGAAGCCCGCTTCGCCTCCCTCCCGCGCGAGGGTGCTGCCGAAATCATGCGGCCCATGCTCATCGCCTGGGCCCAGCTCGGCCGCGGCCAGCCCGATGCCGCGCTCGCCACGCTGCAACCGCTGATCGACAACCGCGCCTTCCGCGCCTTCTACGCCCTGCACGGCGCCCTGATCGCCGACCTGGCAGACCGCAAGGGCCTCGCCGCCCGCCTCTACCGCACCGCCCAGACCGAGTTCGGCGGCACCGCCCATCTCCAGCTCGGCCGCGCCATCGCCAGCTGGGAAGCCCGCCAGGGCAACGCCGCGGAAGCCGAAGCCGCCCTGCGCGCGGTGGCGGAGGGCAACGACGACATCATGATGGCGCTGCCCCGCCTGCAGGCCGATGCCGCCACCCTGCCCGTGCGCAACGCGCTCGATGGCCTGGCCGAAACCTATGTCGTCCTCGCCAGCATGCTCCGCGGGCAGGATACCAGCGACTTCGCCCTGGCCCTGGTCCGCCTCGCCTTGCAGCTGCGCCCAGACCACGCCACCGCCCGTCTCATCGCCTCCGACATCCTGGGGGCGGGCAAGCGCCCGGAACTGGCGCTGGACCTGCTCGCCGGCATCCGCACCGACGACCCGCTGCACGCCACCGTCCAGATGCGCCGCGCCCGCATGCTGCAGCGCCTGGAACGCAGCGACGAAGCACTCTCCCTGCTGGACGAGATCGCGCGCGACTACCCCTCCCGCCCGGAGCCGCTCGGCCTCACCGGCGACATCCTGCGCATCAAGCGCCGCTTTGCCGATGCAGTGGTGGCCTATGACCGCGCCATCGCCCTGGCCGGCCCGCCGCACCCCGGCCACTGGCCGCTCTACTACGACCGCGGCATCGCCCTGGAACGCTCGCGCCAATGGGAAAAGGCGGAGGCGGATTTCCTCCAGGCCCTGCGCTTCGCGCCCGACCAGCCGCATGTGCTGAACTATCTCGGCTATTCCTGGACCGAGCAGGGCCGCAACCTGCTTCAGGCCAAGGAGATGATCGAGAAGGCCGTCCAGCAGCGCCCCAACGACGGCGCCATGGTCGATAGCCTCGGCTGGGTCGCCATGCGCCTGGGCGATATCCCCGAAGCCGTGCGCCTGCTGGAACGCGCCGTGGAGCTGGAACCCGGCGACGCCACCATCAACGGCCATCTCGGCGATGCCTACTGGGAAGCCGGGCGCCGCCTGGAAGCCATCTACCAGTGGCGCCGCGCCCTGAACCTCAAGCCCGACGCGGACGAGAAGGAGCGCATCGAAAACCGGCTGCGCCCCGCCGAGCAGCAACTCGGCATCACGCCCTGACGCTGCGCCGATGAGTGCCGCGCCGGTCGAGACCGCCCACGCCAAGGTCAATCTCCACCTCCACGTCACCGGCCGCCGCGCCGATGGCTACCATTTGCTGGACAGCCTCGTCGTCTTCCCCGCGGTGGCCGACCACCTCTCCGCCACGCCCGCAAACGACCTGACTCTCACGGTCGAGGGCCCCTTCGCCGCCGCCCTGGCGGGGGAGCAGGACAACCTCGTGCTGCGCGCCGCCCACCGCCTGGCCGAAGCCCATGGCCTGCGCCCCGGCGCCCGCCTCGTGCTGCACAAGGTGCTGCCGATCGCCAGCGGCATTGGCGGCGGCAGTGCCGATGCCGCCGCCGCCCTGCGCCTGCTCGCCCGCCTCTGGGGCGTGCCCATCCCCGAAGGCCTCGCCCTGGCCCTGGGTGCAGATGTGCCGGTCTGCCTCGCCCAGCGCCCCGCCCGCATGCAGGGCGTGGGCGAGATCCTCGTGCCCGCCCCGCGCCTGCCCGCTTTCGGCATGGTGCTCGCCAATCCCGGCCTGGCCGTGCCCACCCCCGCCGTCTTCCGCCAGCGCGCCGCCACCGGCGCCGGCTTCACGCCCCCGGCCATCTTTCCTGATGCCTGGCCGACCGCCGCCGCCATGGCCGCCGGCCTTGCCGCCACCACCAACGACCTCGCCGATCCCGCCATCGCCCTCTGCGCCCCGATCGCCGATGTGCTCGCCGCCCTGGCCGCCCTGCCGGGCTGCCGCCTCGCCCGCATGAGCGGCAGCGGCGCCACCTGCTTCGCCCTGTTCGACACGCCGGCCATGGCCACCGAAGCCGCCGCCCGCCTCCATCAACCGGGTTGGTGGATATGGGGCGGCGCCGGCCACGAAGGGTGATTTCCTTGCCGGCCGCTTTGCTCTAATACCGCGCCGGATTGGGGCGTCGCCAAGCGGTAAGGCAGCGGATTTTGATTCCGCCATGCGGAGGTTCGATCCCTCCCGCCCCAGCCACCACCTCGGGATCGCCGCCGATCCCTCACACCAGCATGCCCACCCCCGCAGCGATCAGCAGGATGTTCACGGCCTGGCCGAACTGCCGGTCGGTCAAGCCCCGGAACAGGCGCAACCCGCACGCAGCCCCGATCAACGCGGCCGGGACATAGGCCAGCTGGCCCAGGTCAGGCAGTGAACCCAGGGCCCCGCCCGGCGCCATGGCGGCGATCACGCCGAGCAGCGTGATCTGCATGACAAGGATGTAGGCCTGGGTCACCGCGCGCTGCCGTTCCTTGGGCCAATCGCGCAAGCCGCACCACGCGGCGACGACCGCCCCCGGAAACGCCGCCAGGCCCCCGGTCATGCCCCCCGTGGCACCGATCAGCACGGTAGCCCACCACCCCGGGCGCGGCCTGCGCGGGAGGGTCGGGCGGAGCAGCGCCCATGCGCCGTAGCCCGCGACCAGAACCCCCACGGGGGCGCCATATCCGCTGCTCGGCAGCTGCGTCAGCACGGCAACGCCGGCCGGAAGCGCGCAGAGCCCGCCGGCCAGCAACGGTGCCAGCGCGGCAAGGTCGATGTCCCGCCGTGCCATCCACACGCTCCAGCCCTGGATCGCGATGCTGCACAGCGCCATGGTCTGAACCATCCTGACCGGCGCCATGTCGAGCTGCGCCAGAAGCGGCGCGCACAGCGCCGAGAAGGCGAAGCCGCCGATGCTGGAAAGCGTCGCCGCGGCGAAAACGCTCATCGCACCGAGCGCCGAGACGTCGAGCGCCCGCGCCGCCATCACGGCATAGCTCGTCACCGCCAATGCGGCCACGAGGGCCATGACACCTGCGCGGACGGCCTGTCGCCTCGGCCGTGGGCGCATGACGCCGGCTGCCATCGCCGTCATGGCACCCGCCACGGCAGGCGCGGTGCGATGGGCCGCACGGGGCTTCCAGCCCTGATCGCAACGCCGCGGCCGACGATCAGTGCGCGCGTGAGATGACCCAGCACGGCGGGGGTTCCAGTGTTCTGTGAACCGCAACCCTGGCCCGCACCGGCGGCATGTGCCTGAAGCCGAGGTGAAATCGAGATGATGCGGCGGTGAAATTCACAGCTGTGACAGATGGTCCAAAACCGCCTCCGGCCACCGCCGGCCGTGCTATGGGACAGGCAGTTGAGGGGCCTTGCATCGGAAGGGCGGCGCGTGAGGGGTTCGGGCTACGCCATCGGGGAGTGGAGTTTCGAACCGCGCAGCGGCGTCCTGCGCGGGCCGGGCGGGGCGGAGGTGGAGCTTCGGCCGAAGGCGGCGCAGGTGTTGTCGCACCTGGCCGAGCGGGGCGGGCAGGTGGTCGCGCGCGAGGAACTGATCGAGGCCGTCTGGCCCGGCGTCTACGTCACCGAGAACGGTCTGACGCAATGCGTGGCGGATATCCGCCGCGCCCTCGGCCCGGACGAGGCGCTGCTTCGCACCCTGCCGCGCCGCGGCTACCTGCTCGACATCGCGCCGCCCGATGCCGCCGTGCTGCCCGCCGAGCTGCCTGCCGCCCCTGGGGCCCAGCGCGGCACCCCGGTGCTCGCCATGATGCCGCTCCGGCTGCCGCCCGGCGGTGACCGCGCCTTGGCCGAATTCGCCGATATCCTGCTCGATGCGGTGGTCGGCGCCCTGGCCGGGCTGCGCGAGCCCATCGTGATCTCCGCCAACTCCACCCGGAACCTGGCCGGTTCGGCCGAGCCGGTGCCGGCGCTCGCCCGCCGGGTGGGCGCGGACTACCTCGCCTCCGGCAGCCTGCGGCGCCTTGGCCCGCATGTGCGCCTGTCGCTCGAAGTGGCGGAAGCGTCGCAGGGCGCCGTGATCTGGCATCGCGCCTTCGACCTCGCGGTGGATGGCCTGCTGGGGGCGCCGGACGAACTGGCGACGACCATCGCCTATGCCGTGTTGCCGCGGCTGCGCGATGCGGAGCTGCGCACCGCGCTGCGGCGGCAGCACGATCTCGGCGCCTATCACCTGATGCTGGAAGGCCAGCGCTGGATGTACCGGCTCGAACGCGCCAGCTTCGACCGGGCGGGCGACATGCTGCGCCAGGCCGCGGCGCTGGACCCGGGCTTCGCCGCGCCGCATGCCGCCTTGGCCAACTGGCACAGCCTGCGCATCGGCCAGCGCTGGTCGGACGATCCAGCCGCCGAGGCGCGGGCCCTGGAGGCCGAGGTGCGTTGCGCGCTGGAACTGGATGGCAACCATGCCCGGGCCCTGGCGCTGCTCGGCCACAACTGCGCCATCCTGCACCGGGACTATGCCAGGGCGCAGGACCTGCTGGACCGTGCCCAGGACATGGCGCCGAACGACGCCGAGACCAGCCTCTGGACCACCCCGACCCTGGCGTTCACCGGCCGGGCAGAGGAGGCGGTGCGCGGCGCCGAGCGCGCCATCCGCCTTTCGCCCGAGGATCCCCTGCTGTTCCGCTACCAGCATTTCCTGAGCATTGCGCATTACGCCCGGGGCGCCTGGGATGAGGCGGCCGAGTGGGGCCTGCGGGCGATGCGGAGCAACGGCGACTACACGTCGAACCTGGCAATGACCGCCGCCGCGCTGGCCGCGGCGGGCCGCACGGAGGAGGCGCGGCTGGTCGTGTCGCGCCTGGTGGGGTTGTCGCCAAGCTTCCGCGTCGGCGTCACCGTCACGCGCGTGGCCTTCCGCGATGAGGGAATGCGGGCCCAGTACGGGCGCCACCTGATCGCGGCCGGTTCCCCCCCGTGATGCCCCGGCGTAAGCTGCGGCACGGCCAGATTTCGCCTGGGTTCGCGTGGAGGCACTTCCGCCCGGACCCCCGCACCTCAGCCACCGCCTTGGGAGGGCACCATGAACACGCGCTACTGGACCCTCGCCAAGCGGCCGCCTCCGCCCTGGCCCGATGACGGCACCTTCGCGCTGAAGGAAGCCCCGCTCCCGTCCCCCGGTCCCGGCCAGGCGCTGACCCGCACGATCTACGTCTCCCTCGACCCGTACCAGTGGGGCTACAAGCGCCGCGGCGTGGAGCCGGAAGGCGTGCCCTGCCATGCCCGCACCGTGGCGCAGGTGGTGGAAAGCCGGATCGACGGCATCGTGCCCGGCGATTTCGTGTTCTGCACCAATGGCTGGGCCGAGTACGGCCTGATGGGCGAAGGCGTTGCCCGGCCCTCCTACATGATCCCGCGCAAGCTTGACCCGGCCCAGGGCCGGATCAGCCACGCCGTGGGCGTGCTCGGCATGCTCGGCCTCACCGCCTATTCGGGACTCGTCCTCCAGTGCGAGCCGAAGCCGGGTGACACCGCCGTCGTCTCCGCGGCCTCCGGCGGCGTGGGCCAGATCGCCGGCCAGATCGCGCGGCTGAAGGGCTGCCGCGTGGTGGGCATTGCCGGGCACGAGGAGAAGTGCCGCTACGTGGTGGAGCAGTTGGGCTTCGATGCCTGCATCTCCCGCACCTCCCCCCGCTTCGCCGAGGAACTCGCAGCCGCCTGCCCGAACGGGATCGACGTCTATTTCGAGAATGTCGGCGGGCCCGTGTTCGACACGGTGCTGCCGCTGTTCAACCCGGGCGCGCGCATGACGATCTGCGGCCTGATCGCCCATTATGGCGACGACCCCGCCGAGGATGCCCGGGCCGTGGTGCGCGCCCGCGCCGAAGCCCGCGGCGTGACCGTGCGCAACCTCTCCGTGGGAGACTACGTGGCCGAGTGGCACGACGCCTTCCTGGCCGAGATGGCCCCCTGGGTCGCTTCCGGCGAGGTTCGCTACCGCGAATACATCCGCGAGGGGTTCGATAACATTCCCGCCGCCTTCAGCGAGATGCTGACCGGCGAGAATTTCGGCAAGACCCTGGTTCGCGTCGCGCCGGACCCGACGCTTCCGGCCTGACGCGGCTAGATCGGCCGCCGGCCGCGGCGCGCCAGAAGGCGAAGCGCGGCCGGTACGCGTGCGTCCAGCACCACCTTGGCGGTCGCCGCCAGCACCAGGGCGCAGAGCACCGCCTTTGACACTGGCCCCATCGTGCCGTCGATCAGCAGCGCATGAACGATGGTGGCCACCGCAATCACCACGGCCAGCCCGACATGGCCCAGCCGCCAAAGGCGCTGCCACCGCCGCAGGGCGGCGAGCAGCGCCGTTGCGAACACCGCCCACATCGCCACCACGCCCCAGACCGAAAACGCCGTGGGCGAGCGAAACAGCAGGGCATCGATCACATCGGGCGGGCTGGTCAGCCAAAGGGCGGCGACATGCACCACGACAGCGGCCACGAGTGCGCCCCCGACCCAGCCATGCACGCGCCGCCCCAGCTTCAGCCGCAGGCCCGGCAGGTATCCGCCGGCCAGCAAGGGTTGCACGAGCAGGAACGCCAGCGCGGCAACGCCTGCGAAGCACCCGGCGATGTAGATCGCATCGCGCCAGGCCAGCAGCGGGCTTGTTGCCGCCTCCACGCCCGCCGCGGCAATGGCCCCGCCGACGGCCAGCCAGATCAGGACAGGGCGCACCGGCCCCGCGCCGATCACGCCTTCTGCAGCACGAAATCCGCGCTCAGGCTCTTGTCCCGCGCGCTGCGCAGCAACGGGCGGAGGAACACCGTCTCGAAGCCGTTGCCATCATGCGCGGGATCATAGGCCAGGTGGGCATGCGCCTGGCCGAAGGCCGGCACGATCTGCGGCATGTCCATGCGGAACACGCCGTTCGCATCGGTCAGCGTGGCACCATGGCTCTGCGGGTCGCGCTCCTGCGCTTCGGTCGTATGCGCCCATATCTGGATGCGGATGCCCTGCAGCGGCGCGCCATCCCCGGCGCGGCGCACCGTGCCGGTCAGCCAGAAGCCCCCGCCGCCGATGCGCGGCACAATCGCAGCGCCCGGCAGATAGTTGTTGGCGCCGCCGCGCATCGTCGGCGTTGGGGCAAGGCCTTGGGCTTGCACAGGTGCGAGAAGGCCGAAGGCGCGGGTTGCGAGCGCGGTGCCGGCCGTTGCGGCACCGGCGGTGAGGATGGACCGGCGCGACTGAGGCGATTGGAGCATCATCGTTTCTCCTCTGGTTCACACGCAACGCGCGCCGGATGTGGTGCCGGCATGGGCCCTGCCGAGTCAGGCCCGGCGCACGTTCCAGAACGCCACCTGGTTCGGCACCATGCCGACCAGGTCGGAGCGGTGCGCCGTGGCCGAGATCATCTGGCCCAGGGGAATATAGGGAATCTCCTCGAAGGCCAGCGCCTGCATCTCCCGCGCGATGCCGAGCTGGGTGGCCTGGTCTGCCGCGCCAAGCCAGGCGTCGCGCAGCTGCTCCATGCGGGGGATGTCGGGCCAGCCCGGCGACGCCGCCTTGCCGTTGCCGCGCAGGAAGACATGGGTGGCCGGGGTGCCCTGGTCCGCGCCGGTCCAGTTGGTTTGGAAGATCGACCAGCCGCCCTTGTCCAGCGGATCCTGCTTGGCGCGGCGCTGCACCAGCGTGCCCCAATCCATCGCCTGGTAATCCACGTTGAAGCCGGCGCGCTTCAGCACGTCGGCGGTGACATCGGCGAGGATCTTGGCATAGGGCACATCGCCCGGGGCGAGCAGCACCACGCGCTCGCCCTTGTAGCCGGCCGCATCGAGGTTGCGCCTGGCGGCCTCGATGGAGCGCGGGCCGGTGAGGGCGCTGAGCCCGGCATCGTTGGCCATCGGCATGCCCGGGCAGAAATAGCCCACGCCATCGCGCCAGCGGCTGCGGTCCTCGCCGTTCATCGCGGTCATGTAGTCGGCCTGGGAGATGGCCGGCAGGATCGCCCGGCGGATGGCCGCGCCATCGAAGGGCGGCTGCAGCCAGTTGAACCGCATGCAGGAGACGGAGCCGAGCGGGAAGGCCACCCGCACCGTCACGCCCGGGGATTTGCGCAGCGTGTCCACCAGATCGGCATTCGGGGTCAGCAGCCAGTCGATCTCGCCGCGCTGCAGGGCGGCGGAGGCGGTGGTGGGGTCGGGCAGGATGGCCCATTCCACGCGCTCGAAATGCGCCAGCTTGGGCCCCGCGGTGCCGCCGAGCGGGCCATCCTTGCGCGGCACGTAGCGGGGGTTGCGGGCATAGACCACCCGCGCGCCGGCGATGCGTTCGTCGGCCTTGTAGATGTAGGGGCCGGAGCCGGTGGTGTCGGTTACCTGCGTGAAGGGGTCGGTCTTGGCCAGGCGTTCCGGCATGATCACGCAGGGCACGCCGGAATTGCGCGCGAGCGCAGCCAGGACCGGGAAGCGGGATTTCAGGCGCAGCACGATGGTGCGGTCATCGGTGGCGGCCAGATCATCCGTGGCCGCGGCGAGGGCCTGGCCGAACGGGTCGCGCGCCATCCATCGGCGCAGCGAGGCCACGCAATCCCGCGCCAGCACGCGCTCGCCATCGTGGAAGGCCAAGCCCTCGCGCAGCTGCATCACCCAGCGGCGGCCATCCTCCTCCACGGTGTAGCCTTCCAGCATTTGCAGCTGTGGCTTGTACTCGGCGTCCTGGCCGAACAGCGTGTCGTACACCAGGGCGGCGTGCTGCGCGGATTGGGAGGCGGTGGTCCAGACGGGATCGAGCACGGCGAGGTCGGCTTCCGGCGTGAACCGGATGGTGGTGGCGCTGGCGGCCCGCGCGATGCTGGGCGCGGCGGCGATGGCGGCGGCACTGGCGAGGAAGGATCGGCGGCGCATGGCGTGGCTCCCGGTGCTGCGGCACTCAACGCCACCACTGTCGGCAACCCGGCCTGCTTGTGCAAGCGAAGCCGAGGGCGGTCAGGCCGATGGCGGCAGCATCGCCCAGGGTTCGGCCTGGGCGCGCGCGGTGCGGAAGCTGGCGATGGCGGCGGCGCGTTCGCGGGTGAGGTCGATATCGTCCCAGCCATTGAGGAGCTGGGTGCGGCGGACCGCGTCGATGGTGAAGGGGATGGTCTGGCCGCCGGCGGTGATGGTGCAGGTTTCGAGATCGACCTGGAGCTGCGTGTCGTTCGCCGAGTTGAGCCAGGCCTGCAGGGTGGCGGCATCCTGCTCGCTGACGCGGGCGGGGAGCAGGCCGTTCTTGACGGCGTTGGAGGCGAAGATGTCGCCGAAGCTGGGGGCGATCACGCAGCGTATGCCGTAATCCCACAGCGCATAGACCGCCGCCTCGCGCGAGGAACCGGAGCCGAAGTTGCGGCCGGCGACCAGCACCTTGGCGCCTTCATGGCGCGGGGCGTTGAGGATGAAATCCGGGCGTGGGGCGCCGGCTTCGTCGAAGCGCAGATCGTGCAGCAGCACCGGCCCGTAGCCCTCGGCGCGCGAGCGCTTCATGAAGCGGGCGGGGATGATCTGGTCGGTATCGACATTGTCGAGCGCCAGCGGGGCGGCGGGGGCGGAGAGGGTGGTGAAGCGGTCCATGGCTCAGCGCTCCAGCGGGGGGTAGTCGCGCACATCGGCGAGATGGCCGGCAATGGCGGCGGCGGCGGCCATGGCGGGGGACATGAGATGGGTGCGCGCGCCCTGGCCCTGCCGGCCGCGGAAGTTGCGGTTGGTGGTGGAGGCACAGCGCTGGCCCGCGGCGATGAGGTCGCCGTTCATGCCCACGCACATGGAGCAGCCGGAATCCGCCCATTCCAGGCCCGCATCGAGAAACACCGTATGCAGGCCCTCGGCTTCGGCGGCCTGCTTGATCAGGGTGGAGCCCGGCGAGACCAGGCCCGGAATGGCGGCGCGGCGGCCGCGCAGCACGGCGGCGGCGGCGCGCAGATCCCCCAGCCTTCCGTTGGTGCAGGAACCGATGAACACGCGGTCCACGGGAATGCCGACCAGGCGCTGGCCCGGGGCGAGGCCCATATAGGCGAGCGCATCGGCCAAAGCGGGCACCTCCGGCACGCGGGCGGTGATCGGCAGGGCATCTTCCGGGCTGGTGCCGAAGGTGACGGTGGGGGCGATGGCGGCGGCGTCGATCGCCACCTCGCGGTCGAAGCTGGCACCGTCGTCCGTGGCCAGGCTGCGCCACAGCGCGATG
>JAIXTK010000171.1 GCA_027483995.1 Acetobacteraceae bacterium
CTCGACCGTGCCATCGCCTGGTGGAGCACCCTGCCCGCGGACCCCGGCGCGCATTACGACACGGTGGTGGAGCTCGACGCCGCGGCGATCGCGCCGATGGTCACCTGGGGCACCAACCCGGAAGCCGTCGTGCCCGTGACCGCCACGGTGCCGAACCCGGCGGACGAAGCCGATGAAGCCAAGCGCGCCCAGCTTTCCCGCATGGTGGAATACATGGGCCTGGTGCCCGGCCAGAAGATCACCGACCTCAAGATCGACGTGGTCTTCATCGGCTCCTGCACCAATGGCCGCATCGAGGATGTGCGCGCCGCCGCCGCCGTGGCCAAGGGCCGCCGCGTGGCGCCGGGCGTGCGCGCCATGATCGTGCCCGGCAGCGGCATCGTGAAGCAGCAGGCCGAGGAAGAGGGGCTGGACAAGATCCTCATCGATGCCGGCTTCGAATGGCGCGAGCCCGGCTGCTCCATGTGCCTGGGCATGAACCCGGACAAGCTCACGCCCGGCCAGCGCTGCGCCAGCACCAGCAACCGCAACTTCGAAGGCCGCCAGGGCCCCGGCGGGCGCACGCACCTGGTCTCGCCCGCCATGGCCGCCGCCGCCGCGGTCTCCGGCCACCTGGCCGATGTGAGGGAGCTCGCCTGATGGACGCGTTCACCAAGCTCACCGGCGTTGCCGCCCCGCTGCCGATGGCCAATGTCGACACCGACAAGATCATCCCGGCCCGCTTCCTCAAGACCATCAAGCGCACCGGCCTCGGCGTGCATCTGTTCGACACGCTGCGCTACGACGCCGATGGCAAGGAGCGCCCCGACTTCGTGCTCAACCAGGGCCCCTACCGCAAGGCAGAGATCCTGATCGCGCACGAGAATTTCGGCTGCGGCTCCTCGCGCGAGCACGCCCCCTGGGCGCTGCTGGATTTCGGCATCCGTTGCGTGATCGCGCCGGATTTCGCCGACATCTTCCACAACAACGTCTTCAAGAACGGCATCCTCCCCATCCGCCTGTCGCGCGAGATCTGCGACCAGCTGATGGAAGACGCCAAGCAGGGCGACAACGCCCGCATCACGGTGGACCTCGCTGAACAGGTGGTCGTGCGCCCGAACGGCGAGAAGATCCCGTTCGAGATCGACCCCTTCCGCAAGCACCTGCTGCTCAACGGGCTGGACGATATCGGCCAGACCCTGCAGCACGCGCCCTCGATCGACTCCTATGAGTCCAAGCAGAAGGCTGAAAAATCCTGGATGCCGGGTATTTCGGTCTAGCGCCTCGCGCGCGGATGGATCGTAAAGCGAAGTGGTCACAGAGGACACAGAGGACCACAGAGGGACACAGAGAGTTCGATCAGATGCGCACCGACGCATATGTCATCCGCTGCCTCTGTGCTCTTTGTGACCCTCTGTGCTCTCTGTGACCACTTCGCTTTCCTTCCTCTATTCTTAACGCCCGCCGCTCACCTAACCGCGAAAGACCCCCCGCCATGGCCTCGAACAAGAAGCTCCTCGTCCTCCCCGGCGACGGCATCGGCCCCGAGGTGATGCGCGAGGTTGGCCACGTGATCGACTGGATGGCCCGCCGCCGCCGCGCCGTGTTCGACATCGCCGAGGACATCGTTGGCGGCGCCTGCATCGACGCCCACGGCATCGCCATTCGCGCCGAAACGGTCCAGCGCGCCCGTGAGGCCGATGCCGTGCTGTTCGGCTCCGTCGGTGGCCCGAAGTGGGACACGCTGGGCTTCGACAAGCGGCCGGAGCTTTCGATCCTCACGCTACGCAAGGAACTCGGCCTGTTCGCCAATTTGCGCCCGGCCATCGTGCTCGACCCGCTGGTGGATGCCTCCACCCTGAAGGCCGACGTGATCAAGGGCCTCGATATCATGATCGTGCGCGAGAGCACGGGCGGCATCTATTTCGGTGAGCCGCGCGGCGTGGAAACCCTGCCGGACGGCACCAAGCGCGGCATCAACACCGAGGTGTACACCACGCCGGAGATCGAGCGCGTTGCCCGCGTGGCCTTCGAGCTGGCCCGCAAGCGCCAGGGCCGGCTGTGCAGCGTGGAGAAGGCCAACGTGATGGAGTCGGGCCTGCTCTGGCGCCAGACCGTCACCGCCCTGGGCGCGGCCGAATACCCCGATGTCGCGCTGTCGCACATGTATGCCGACAACTGCGCCATGCAGATGGTGCGCAACCCGCGCCAGTTCGACGTGATCGTCACCGGCAACCTGTTCGGCGACATCCTGTCCGACCTCGCCTCCATGCTCACCGGCTCGCTCGGCATGCTCCCCAGCGCCACGCTGGGCGCCGTGCAGGGCGATGGCCGCCGCCATGCGCTGTATGAACCGATCCACGGCAGCGCGCCGGATATCGCCGGCAAGGGCATCGCCAACCCCATGGCGCAGATGCTCAGCTTCGCCATGCTGCTGCGCTATTCCTTCGGCATGGACGAGGATGCGCTGATCATCGAGCGCGCCTGCACCAATGTTCTGGCCTCTGGCCTGCGCACGGCGGACGTGATGGCACCGGGCTGCGCCAAGGTCTCCACCTCCGTGATGGGTGAGGCCGTTGTGCGCGAGTTGGACAAGCTCGGATCATAACGCCCTGCCCTGCATTTACCGACTTGCCGGGGCGCGCGGGCACGGCTATATCGCGCGCCTCTGCTGCTGCACCCGTAGCTCAATTGGATAGAGCACCAGACTACGAATCTGGGGGTTGGAGGTTCGAGTCCTTCCGGGTGCGCCATTTCTCTCGCAGCACATGAAAAGCGGCCCCTTGTGGGCCGCTTTTTCGTTTCTCCCTCGCCGCCAACACATAGGCAGCTCACATGGCCCTGATCCTGAACCTCGTCTGGGTGGTCTTTGGCGGGCTCATCATGGCCCTGCTGTGGTGCCTGGCCGGCGTGCTCGCCGCCATCACCATTATCGGCCTGCCCTGGGCCCGCGCCTGTTTCGCCATCGCCGGATTCTCGCTCTGGCCGTTCGGGCGCGAGGCGATCTCGCGCGCCACCCTCACCGGCCGGGAGGATATCGGCACCGGCCCTCTCGGCCTGATCGGCAACATCGTCTGGTTCGTGGTGTTCGGCATCTGGCTCGCCATCGGCCACCTCACCGCCGCCGTGGCCTGTGCCGTGACCATCATCGGC
>JAIXTK010000214.1 GCA_027483995.1 Acetobacteraceae bacterium
CCGCTCATCATCGCTGAGCCCCTGGACGATGACGCCCGTGCTCATGCCCAGGAAGCCATAGACCTGGCCCATCCACTCGGCGTCGCGCTTGGCGAGGTAGTCGTTCACGGTCACGACATGCACGCCCTTGCCGGGCAGGGCATTGAGATACACGGGCAGGGTGGCGACCAGGGTCTTGCCCTCGCCGGTCTTCATCTCGGCGATCTTGCCGTCGTGCAGCACCATGCCGCCGATCATCTGCACGTCGAAATGGCGCATGCCCAGCGCGCGCCGGCTGGCCTCGCGCACCACGGCGAAGGCCTCCGGCAGCAGGGAATCGAGCGTGGCGCCCTTGGCCAGGCGCTCGCGGAACTCCGCGGTCTTGCCGCGCAGGGCGTCGTCCGACAGGGCCTCCATGGCGGGCTCGAGCGCGTTGATCTGCGGCACGCGGCGCTGGTAGGCCTTCAGCGAGCGGTCGTTGGCGGTGCCGAAGATGGCGCGGGCAATGGCTGCGAACATGAACACCCTATACGGGAGAAGACCCCTCGCGGGATACGCGTCACAGGGCGGGCGGCGCACGCCGCACAGCGCACGCCGGCCACCCCAAAGCGGTCAGATAGGACCCGTGCGGGGCGGGGTCAACGACAGCGGCGTGTCAAACGCCACGGCAGGCCTCCGCAGCCGCCGGTGTTCATGCCCTCTCATATGTCGTGCACGCATGCGTGGGCTGCTTGCTTGTCGCGCAAGGCCGGCTCGTCCATGATTGCGGCACTTCCATAAGGACCTCCCTGCATGCTGATCCACGGCTTCCGGCCGCGCCTGGCCGCCGCACTGGCTGCCACCGCCCTGCCCCTGGCCCTCGTTTTCGCCGCCCCGTCCCTGGCCCAGGCGCCCGCACCGGCGCCGGCCGCTGCTCAGGCCCCCGCTGGCCAGGCCCCGGCTGACCCGGTGGTGGCGCGCGTGAACGGCAAGGAAATCCGCCTGTCCGACCTGGCCGACGCCGCGCAGGGCCTGCCCGCAGAGATGCGCTCCATGCCGCCCGGCATGCTCTATCCCCTTCTGCTGGACCAATTGATCGACCGTGCGGCGATCGTGGATCTGGCCCGCAAGCGCGGCATGGACAAGGAACCGGCCGTGGCGCGGCAGATCGCGCGCGCCCAGGACCAGGCGCTGCAGCAGGCGCTGATCGGCCGCGACGTGGGCCCGCTGGTGAACGAGACCGAGCTGCGCGCGCGCTATGATCGCGAGATCGCCGGCAAGCCGGGTGAGGAAGAGGTGCACGCGCGCCATATCCTGCTGGGCAGCGAGGCGGATGCGAAAGGCGTGATCGCCGAGCTGAAGAAGGGCGGTGATTTCGCCGCGATCGCCAAGGCGCGCAGCAGCGACAAGGCCTCCGGCGACGGGGACCTGGGCTTCTTCAAGAAGGGCGACATGGTGGCGGAGTTCGCCGAGGCGGCGTTCGGGCTGAAGGCGGGCCAGATCACGGAAACCCCGGTGAAGACGCAGTTCGGCTGGCACGTCATCCGCGTGGAAGGGCGCCGCAACGCCCCCCCGCCGGCCTTCGAGGAGGCGTATGACGGGCTGCGCAGCAAAACCATCCAGGAAGGCGTGCAGAAGGTGCTGGCCGAGGCGCGCGTGGGCCTGGCCGTGGAACGCTTCAACCTGGACGGCACGCCGCGGCGCGCCACCGACGAGGCACAGCCGCCGCCGGCGCCCGCGCGCAGGTAGGCAGGCGCTTCTTTTTCCAGGGAAAAGGAACGTGCGTCCGTGCTGGGGTGCCTCCCCGGCCGGTCCTGTCGATCCGGCATGTCGATCCGCCGGGGGGCGCGGAGCGGGCCGGTGGCGTCCAGCCTGGCCGGGGTGCGCGAGGGATGGTGGCGGGGCCTGGCGCCCCCCGCGTCTCAGGGTGCTTGGCGGAACCGTCTGATGGGCGCATGATGGAGTGGCTGATCCCGCTGTGGCGCCGCTTTGGTCCAGGGGCGTGGCATCCCGCCGTGCCAGACGACGCACCACGATCCGGAGGCCCGCCATGGCGGTCGCAGAACGCATCATCTTCCAGCCCTACGTCCAGGGCCGCCGCGGTGGCCTGAAGCCCGGCCAGCCCGTGGCCTGCCGCAGCGCCGCCGATGCCGAGCGCCGGGCGGAGAAGGCAATGGCGAGCGGAATGGCCGTCGGTGCCCATGTTGTCCGCATCATGGCCGATGAGGAGGCCGGCGATTATGGCGAGCCGGAATTCCTGGGCGTGTTCGGTCAGGTGCCGGAGGCGGCGTGACCGGGAAGCAACACACACACCCCGCCGCGCCGTGGGCGCTGGGCGGCCTCGCGCAATCATCACGTGTTGGGGCTTCAAGAAGCCGCGTTAGATCGCTATCTAGCCGTGCTGATGCCACTTGGACCGGCACTGGCGACGTGAACGAAGGAAGTCTCAGCCTTGCATAGATCGAAAGAGCACCGGCAGCGGCAGTCCCGCGGTTGGAACGACGATGACAGCAGCCGGTTCGGCAATGCCCCGGAAATGCCGTCCTTCCCGTCGTTCGCCCCCAGCAGCTCGGCACCCGAGGAAGCGGCGACGGTCAATTGGTACAACGCCGAGAAGGGCTTCGGCTTCGTGTCCCTGGCCAGCGGCAAGGGCGATGCCTTCCTGCACATGAGCGCGCTGCGCGCCAGCGGCGTGCAGTCCGTGGCACCGGGTTCGGTGCTGAAGGTGCGCATCAGCAAGGGCCAGAAGGGGCTTCAGGTGGACGAGGTGCTGTCCATCACCGAGGGAACCGGCGGCGAGCAGCCGGCGCGCCGCGCGCCGGCGGGCCCCCGTCCCGAGCGCAGCGACCGCCCCCGCCGCCAGCTGGACATGAGCGACGCCACCGAGGTCGTGGGCATCGTGAAGTGGTACAACGCCCAGAAGGGCTTCGGCTTCGTCACGCCGGATACGGGCGGCAAGGACGTGTTCGTGCACGCCACGGCGCTGGAACGCGCTGGCCTGACCACGCTGAACGAAGGCCAGTCGGTGCGAATGGGCGTCGTGACGGGCTCCAAGGGGCCCGAGGCCGCCTCGGTCAGCCTGGCCTAACCCAGGCTGCACAGCCCGGCCGGCGACGGTCAGGGCCTGTTCCATCGCTGGGTGAGGGATATCGCATATCCATTTTGGAGTGCGATATCCCAGCCTCCTCGGCTTGCCCGCGTTACGTGCTCGCGGTCTGTGTCTGATGTAACTGTGGTAGTGGCGATTGAGCCAGGCGATGGTGCGTCCAGTGAGTCAGCGCCTGGACAGCAAGATGAATATGCGCAGGCCGTGACGTCGGCCATTTAGAACCTAAATAAAAAATATTCTTAACTATACCATCATTGCAAGCACAGCGAAGCAATCCAGCCGACCGACACCGTAGTGTCCTTCTCACGCTGGCAAGGCCCAAAAAAAAGTCTTTTGCTTCTTTTTCTTCAGAAAAAGAAGATCCTTCCTTCCCTTCACGTACGTACTCGATCCCCCCTTGCGGTGACTAACAACGTTAGTTATATATCACCGCATGCAGACACACAATTTCCCCCTCGCCGACCGCTTCGTCGCGCTCAAGCAGAGCACGGCGGAGCTGGGTGCGGCGCATGCGCTGGTGCTCGCGCTCCTGGTGCGTCTGCTCGATGGGCTGGTGGCGCTGGCCCGCCGCTGGCAGGCGGCTCCGCGCCGCCGCCGGCACCCGCTGGCCGGCAAGGGCCCGATCCCGCGCGACTGGATGGTCCGCTGCCAGCCCGGCCGCGGCTTCTGCCCCGCCTTTCCCGCGCCCGTACTCCGTACCCCCGCCCATAGGCTGCGCACCCCGCCGGAGCCTGCCGGCCGCAGCCCCGCACGCGCCATCTCCCCCCGCACCTGACCACCCCAGCCTGATTTTTTTGTGCCCCTCCCGGCCTGCGCCCGAATGGCGCCCTTAACGTTCCGGTATCAAAATCACAATGACGTGCGACCCTGCGTCCGCCCCCCCATTCATGTCCGCCCCTTCATCCAACACCCCCCGTCGCGCGCCATCATGTCCAACCGGACATGCAGCGGACATCCCGCGGCCCTTGTTCCGCCTGCAAATCCACCCGCCAACATGAACAAAAGCCCCCCGCTGACCATGTCGGAGCCGTAACTGGAACCGCCCCGTGCCAGGCGTATGTGTGTTGCCGTCCCGTCGGAAACACAGCTCCGACACTTTGGGAGTATCAGACATGGCCCGTTCCGCCGCCCTCATCCCCATCTTCGCCCTCACCCTGGCCCTGCCGCTGGCTGCCGCCCCCCCGGCCCTGGCCCAGCGCCCGCCGGCCCCGGTGGCAGCCCCCATCACCACGCCGTCCAACTTCGCCGACCTCGTCGCCCAGGTTGGCCCCGCCGTCGTCCGCGTCGCCGTCGTCGGCCATGAACAGGCCCAGCAGGATGTCCCGCCTGAACTGCGCGGCACCCCGCTGGAGGACCTGTTCCGCCGCTTCGGCCAGGGCCAGCGCCCGCAAGGCGAACACCCCCGCCGCACCATGGGCCAGGGCTCCGGCTTCATCATCGACCCCGCCGGCTTCGTCGTCACCAACAACCACGTGGTGGGCGAGGCGGATCGCGTCACGGTCGAGCTGTCCGATGGCCGCCAGCTTCCCGCCCGCGTCGTCGGTGCCGATCCAAAGACCGATATCGCCCTGTTGAAGATCGAGGCCGGCGCCCAGCTCCCGACCGTCCCCTGGGGCAATTCCGACACGCTGCGGGTGGGCGAGCCGGTGCTCGCCATGGGCAACCCCTTCGGCCTCGGCGGCTCCGCCACCGCCGGCATCGTCTCCGCCCGCGGCCGCCAGATCGGCGCCGGCCCGTACGACGACTTCATCCAGACCGATGCCTCGATCAACCCCGGCAATTCCGGCGGCCCACTGTTCAACACCCAGGGCGAGGTGGTCGGCGTGAACACCGCCATCCTCTCCCCCTCCGGCGGCAATATCGGCATCGGCTTCGCCGTCCCGTCCAAGCTCGCCCACCGCGTGGTCGAAAGCCTCAAGCAATCCGGCAAGGTGGAACGCGGCTGGCTCGGCGTCTCGCTCCAGCCGATCGACCGTGAGCTGGCCGGCGCCCTCGGCCTCGAGGAGCCCATGGGCGCCATGATCGCCGGCGTGGAACCCGGCTCCCCCGCCGCCCGCGGCGGCCTGCGCGCCGGCGATGTGGTGACAGAGATCGATGGCCGTCCGATCCGCGCCCCGCGCGACCTCGCCGGCACGATCGGCGAGAGCAAGCCCGGCGCCAGCCTGGCCGTCACCGTCCAGCGCGACGGCAAGCCCGTCCTGCACCGCATCGCCCTCGGCGAAGCGCCGGACCGCAAGGCCGGCGTCCAGGGCGCCCCGCAACCGGGCCGCGCCGGTGCCCTCGGCCTGGCCCTGCGCCCGAATCCGGAAGGGGATGGGGCCGCGGTGATCCAGGTCGCCCCCGGCAGCATCGCGGAATCCCGCGGCCTGCAGCCGGGCGACATCATCCTGCGCGCGGGGGACAGGGCCGTGAACACCCCGTCCGATGTCGCCGCCGCGGTTGAAGCCGCCCGCAAGGCCGGCCGCCCCGCCGTGGCCATCCAGCTCCAGCGCGGCGAGGCCAGCAGCTTCATCGCCCTGCCGCTGAAGGGCGAGCGCGAGCCTGGCTAGTCGGCGGCCGAAAGCCGCGCCGGTGCGGCGAGGCGGGCCCGTACCGCCTCGCCGAAGGCCACGAAGATCTGGCGGGAAATCTCATCCCGCTCCCAGTCGTATTCCGGGTGCCACTGCACCCCCACCGCGAAGCCGGGGCCAGAGGTGGCATGCACCGCCTCCACCGTCCCGTCCGGCGCGGTGGCATCCACCACCAGCCCCGGCGCCAGCCGGTCCACGCCCTGGTTGTGCAGCGAATTGACCGGAATCTCGCCCCGCCCGCACACCCGGTGCAGCCACGACCCCGGCGCCACCCGCACGGCGTGGGACTTGCCGGTGCGCACCCTGGGGTGCGGCGACATCGGGGTGGAATGGTCGATCCGGTCCGGCAAATCCTGCAGCCGCTGGTGCAGGCTGCCGCCCAGGGCCACGTTCATCTCCTGCATGCCGCGGCAGATCGCCAGCACCGGCAGCCCGGCCGCCACCGCCGCACGGATCAGCGGCAGCGTCACGCCATCGCGGTCATGATCCTCCGGCGTGCCCTCGGCATGCGCCGGCCCTGCATAGTTGGTCGGCGCCACATTGCTGCGGCTGCCGGTCAGGATCAGACCATCCAGCCGGGATACCAGCGTGGCGATATCCGCCAGCGCCCCGTTCGCCGGCACCAGGATCGGCACCCCGCCCACCACGTTGTCGGTGGCATGGATATAGGTGTGGGACGCGGCGTGGTTCGCGGTGCCGAACACGCCGAACTGCTTGACGCAGCAGGAAATGCCAATGAGCGGTTTCATGGGCCTCGACACGGGATGCGGTGACGCAGGGTGAAGCAGGATCGTGGCAAACAGATGAACACAATCCCGCGTGCCGGAATAGCTATTCCCGCAGCCTGGGATCGGCGGTGTCGAACAGTTTCTGGTCGAACGTGCTGCCCAGGGAGACGTTGAACAGCGAAACCGTCGTCTCGCGCTGCTGCGGGTCGGTGATCATCCACTGCCGCAGCGACAGCGGTCCGTCGGCGAACACCAGCGTCAGCGTGCCATCGCCCGGGGAGGCGGTGCGGTAGAGCACCACATGGATCTGCCCCGGCAGCCGTTCCACCGCGCTCACCGTCACCTCGCCGGCCAGCTTCAGATTCTCCGACAGCAGGATGCCCAGCGGCGTGGAGCTGAGCGGGAAGTAGCTCACCTGCTTCAGGGACTTGTCGTAGAACAACCCGTTGCCGCCGCCCGCCACCAGCATCAGCGGCGAGGGCGGGTCGTATTCGAACCGCATCCGGCCCGGCCGCTGGATCCAGGCATTGCCCTCCGTCACCTGCCCATCCGGCGCCACCTGCAGGAACCGCGCCCGCATGGCGCGCAGCGCGTTCAGATACGCCTCGATCCGCCCGATATCGGACCGGTCCTGCGCCGACAGCGTGGCTGGCCGCAGCGCCGGCGCGGGCGGGCGCGGCTGGGACAGGGCGGGCAGGGGGAACAGCAGGCCAAGGGCCAGCAGGGCGCGTCGCTTCATTCCCGCAAGATGGCGCCTGCGGCGGGCAAATCCAAGGCGACTATTCCGCCGCCGCCGGCACCCCACGCCGTGGCGCGTTTTCGGCCCACAGCTCCGGGTTCAGCTCCTCGCGCCGGTTGGGGAAGAACCAGGCGCAGCACAGCGTGATCACCGCGAACCCCGCCAGCACCGAAAGGCACGCGCCCTGACTGCCGGTGCGGGCATACAGGAAGGAGATCAACGGGGCAGAGGCCGCACTGCCCAGGAAGCCGATGAAGAAGCGCACGGAATACATCCGCGTGCGCAGGGCCGGGGAGATGTAGCGGGCGGTCATCGTCTCGTTCACCGTCACCTGCCCGAACAGCACCGCGGCCACCACGCCGGCCACCGGCACCGCCAGCCAGCCATCCACATAGGCAAGGGCGGCCAGCGCCGGCACCAGCACCACGGCCATCGGCAGGAACATCTGCCGCAGCGTGGTCCGGTCGATGAAGCGCCCCACCGTCAGCTGCGTCACCGCCCCGCACAGTGTCGCCACCGTGGCGGCCACGCCGGCCAGCGGCAGCAGCGAGGGATCGCCCGCCAGCCGTTCCTGCATCAGCTTGGGCAGCAGCAGGGTGAAGGCGTTGAACACCAGCCCGGAAACGGCGGCGACCATCAGCAGCACGATCATCGCCCGGCGCACCAGATGCGGCGGAATCTCCGGGAACGGCTTGCCGGCCTTCTTCGTGGAATGGTCGAACACCGGCTCGCGCAGCCAGAACAACCCGGCCGCGGTGCACAGCACGCCCGGCAGGATGAACGCCCAGTGCCAGCCCCAGCGGAATGCCACGAAGGCGGTGATCATCGGCGCCATCGCCACGCCGATATTGCCGAACACGCCGTTGAGCCCAATCGCCTGGCCCGGCTTCTCGCCGGCCACATCCACCAGCAGCGCCGTGCCGATCGGATGGTAGATCGCCGCGAACGATCCCGTCGCCGCCAGCGCGATGGCGAGCCACAGCGGCGAGGGCGCGAGCCCGGTGCCGATCATCGACAGCCCGGCGCC
>JAIXTK010000391.1 GCA_027483995.1 Acetobacteraceae bacterium
CGGTGAGGTCCATGGCGGCGGTGCGGTCGGCGAAGCCGGCATTGGCGATGACGGCATCGAGCCGGCCGAAGCGGGTGACGGCGGCGGTGACCAGGGCGGCGGGGGTGGCGGGGTCGGCGAGGTCGCCGAGGATGGTCTCGGCCAGGGCACCCTTGGCGCGAACCTCATCGGCCACGGCGGCGAGGCCGGCTTCGTTCCTGCGCGTGTGCAGCAGCAGCGAAACGCCCGGGGCGGCGAGGCGGCGGGCGGTGGTGGCGCCGACGCCGGTGGCCGCACCGGTGACGAGGATGGTTCTCATTCGGCGGCCTGCTGGAGCTCGGCGGCTTCGGCGCGGAGCCAGACGGCGGTGTCGTGGAAGACGGCGCCGCCATCGGGCAGGGCCGGCTCGTCGGAGGTCAGCGCGTTGATGCCGACGCCGCCATCGTGATCCGCATGGGGCCAGATGCTTTCGGCGACGAGCACGCCGGGCTGGGCGCCTTCCACGAGGCGGGCATGCAGCACCACCTCGCCACGGGTATTGCCGAGGCGCACGCGACTGCCGTCGGTGATGCCGAGGCGGGCGGCATCCGCGGGGTTCACCTGCAGGGTGGGCCGGCCCTCGCGGGCGCGGGTGTAGGGCCTCTCGGTGAAGCTGGTGTTCAGGAAGCTGCGCGCGGGGGCGGCGACGAGGCGGAAGGGGCGGTCCTGCGTGGCGGAGTCGATCACCTCGAGATGGTCCGGCAGGGCCGACATGCCGTGGTGGTTGGGGCCGATCGCGGCCCAGTCGGCCTTGAAGTGGAATTTCTTGTCGGCATGGCCGAAGCCGTTCAGGAAATGGGCGGTGTCGAAATCCGGCTGGGCGTCGTGCCAGCGGTTTGCCATGACGGTGGCGGCATCGGGCCAGCCGGAGACGCGCAGGGTTTCGTCGACGATCTCCAGGTCCGTCATGCCATAGGCGCGGTGGGTGGCGCCGAGGCGGGGGGCGAGGCCCTGCAGGACCTCGTGGTTGCTGCGGCATTCGCCGGGGGGGTCGATCAGCTTTGGTCCGATCTGGATGTGGCTGTGGCCGCCGGCCTGGTAGAGGTCGTGGTGCTCCATGAACATGGTGGCGGGCAGGACGAGATCGGCCAGTTTCGCCGTCTCGGTCATGAACTGCTCGTGGACCACCGTGAACAGGTCTTCCCGCAGGAAGCCGCGGCGGACCTTGTGGCTGTCGGGCGCCACCGTCACCGGGTTGGTGTTCTGGATGAGGAGGGCGTTCACCTGCGGGCCGTCGCCGAGGTCGCGGCGGTCGCCGGTGAGGACGGCGCCGATGCGGGACTGGTCGAGCGCGCGGGTGGTGGGGTCGATGAGGTCCAGGCCCTCGATGAGGGTCTTGTCCCAGTGGTAGATGGCACGGTTGTTCCAGAAGGCGCCGCCGGCCTTGTTGCGCCACTTGCCGGTGACGGTGGGCAGGCAGGTGACGGCATGCAGGGCGGCAGCACCATTGCGGCTGCGGGTGAAGCCGTAGCCGGTGCGGATATAGGCGCGCGGGGTTTCGCAGTACAGCTTGGCGAAGGCCTCGATCTCGGCGACCGGCAGGCCGGTGATCGCCGAGGCCCACTCCGGGGTGCGGGTGATCACGTGGGCTTCCAACGCGGCGGGGTCGTCGGCGTACTGATTCATATAGGCGCGGTCGGCGTGGCCGTCGCGGAAGGCGATGTGCATCACGGCGCAGGCCAGCGCGGCATCGGTGCCGGGGCGGACGGCCAGGTGCATGTCCGCCACCTTGGCGGTGCCGGTGCGGTAGGGGTCGATCACCACCAGCTTGGCGCCGCGTTCCTTGCGGGCGCGGGCGACGTGGGACATCACGTTCACCTGCGTGTTCACCGGGTTGCCGCCCCAGGAGATGATGAGGTCGGCTTCGCCCATCTCGCGCGGGTCGGGCCCGGCGATCTTGCCGACGCCGGCCATCCAGCCGCTTTCGCTGGTGCGGGTGCAGATGGTGTTGACCTGGCGGGAGTGCTTCAGCTCATGGCGCAGCCGGTTGATGCCGTCGCGGTGCACCAGGCCCATCGTGCCGGCGTAGTAGTAGGGCCAGACGCTTTCGGATCCGTGGGCTTTCGTGGTGGCGAGGAAGGCCTCCGCGGCGCGGTCCAGCGCTTCCTCCCAGCCGATGCGGCGGAACTGGCCGCTGCCCTTGGGGCCGGTGCGCAGCAGGGGGTGGGTGAGGCGATCGGGGTGGTGGATGCGCTCCGCATATTTGGAGACCTTCGTGCAGATCACGCCCAGCGTGTAGTTGTTGGCAGCCGCGCCGCGCAGCGTGCCGATGCGGGTGCCATCGTGGACCTCCACCTCCAGCGCGCAGGTGCTGGGGCAATCGTGCGGGCAAGCCGAGGAGCGGATCTGCGGGGGCTGGGTCATGGCGGGGTCCGGCGCTGGCGAGGGGTGGAGCGTGCCAGGGATGGGGCCCCGGAGGCAATCATCGGATGGCATCGGGCGATTGATCGGGGCGGCGCGGCGTGGTTCGCTGCGGCATGTCCATCGTTCCTTCGCGATCCCGCCCCGATGCGCGGCCGGCTGCGCGCGTGAGCATCCGGCTCGACCTGCCCTCAGGCGCGCGGGTGGGGCCGGGGAAGATCGCGCTGCTGGAGGAGATCGCCCGGCATGGCTCGATCTCCGCCGGCGGGCGGGCGCTGCGCATGTCGTATCGGCGGGCGTGGGAGCTGGTGGAGGATCTGAACCGGCATCTGGGCGCGCCGGTGGTGGCGGCGGTGACTGGCGGCAGCGGTGGTGGCGGGGCGCGGCTGACGGAGGCCGGGGCGGCGCTGGTGGCGGCCTATCGGGCGATCGAGCGGGCCACGGAGGATGCCGCGGCGCCCTATCTGGCGACGCTGGGGCAGGCGGAGGCCAGTGATGCCGGTGAGGCCGCATCAGAGTAGCACCGACCAGGAGGATCGATCGGGGCATGCCCCCAAAAGGAGACGGCGGCGCCCTTGGGAGGACGCCGCCGCGAAGGAGAAGGCTTGGTGTGTCGGAAGTGGTTCAGGCTGCGCGGCGACGACGGGCCGCGAACAGGCCCAGCAGGCCAGCGCCGAGCAGCGCCATGCTGGCGGGCTCCGGCGTGTGAGTGGGGGGCTGCTCGATGCTGGTGATGGACGACAGCGTCAGGGACCCGGCGGGAACGGTACCCTCGTCGCAGGACTGGTTGATCGTTGCATCCAGATCGCAGGTGCCGCTGCGGCGGCGCATGCTACCAAACTGGATCGGGAACTCCGACTCGGTCGAAAGCTGCCCCGGCATTTCGATGGTCACACCAGAGACCTCGTCATTCATGCTGGAGATGAGATCGCCAGTGAACCACGAAAGGGTCAGGCGATAGCCGCCATCGGACGTGAAGAAGTTGGCGCTGCTGTTCAGAGCATCACTGGTGGTGGCATCCGCACCCAACTCGGTGGAGTCGTAGGTGTTCGCGAACAGGGTCGGGTCCGTGCCAAAAGCCTCAGTGCCGGACGTTGTGGTGATGTACCAGGACGAGAACGTGAACGTGTTGGCGCCAGTACGGGTCAAGGTGAATGAGCCCGACGCAGCGGCGTCATAAGGCTCATCGCCGGTGGTCACAAAGGTCGAACTATTGCGGGTCTGAGCCGTCTGCCAGCTCAGGTCAAAATTCCAGGTGTAATCCTGGGCACTGGCGGTCGAAACTGTCGCGCCGGCAAGTGCCACCGCCCCGACAAAGCCCTTCAAAAACGTGTTCACCAAACTTTCTCCATTCCTGTTGCCCCCAAACCCGCGGCACAGAAGCGCCAAGCAGACCGGAAACACGACACAGCCATAATCAAACTGGTTAAAGCAAACTGCATGCCAACGTCGGAAAAATGCCTTTTTTCAATCACTTGAGTGGGGTCTGTGGCATGCCAAGGCATTCCATCGTCCCTGAGTGTAAATTTATCCGACACCGGTTCCAGGGAGCCCGTTGCACCGCCAGCGCCGGAGAGGGATGAAGGTGTTCCTTATCAATATCTTAACAGGATGTGCGCGGCGCCGGATGGTGTAAAGTAATCCGACTCTCAACGACCACGGATGCCGCCGATGCCATCGCCTGGCCTGCCCGCCTGGGCCTCTGTTCTGCTCGCCCTCGCGGCTGGGCTCGCGGCACTCTATGGCATTGTGATCGCATCGCTTTTTCTGCTGCAACGGCAGATCCTGTTCCGGCCGGCGCAGGACCGGCCCGACGTCGCGCGGGTGGACGTGGCGGGGCTGGAGGAGGTGGCATTGCCGACCGCGAACGGGTTGCGGCTGCTCGCCTGGTTCCTGCCGCCGCGGGGCGAGGCGCCGGTGCTGCTGTTCCTGCATGGGAACGGGGGGCATATCGGCCATCGCACCGAGCGCATCCGGCGCTTCGCGGCGCAGGGATGGGGCGTGCTGCTGGTGGAATACCGCGGCTATGGCGGCACGCCGGGCACGCCCAGCGAGGCCGGGCTGCGGCTGGATGCGGCGGCCGGGCTGGCGGCGCTGCGCGGGCACGGCATCGCGGACGGGCGGATCGTGCTGTGGGGGGAATCCCTGGGCAGCGGCCTGGCGACATGGCTCGCGGCGCGGGAGCGCGTGGGGGCGGTGGTGCTGGAAACGCCCTATACCTCCATCGCCGCGGTGGCCAAGCGGCGCTACCCCTTCGCGCCGGTGGACGCGCTGCTGCGCGACCGGTTCGACTCCCTGGTGCACATGCCGGCGATCCGCAGCCCGGTTCTGGTGCTGGTTGCGGGGCGGGACGTGATCGTGCCGCCGGACATGGGCCACGCGATCCACGCCGCCGCGCCCGACGGGGAGCTGTGGGTGGCAGAACAGGGCGGGCACACCGACCTGATGCAGCATGGCTCGATCGAGGCGGTGGCGGGGTTCCTGCGCCGGCGCCTGTTGGCGGTGGGGCAGGCGGATGGCTTGCCTCGGCCCGCCGGCGTTGCGACAACCGTGCCATGACACCTGCACGCGCGCGCGACCTGGGGCTGGCCTGTGGAAAACTGCCGCCGGGGCGGCTCAACCGCATCAGCGACGTGCCCGGCGTGACGGTGGGGCACCGTACTCTGGTGGATGGCGACATCCGCACCGGGGTGACGGCGATCCGCCCGCATGCCGGGGACATCTTCCGCGACAAGCCGGTGGCGGCGAGCCACGTGCTGAACGGGTTCGGCAAGAGCATCGGCCTGATGCAGGTGGACGAGCTCGGCCAGCTGGAGACGCCGGTGCTGCTGACCAACACGCTCTCGGTCGGCACCTGCGGCACGGCGCTGATCCGGCGGGCGGTGGCGGAGAACCCGCGCATCGGGCGGCAGACCAGCACCGTCAACCCCGTGGTGGGCGAGTGCAACGATGGCTACCTGAACGATATCCAGGCCCTGGCGGTGACAGAGGCGGATGCCCTGGCGGCGCTGGATGCCACCACCGAGGCGTTCGAGGTGGGCGCGGTGGGCGCCGGGGCCGGCATGAGCTGCTTCGGCTTCAAGGGCGGAATCGGCAGTGCGTCGCGCCTGGTGCGGCTGGACAAGGCGGCGTTCCATCTCGGCGTGCTGGTGCTGGCGAATTTCGGGCGGGCGGGGGATCTGATGCTGCCCGATGGGCGCGTGGTGGCGCCGCCCAAGGCGGAGGCGGTGCCGGAGCGTGGCTCGGTGATCGTGGTGATCGCCACCGACGTGCCGCTGGAGCACCGGCAGCTGCAGCGGGTGATCCGCCGCGCCGGCGCCGGGCTGGCCCGCGTCGGCAGCTTCTACGGCCATGGCAGCGGCGACGTGTTCCTGGGCTTCACCACCGCGAACCGGGTGCCGCATGACGGCCGGGCGGACATTCTGCCGATGCGCGCTATCGCGGAGGGCAAAATCGACCTGCTGTTCGAGGCCGCGGCCGAGGCAACGCAGGAAGCGGTGCTGGATGCGCTGGCGGCCGCCGCCACCACGGTGGGGCGGGCGGGGCATGTGCGGCCGGGCTTGGCGGATTCCTTATAGTGGGGCGGGCGATGCGGATCTTCATTTCGGCGGATATCGAAGGCGTGGCGGGCGTGGTGAACGCCCAGCAGGGCACGCCGGGGAACCCGGAATACGAGCGGGCGCGGCGGCTGATGACGCAGGAGGTGAACGCCGCGATCGCCGGGGCCTTCGATGGCGGGGCCACCTACGTGCTGGTGAACGACAGCCACGGGCCGATGGTGAACCTGATCCCGGAAGACATGGATCCGCGCGCCGAATGCATCATCGGCCGGCCCAAGCCGATGAACATGACGGCGGGGCTGGATGCCAGCTTCGATGCGGTGTTCTTCACCGGCTACCACTCCGGCGCCGGGCGGCACGGGGTGCTTTCGCACACCGTCAGCGGCTTTGCCTTCCAGGGCATCCGCATCAACGGCATCGAGACGGCGGAGGCCACGCTGTATGGCGCCTATGCCGGCAGCCTGGGCGTGCCCGTGGCGCTGCTGACCGGGGATGACCGGCTGGCGGAGCAGTGCCATGCCAGTTTCCCCGGTTCGGTGATGGTGCAGGTGAAAACGGCGCTGGGGCATCGGTCCGCCCGCGCGCTGTCGCCGGAGATGGCGCGTGCGCGCATCCGCGAGGGGGCGGCGCAGGCGGTGCGCGCGATCCCGGGCTGCACGCCCTATGTGATCCCGCCGCCGTGCCGGCTGGAGGTGGATCTGGCGACGGTGGCGATGGCCGATCTGTGCGGGGCGGTGCCCGGCGCGGAGCGGACCGGGCCGCGCGGGATCGCGTTCGAATGCCCTGGGATCACGGAGGCGCAGCAATGGATCGGCGTGATGGCCACGCTGTGCGGCACGCTGCGGTAGGAAAGGTGCGGCGCCCCTAATCCGCTTTGGAAACCATGCGCATCAGGGCGCGGGGGCCGCTGAGTTCCGTGAGGGCGGCGGGGTCGGGGATCCGCCCCTCGTTGCCGCGCACGCGCAAGACGTCTACCGGCGCGCGCCCTTCCATGCGGAACACCCGCTCGAACCGGTCGGGCGCCTGCTCGAGCAGCGTGGCGAACTGGCCGATATGGCCCCAGGCGTCGGGCCGGGTGCTCCGCTGGAAGATCACAACGGCAACCCCGTAGCGGTCGATTTCCGGCAGGATGTCGGCCGGCGTCGCGAAACGTGGTTGATAATCGGCATTGTTGAAGCCTCCGCCGCCCAGCAGCCGAGCACCACGGATGACCCAGGCGCGGGGCCGGCGCGGCTCGGAGATGGCGATCTCGGCAATCAGGGCGGGTTCCGTCTCCGCGTCGGCGACCAGCAGGATCACGGGATTGGCGTGCGGCAGTTCCGTCTGCATCGCCGCAACGGCAGCGGCGAGCATATCCTGCGGCTGCCTTGCAGGGGGCAACACGGCGAAGGCCGCCACGGCAACAGGGGCCGCGATCGCGAGGGCGCGCCACGCGGGCTGGCGCAGACGCTGCACCAGGCGACCGAGTTCGCAGCCGGCCAGCACCAGAAGCGCCGCCAGGGCGGGAAGGAGATAGCGGTCCTGCAATGCAACGGGTACGGCCAGCAGGAACAGGAAGACGGCCAGCGCGAGGCTGGCGCAGGCAACCTCGATCATGGAGACGGCACCACGGTCGCCGCCCTTCCACAGCACACGCCCCAGGCCAAGCAACGCAAAAGGGACCGCGAGCGGGGTGAGCCCCTCGAGCAGGCTCGCCAGGTTGTAGGTGGTCGCCAGGCGGACGTACTCGACCCCCCAGATGAACCGGAAGCCCTGTTCAACGAAGCCGTGTGTCTTGAGATAGAGCGGGCCAACCATCACCGCGACCACGATCGCGGGAAGGTAGAAGCTTGGACGGAGCAGGAGATCCCATCGCCGCAGGATCAGCACACACAGCGGCGGGACCAGCGCGAGGGCGAGCGCATTGTATTTCACCAGCATGGCCGCCACGGCACAGACACTGAACAGCAGCGCGAGCCGCCAGGAGCCGCGCGCGAGGTAGGCGGCGTAGGCCCAGGCAGCGAGGAAGCTCGCCAGCGCGCAAGGCAGGTCGAGCATCAGTTCGGCCGCGGCGCGCTGGACCAGCGGGTTGGCCGCCATGAGCAGCCCGGCCACCACGCCGCAGGCCCAACCGGCCTGGCGCGCAACAGCCAGCCCGACGGCCGCGCCCGTCAGCGCCGCGACGACGCCGGACAGCAGCAGGACGCTTGCCTTCGATGTTCCCGCCACCATCATCCACACCGCCAGAACGCCATGGTAGAGCGGCGGCCACAGGCCGAATCCCGTCAGCGGCAGGTGCGCGTGATAGTCGATCACGAAGCGGAGAGGGTTGCCGCCGAGCGTGCCCGGCAAGCCGCGCAGCCAGTCATGGACGGCCAGCCCGGTGACGTAGTGGGCCGCGGCGTCGTTTGCGATGAACCCCGTATTGGCATCGCCTTGCCATTGGATTCCAACGACAACTGCGAGCAGCAAGACAAAAAGACCAACGGCACGAATGGCGCCGATCACAGTTACTGCCGGAAATGGCGAGGTTGATTGCATAGAATGCCCGATCGCATGTGAGGTCCGTGCAACCCAAAAACGTGCAGGCCACGATGATAACGAATTTGCATTCTGCACGCCGAAGCGGCAAGAAGATTGACCAGAGCGAGGGACGATCCGAGATACAGGAAGTTCCGGTGGCCGATTGCATGACATCGAGTGGAGAGCCGCACGTGCTGAGTGGTCCTGGGAATGGCGTGAACATCGCGAGCGCCGCCGGGCCTGTCGGCCCGAACCTCGAACTGACGATCCTGATGCCCTGCCTCAACGAGGCCGAGACGCTGGCGATTTGCATCGACAAGGCACAGGCGTATCTCGCCCGCAGCGGGATCGCGGGGGAGGTGCTGATCGCCGACAACGGCAGCACCGACGGGTCACAGCAGATTGCGCGTGACCATGGGGCGCGGGTGGTGGACATCGCGGCGCGCGGCTACGGCTCGGCGCTGATCGGCGGCATCCATGCGGCGCGCGGGCGCTTCGTGATCATGGGCGACAGCGACGACAGCTACGATTTTTCCGACCTGGACCAGTTCGTGGCCAAGCTGCGCGATGGCTATGAGCTGGTGATGGGCAATCGGTTCAAGGGGGGGATCAAGCCCGGCGCGATGCCGGCGCTGCATCGCTACCTGGGCAATCCCGTGCTGACGATGGTCGGCCGGGTGTTCTTCCGCAGCCCCTGCGGTGACTTCCATTGTGGCCTGCGCGGCTTCGACCGCGCGGCGATGCTGTCGCTCGGGCTGTCCGCCCCCGGGATGGAATTCGCCAGCGAGATGGTGGTGAAGGCGACCATCCAGCGCCGGCGGATCACGGAGGTGCCCACCACGCTCTCCCCCGACGGGCGCTCGCGCCCGCCCCATCTGCGCAGTTGGCGCGATGGCTGGCGGCATCTGCGGTTCCTGCTGATCTTCTCGCCACGCTGGCTGTTCCTGTATCCCGGCATGGCATTCGCGGCGCTTGGTGCGTTGGTGATGATGGGACTGGTGGGTGGAGAGAAGTTCTTTGCCGGCATCGGCTTTGGCATTCACACCATGCTGTATGCCGGCATGGCGGTTGTGCTGGGGGTGCAGGCGATCCTGTTCTGGGTGTTCGCCAAGATCTATGGCGCCAGGGAGCGGATCGTGCCGCCCGATCCCGGGTTCTCCGCCGTTCTCGCCCGCACGACGTTGGAGCGCGGCCTGATCTTCGGCGGCCTGATGCTGATCGCCGGCGTCCTGCTCGGCATCTATGCGCTGGGCGAATGGCAATCGGCCCGGTTCGGCTCGTTGGACCCGACCCGCACGATGCGCCTGGTCATTCCATCGGCGGTGCTGGTGCTGACGGCGATGCAGGTTGTCTATGGCGCGTTCTTCGCGGCCCTGCTGGGCATCCGCGGTACTCCAGACCCGGCGGCAGACTGACGCGGCGGGGCGGCACATGCTGAGGGTGGAGGGCCGGGGCCGGGAGATCGCGCTGTTTCTGCTGGTGGGCGGTGGCAGCGCCGCGGCCTACACGGCGCTCGGCGTGCTGTTCACCTCCGGGCTGGAACTGCGCCCGAGCCTGGCGGTGGTGCTGGCCCTGGCGATTGTCCTGCCGCCCACATACCTGCTGCAGCGCGGGCTGACATTCCAATCGCACCGCGCCCATCGCAGTGCCTTCATGCGGTATCTGGCGACCCAGGCGATCAGCAACGGGGTGGCGATCCTGGGCGCGGAGTTGTTCGCCACCGCGATCCGGGCCCGGCCCTGGTTCGCGTTCATCGCCATTGCCGTGCTGGTGGCGTGCCTCAACTACACCCTGCTGAAATCCTGGACCTTTGCACATGAACGATAGTGCGCCGAACGCGCAGTACAACATGGCCGGCGCGGATTCGCTGTCGATCCGCGTGGCGACGCGAATGCGGGAGCACATGTTCGAAAGCTTCATGCGCGAACTTCGCCCCACCGAGGCGGACAGCGTCGCGGATGTGGGGGTGACGTCGGACCAGAGCTACACGTCGTCGAACTATTTCGAGCGGCTCTATCCCCACAAGCACCGCATCACCGCCTGCGGGCTGGATGACGCCCAGTTCCTGGAAACGCTTTACCCCGGGGTGCGGTTCGTCACGGCGAACGCGCTCGACCTGCCCTTCGAGTCCGCAAGCTTCGACCTGGTTCACTCCTCCGCCGTGCTGGAGCATGTCGGCAGCCTGGAGAACCAGGGCCGGATGCTGGCGGAATGCCTGCGCGTGGCGCGCCGCGGCGTATGCCTGACCACGCCCAATCGTTGGTATCCCATCGAGTTCCATACCCAGCTTCCGCTGGTGCATTGGCTTCCCAAGCCCTGGGGCCGCGCCGTGTTCCGGGCATTGGGCATGCCGTTCTTCGCGCGCGAGGAAAACCTGAACCTGATGACCCGGCGCGAGCTGGCAGGGCTTTCGGCACGGCATCCAGACTGGCAGTTCCGGTTCGCCTCGCCGCGCCTGCTGGGCTGGATCAGCAACCTGGTTCTGATCGGAGAGCGACGCGGGCCTTGAGCCCTGCCCGGGATGGACCAGCAGTTGAGCCTTCGGCAAAGGCTGCTATGAACGGCCCGATATCGAGCGACGCTGGCAGCCTTACGTCGGGCGGGCCGGCCGGGTTGGCAGACAGCCAGTGATCGCCGCCGGAACACGGCAGCGGTCTGCGCTGCAGCAGACTGGAGAATGGGACATGGCCTACAGGGTCGCAGTTGTGGGTGCCACCGGCGCGGTGGGCCGCGAGATGATCAAGACGCTGGTGGAGCGCAACTTCCCGGTGAGCGAAGTGGTGGCCCTGGCCTCCGCGCGCTCCGTGGGGCAGGAGATCTCCTTCGGCGACAAGAAGGTGCTGAAGGTGAAGAACCTGGAGACCTTCGATTTCACCGGCTGGGATATCGGGCTGTTCAGCCCCGGTGCCTCCATCTCCGCCGTGCATGCCCCGCGCGCCGCCGCCGCCGGCTGCGTGGTGATCGACAACACCAGCCATTTCCGCATGGACCACGATGTGCCGCTGGTGGTGCCGGAGGTGAACCCGCAGGCGCTGCTGAAGATCAAGCGCGGCATCATCGCCAACCCCAACTGCTCCACCATCCAGATGGTGGTGGCGCTGAAGCCGCTGCACGACAAGTACAAGATCAAGCGCGTGGTGGTCTCCACCTACCAGTCCGTTTCCGGCGCGGGGAAGGAAGGGATGGACGAGCTGCTGCTGCAGGCCCGCCGTTCGCTGGTGCACGACCAGATCGTGCCGCAGCAATTCACCAAGCAGATCGCCTTCAACGTGATCCCGCATATCGACCGCTTCATGGATGACGGCTCCACCAAGGAAGAGTGGAAGATGGTGGCCGAGACGCGGAAGATCCTGGACCCCGATATCAAGGTGTTCGCCACCTGCGTGCGCGTGCCGGTGTTCATCGGCCATTCCGAGGCGGTGAGCGTGGAATTCGAGAACCCGGTAACGGTGGAGGGCGCGCGCGCCGCGTTCCGCCATGCGCCGGGCGTGCGGGTGATGGATACCCGCGAGGATGGCGGCTACATGACCCCGCTGGAATGCGCGGGCGAGGACGACACCTATGTCAGCCGCATCCGCATCGACCCCACCGTGGAGCACGGCCTGGCGTTCTGGTGCGTCAGCGACAATCTGCGCAAAGGCGCGGCGCTGAACGCGGTGCAGATCGCCGAGACGATGGTGGCACAGGGGCTGCTGAAGAAAGCCGCCTGAGCGCGGCTGGAATGCCGGGGTCGCGTTGACCCTGGCCAAGCGCAAGAGTATGGACCCGGAACCGATTCCGGGGGCCTGGGAGTAGTCGATACATGGCGGATGTGCGCGACGCGCTGATGGTGGGCAAGACCTCCGACGGCAAGCTGGTGCGCCGGCCGCTGTCGCCGCATTTGCAGGTGTACAAGCCCCAGATCACCTCGGCCCTTTCGATCTTCCACCGCGTGACCGGCGTGGCCCTTTCGGTGGGCACGCTGATGCTGGTGTGGTGGCTGGTGGCCGCGGCCACCTCCGATTCCGCCTATGCGACGGCGAGCGGCTTCATCGGCTCCTGGTTCGGGATGCTGCTGCTGTTCGGCTGGACCGTGGCGCTGTGGTACCATTTCTGCGCCGGCATCCGGCACCTGTTCTGGGATGCCGGGTACGGCTTCGAGCTGCCGACGGTGCACCTCACCGGCAAGCTGGTCCTGGCGGCCACGGCGGTGCTGTCGGTGCTGACCTGGATCGTGATTTTCGCCGTTCGCTGAAGGGCTCCGAGCATGGCCGACACCAAGGGACCCGAGATCGCCATCCGCCGCTCCATGCTGGGGCGCGCGCGTGGGCTGGGTGCTGCGAAAAGCGGCACCGCGCATTGGTGGGCGATGAAGGCCACCTCGCTGGCGCTGATCCCGCTCACGCTGTGGATGCTGGGCAGCATGATCGGGCTGCAGGGCGCCACGCGGGCGCAGGTTGCGGCCTGGGCCGGCGGGCCGATCACGGCCACGCTGCTGCTGGCCACGATCGCGGCGCTGTTTCATCACATGTACCTGGGTGTGCAAACCGTCATCGAGGACTACATCCACGATGAGCGGCCCCGGATCGCGTGGCTGATGGTGACGAAGGGCGTGGCATGGTTGCTGGGCCTGGCCTCCGCGATCTCGGTGCTGAAGCTCGCCTTCACGGGTTGACCCCAAGGATAGCCGGACGGCCGGCGACAGGACGCACATGAACGCGGTGACCAAACCTTCCCTCGGCGCCTACAACGTGATCGACCACACCTACGACGTGGTGGTGGTGGGCGCCGGCGGCTCCGGCCTGCGCGCCACGCTCGGCATGGGCGCGGCGGGGCTGAAAACCGCCTGCATCACCAAGGTGTTCCCCACCCGCAGCCACACCGTGGCCGCCCAGGGCGGCATCGGCGCCGCGCTCGGCAACATGGGCGAGGACGACTGGCGCTGGCACATGTACGACACCGTGAAGGGGTCGGACTGGCTGGGCGACCAGGACGCCATCGAATACATGTGCCGCGAGGCGATCCCGGCGATCTATGAGCTGGAGCACTTCGGCGTGCCGTTCAGCCGCACCGAGGACGGCAAGATCTACCAGCGCCCCTTCGGCGGCCACATGACGGAATACGGCAAGGCCCCGGCCATGCGCGCCTGCGCCGCCGCCGACCGCACCGGCCACGCCATCCTGCACACGCTGTATCAGCAGTCGCTCAAGCATGGCTGCGAATTCTTCGTGGAATACTTCGCGCTCGACCTCATCATGGATGATGAGGGC
>JAIXTK010000015.1 GCA_027483995.1 Acetobacteraceae bacterium
ATCATCATCATCCGGGCCACCCAGAAGAAGATGATGTCGAACCCGGTCACCAGCACATCGCCGGGGTAGTAGCGCGCCACCTCGGGCGTCTTTTCCGGCCAGCCCAGGGTGGAGAACGGCCACAGGGCGGAGCTGAACCAGGTGTCCAGCACGTCGTCATCCTGCACCAGCGGCTTGGCCTCGCCGTAATGGGCGGCGGCGGCGGCATGGGCGGCGGCCTCGTCCTTCTCTACGAAGACCGTGCCATCCGGGCCGTACCAGGCCGGAATGCGGTGCCCCCACCACAGCTGGCGGGAGATGCACCAGGGCTGGATGTCGCGCATCCAGGCGAAGAAGGTGTTCTCCCATTGCTGCGGCACGAACCTGGTGCGGCCCTGCTCCACCGCCTCGATCGCCGGCTTGGCCAGCACCGCGGCGTTGGCATACCACTGGATGGTCAGCAGCGGCTCGATCGGCACGCCGGAACGGTCGCCATGCGGCACCTGGTGGGTATGCGGCTCCACCTTGGCCAGCAGCTCCAGCCGCTCCAGCTCCGCCACGATGGCCTTGCGCGCCATGCCGCGATCGAGCCCGGCGAGCGTACGGACGAACTGGCCATCGGCCACGGCCCCAGCCACGGCGATGTCGCCGGCGATCTCGTCCAGGATCACGCGGGCCTGCTTGTCCAGGATCGAGGGCATCGGCAGCGAGTGGCGCTGGCCCACGGCGAAGTCGTTGAAATCATGGGCCGGCGTGATCTTCACCGCGCCGGTGCCCTTCTCCGGGTCGGAATACTCGTCCGCCACGATCGGGATGCGCCGGCCGACCAACGGCAGGATGGCGAACTTGCCCACCAGGTCGCGGTAGCGCTCATCCTCCGGGTGCACCGCCACCGCGGTATCGCCCAGCATCGTCTCCGGCCGGGTGGTGGCGACCGTGATGAAGCGGTCGGTGCCCTCCACCGGGTAGGTGATGTGCCAGAGGTTGCCGCGCACCTCCTGGTTCTCCACTTCCAGGTCGGAGATGGCGGATTGGAACTTCGGGTCCCAGTTCACCAGCCGCCGGTCTCGGTAGATCAGCCCCTGCTTGAACAGGGTGACGAACACCTCCCGCACCGCGGCGGAAAGCCCGTCATCCATGGTGAACCGCTCGCGCGGCCAGTCCAGCGAGGCGCCGAGCCGGCGCAGCTGGCGGGTGATGGTGCCGCCGGATTCGCCCTTCCACTGCCACACGCGGTCGAGGAATTTTTCGCGCCCCATCTCCTGGCGGGTGGTGCCTTCCTCGCCCAGCAGGCGCTCCACCACCATCTGGGTGGCGATCCCCGCGTGATCGGTGCCCGGCTGCCACAGCACATCGCGGCCCTGCATGCGGCGCCAGCGGATCAGCGTGTCCTGGATGGTGAAGGTCAGCGCGTGGCCCATGTGCAGGCTGCCGGTCACGTTCGGCGGCGGGATCATGATGGTGTAGGGCGCGGCGTTGCTGGCGGGGTCGCAGGCGAAGGCGCCCTGCCCTTCCCAGCCGGCATAGAGCCGCGCTTCGATTTCGGCGGGGGAATAGTTCTTATCGAGCATGGGTCAGGAATCCAGGCAGGCGGAAGGGAACGGCGGCTTGGGCGGGGGGCTTACCGGCGGGCGGCGATGGTCAGCCGACCGCCCGTCCTACCACGCGTTCGATCTCGGCGCGCACCAGGCGTTCCACCAGCGGCGGCAGGTTGGTGTCCAGCCAGTCCTTCAGCATCGGGCGCATCTCCTCGCGCACCATGTCCTCCAGCGTTGGCCCGCCGCGATAGAGCAGCGTGCCCGTGGCCTGGCGGTTGGAATCGAGCGTCCGCATCAGTGAGTTCATGGAGCTGGCCGCAGAGGCCTCGGCCTCCGGCGCGATCAGCCGGTCTGACGCGGCCATCGGGGCAGGGGCCGCCATGGGGGCCGCCACCGGGATCGGAGGCGGTGCCGGCTCGGGCTCCGGCTCAGGCATGGCCGGCGCCACCTCCAGCGGTTCGCCAGGGGCGGAGAGCGCCTCCAGCAGCGCGGCGCCGTCATGCACGGGCTCCGGTTCCGGCGCGGCCACCAGCATGGATTCGTCCAGCTTCAGCACGTCGTCATCCGCCGGCTCGGCTTCCTTCGGGGCGGGCGCAGGCGCGGCGGCGGCCGGCTGCTCGTCCTCGCTCAGGATGCGGCGGATGGACGCGAGGATGTCCTCCATCGAGGGATCCTGCGCGGCCCCCTGGCCTGCCGCCGGCTGCCCGGGCGCGGCAGCGCCCGGCTGGCCCGAGGGGGGAACGGATGCGCTCATGTGCTGGCCATGCCTCTCTTGCTCCTGCCACCGGCCGGGAAATCGCCCCGCCCGGCCTCGCCGCGTCCCGCGTGGCGGGCGTTCAGCGGCCGGGCTGGTTGGTGGCCTGGTCGCCGGTGCCGATCAGTCGGTTGCGCACCGCCTTGTAGTAGGCGGTCTCGTCGTACAACGGCACATTGAGGTTAAGATCCCGTGCCGTCAGCCGCCCGCCCGCCGATGCCACGCCATAGGAAGCATTGATCAGGCTGGCCAGGTTGCGCACCAGCGTCACGCGGGAGGTCAGCAGCGTCTGCTCGGCATTCAGCACGTCGAGCGTCGTGCGGCTGCCCACGATCGCCTCGCGCTGCACGCCTTCCAGCGCGATCTCGTTGGAGCGGATCTGCTGGCGCGTGCTCTCGATGGTGGCGCGCGCGGCCACGTAGCGGTTCCACGCCTCGGTCACCTGCTGGATCGCCTGGCGCCGCGCGTCATCCACCTGCAGGCGGGTGCGCTGCTGGTCCTGGCGCGCCTGGCGGATCGCGGCATATTCGCCGCCGCCCTGGTACAGCGGCACGCTCAGCACCACCAGGATCTGGCCCACCTTGGTGGTGATGTCCTTGGTCTGCACGTCTTCGTTGCGCGCAACGCTGCCCTGGAGGTTCAGGTTGGGCATCAGCCGCGCGTACTGCACGTCGAAATTGTCGCGCGCCGCCGCGTCGGTGAACATGGCCGATACCACGCTCGGGTTGTTGCTGCCGGCCAGGCCACGCGCCTCATCCAGCGTGCGGGCCGGCAAGCGCAGCGGCTGCGGCTCCTGCAGCCGGTCGGGCGCGGGCTCGCCGATCACCTGCAGGAAGGCGGAGCGCGCCACCTGCAGGTCGCCCTCGGCGGTCTGCCGGTTGGCCGTGGCGCCGGCCAGCGCGGCCTCGGCCTGCGCCACGTCGGTGCGGGTGATCTCGCCCACGCGGAACCGCTCCTGCGTGGCCTGCAACTGGCGGGACAGCACCTGTTCGTTGTTGATCGACAGCGCCAGCACCTGCTGGGACTGGATCACGTTCACATAGGCCTGCACGGCGTTGGTGAAGGCGGTCTGCTCCGCGGCGATCAGCGTGGCGCGCTGCGCCAGCACCTGGTTCTCGCGGAAATTCACGGTGGCCGCCGTGGTGCCGCCGCGGAACAGCGGCTGGGTCACGGTGAGGGACTGCACGTTGGTGCCGCGAAGCGACTGGCTTTCCACCGTGCGGCCGCGCGTGATCGCTGTGGGGCGGATATACTGCTGCGTGGTGCCGTCGATGTAGCCGGCATTGGCCGTAAACGTGACGGTGGGGCGCCAGCCGGCCAGGGCCTGCGGCACGTTCTCGTCCACCACGCGCAGCTGGGCGCGCGCGGCCAGCAAGGCGGGGTTGGTGGCATAGGTCAGCGCCAGCGCGTCGTTCATGGTGCGCAGCTGCTGCGCCTGCGCGGGGACGGCCAGCGCCAGGCCGATCGCCGCAGCGACGACCGAGCTTGCCCCCTGCGCGAGCACCGCGCGAAGGCTCCACCGCCGAGGATTCGTTCCAGCCTCTCTCATGCCGCAGCCCTTCCTGACATCCGGCACCGACCGGGCAAGCGAGCCCGCGGTATCCTGCACTGCACCATTTGCCACAGGACGCGCCGCCGCGCCACGGGCAAGGCCTGGGGCAGCGGACTTGCCGCGGCCCAGACGCACATCAGAACACGAAGCCAGGCTCGCGCTGCAGCATCGGCAGCACGGGGGTGGCGCAATCGAACACCGGCGCGGGGTTCATCCGGCCGCCGCCCGCGCGGGTGCACAGCACCGCCTGGCCCATGCGGCCGGCCGGCTTCAGCACCGCCAGCAGGCGGCTCCCATCGCCGCGCAGCTGCCCGGCCAATGCCTCCGGGATCTCCGGCACCGCGCCCTCCACCAGGATCACGTCATACGGCGCGCCGGCCTTCCAGCCCTCGGCCACCGCGCCTTCCATCAGCGTCACGCCCGGCGCCACCTGCGGCAGCACCGCGCGCGCCATGGCCAGCAAGGCCGGGTCTTGTTCCACCGCCGTCACGTCGGCCCCGCAGGCCGCCAGCAGCGCCGCGCCATAGCCGGGGCCGGAGGCCACCACCAGCACCCGCTCGCCCTCGCGCACCGCGGCGATCTGCACCAGCCGCCCGATCACCATCGGCTCCAGCAGCACCCGCCCGCCACCCAGCTTCACGTCTTCATCGGAATAGGCCAGCGAGGCCTGCGCCGCCGGCACGAAGCGCTCGCGCGGCAGGGCGCGCATGGCCGCGATGATGCGCGGGTCATTCACCTTGTTCGGCCGCACCTGGCCGTCCACCATCAGGGCGCGGGCGGCGGCGAAATCCATCGTGGCATGCGGCATGGGGGCATCCGGGCTGGTCTGCGGGAGCACACGTTATAGGTGCGCCGCGGTTCACACGCAAAGCGGGCCGTCCGGCCCCCCTGCGGCCCCTTGACCCGGCGGCCCGGCGAGGCCAATAACCAGCCCGCACACCCCGGTGAGGTCCGGTGGCAGAGTGGTGATGCAGCGGACTGCAAATCCGCGAATGTGGGTTCGATTCCCGCCCGGACCTCCAGCCCCCCATACGGTCAGTGGCTTAGGCCCTGTGACCATGTCCCCGGCCCGGGTGGCGATCACTCAGCCGGGATCGTATTCCAGCATCGGCGCCTCGGCCGCCTCCACCGGTGCGCCATCCAGCGCCTCGGCAAATGCCGCTGCCATGCCCCGCACCTCGGCCGCAGACAGCGGGCGGATGACATTTCGCACCAGTTCGTAGCCGGTCAGACCGAATCCTCCGGCCTCCCTGCGCGCGAAGACCAGCAGGGTCCCGACGGTCGACAACGCCTCCGCCAAGCCATGGTCGAGGGCAGCGGCGTCGTTGCCGGCAACCAGCCCATCGGCGATCCGATAGGTTTCGGACGAACCATCCTCGAACACCACGGCAGCCAGGCCCTGGCCTGCCCCTGCCACGTACTGCGCCAGGGCAGCGACCGCCGCCGCGTCGGCTTCCAGGTCGCCCCCGCCGTCCATCCCTTCATCCGGGATGGCCAGTTCCACGCGCCGCAGGATGTCCCGGGCGCGGGAGAGGAACACCGGCTCCTCGGCAACAAGGCCCAGTTCCTGCTGGATGGCGTCGCCCCATGCCTGCAACCCGGCGCTGAAGGCCTCCTCGCTCTCCTCGCTGTCGAGGTCGTCGTCCTCCCCGGCGCCTGCCGCGATGCCGAGCAGCGCAACCTCCGTCGCCGCGCCGCCGGCGGGCTGCACCGGCGGCCGCTGCCCCGCGGCCAAGGCGGCCGCGACCTGCCTCAGCTGGCTGGGCGTCAGGGCCAGAATGGAGTCGGTCTCGATCAGGAAGGGCGCGAACCCGATATGGCCGAACGCGCCACCCAGCTTCAGCCCCGCCAGACGGGCGGCCAGCGAAGCGGGAACGGGCGGCGGCGCACCCTCCCCCGCCCGCACCGCGGGAATGAGGAACACAAACCCGGGCCGGGGCCCGTCCGGAGTCGCCAGCTCAGCCTGTGCCGCCATCTCGTCGATCGCATGCGCGATGAAGCCGAAATCCTCGGGCTCCAGCATCTCCTGCAGGATCCTGATGGCCCCATCCTGGCGCTTCTGCAGCAGTTCCCCGGCCAGGCTTTCCAGCTCCTCCGGCGAGGACTCCTCGCGCATCACCCAGCGCGCCAGCCGGGCCGCGAGGCTGCTCCCCACCGCCGGCCGCAGCTTGCCCAGCGGCTTCGCCACCTCAAGCGGCAACCCTAGCGCCCGCAGCGCGGCCGCGCCTGTCACCAGCTCCGTCCGGCTGTGCATGTATTCGGTCTGCAATGCCGGCGCGTTCACCCTCCCACCCAGCCACTGCCGATACGCCGCGCCCTCCAGCCGGACCACGGCGATGCCCATGCGGTCACGCAGCGCCGCGCGGGCGGCAAGCCGGCTCAGAAGCTGCTCCGTTCGCCAATCCCGCTCGGCATCGCCCGTGACGGCGAGCAGGTCCTCGGCGGTCGGGAATTCGGGAATCCGGACCGTTTCGGCATCCCGGGGCACATCATCGAGGAAATCCGCCAGGCCCAGGATGGCATCGAGCGACATACGCAGGATCGTCGGCACGATGGCAGCTCCAGAAAACGCGATGCCGCATCCTACAGGGGCAATGGCGCCCGGACCATCAGCCCGCGATCTCCGCCCAGATCCGCCCATGCGGCCGCAGGTCGTGCACCAGCCGGCATTCCGCATCCAGCACCATCGTTGCCCGCCGCGCCGCATCGAAGGCCGGCCAGTCCGGCAGGTTCGGATGCGCCGGCCGCCCGGTGCGGGCAAAGGCGATCCAGGTTTCCGCCATCAGCGCCGACAGCGCGAAGGCCTCCGCCTGGTCGCCATGCGCGCGCGTCAGGTCCAGCGTGTCGAACACGAAGGGCACGTCCAGCGCATGCGGCGATTTCAGCCGCCCCTCATGCACCGGCGTCTCCCACTCGAACGAATACATGAACACGGGCGCCGCCCGCAGCGCCGCCTGGCGCTCGGCCACCAGCAGGGAGCGGAGGCGGAACTCGGCATCGGTCTTGATCGCGATCAGCAGCTCCGCCGGGTTCATGCCGGGGTTCGCGGCGCGATAGGCCGCGATCACCCGATCTGCATCGCCGCCGGCCAGCGCCCCCACCCGGCGCCGCAGCTCCGCCTCGTCCAGCGTGCGGAACCACATCGCGTCGTCGGTGGCGACGAAGCTGGCCGATTCGTCCTTCATGTCGCCGATCAGCAGCGGGATATGCGCCGACAGCGCCGTGGCTTCCGGGGCGAAAACCTGCCGCGGCAGAACCTCGCCATCCACCACGGGCCCG
>JAIXTK010000443.1 GCA_027483995.1 Acetobacteraceae bacterium
CGCTGCCAGCGCGAGCGCCGCCGCGACCATGGAACCGGTGGCCAGGAACAGGCCGCGCGGCAGGTTGTGCGCGGCGAAGCTGCCCCAGAACAGGGCCTGTATGTGGATGTTGCCGATGGCGCGCCGTGTCTCGTCTCCGAAGGCCCCAAGGCTCGTCTGCACGATCGCCGCCGCCACCAGTACCAGCGCGAAGACCACGCGTGGCCGTTCGCGCAGCACCACGGCGAGCAGCACCAGCGGATAGAATTTCAGCAGCGCCCCCAGCAGGAACAGCGCGTAGCCGCCGATCCGCGCCGCCTGGCCGCGTGCGGCGAGCAGGGCGCCTGCCACCACCAGCAGGAAGATCAGCAGGTCGGCATTGGCGCGCTCCAGCGCGAAGGCCACCACCGGGGAGGCGGTGGCGAGCAGCACCGCCAGCTCCGCCCGGCCGCGCGGCGGCGCCGGCAGCCACAACAGGCTCGCCGCGAAGGCGACGGCCAGCAGAAGGCCCAGCGGGCGCAGCAGGGCGGGATCGCCGAAGACCGGCGGCAACCGCAGCCAGAGCGGCGAATAGATATGCAGCCGCCCGAACACGTCGCAGGGATTCTGGGCATAGACATCCACGCCGCGATGCCAGCATTCGATGGCAGACATCACGGCGTGAAGATCGAGGAACGGGGAGTACGGCTTCAGACCCGCCGCGGCGCGCAGGTGCAGATAGGCATCGCTGCCCCAGATCCACAGCAGCGCCACGGCGGAGATGCCCGCCAGCACAACCAGCGCCGGGGCGGCCCGGTGCCAAGCCGCCGCCACGGCGCGCCTCAAGCGGCGGGCTTGCCCAGGGCGGCCCCGATCTCATCCAGGATCGCGGGGTCGTCGATCGTGGCCGGCGCATTGGCCGGCTGGCCATCGGCGATGCGGCGGATGGAGGCGCGCAGGATCTTGCCGCTGCGCGTCTTGGGCAGGCGCTTCACCACGCGGGCATCCTTGAAGGCGGCCACGGGGCCGATCCGGTCCCGCACCAGGGCGACGAGCTCGCGCAGGATCACCGCCTCATCCGTGTTCACGCCGGCCTTGAGCACGACAAGACCGAGCGGCACCTGACCCTTGAGGTCATCGGCGGCACCCACCACGGCGCATTCGGCAACGGCCGGGTGGGCGGCCAGCACCTCCTCCATCGCGCCGGTGGAAAGGCGATGGCCGGCGACGTTGATGATGTCGTCGGTGCGGCCCATCACCCACACATCGCCGTCTTCGTCGATCACGCCGGCATCGCCGGTGCGGTACCAGCCGGCGTAATCCGACAGGTAGGAGGTGCGGTAGCCGTCGTCGTTGTTCCACAGCGTGGGCGCGGCGCCGGGGGGCATGGGCAGCTTCACCACCAGATTGCCGGCGGTACCGCGCGGCAGCAGCTTGCCGTCATCGTCCAGCGCCTGCACGTCGTAGCCCGGGGAGGGCCGGCCGCCGGCGCCGGGCTTGGCCGGGAACAGGCCGAGGCCGCGGAAGCCGGCGGTGATCGCCCAGCCGGTTTCGGTCTGCCACCAGTGATCGACCACCGGGATTTGCAGCTGTTCGGCGGCCCAGATCGCGGTGGGCGGATCGCAGCGCTCGCCGGCGAGGTAGAGGGCTTCGAGCTTCGAGAGGTCGTATGTCTGGCGCAGCTTGCCCTCGGGATCCTGCTGCTTGATGGCGCGCAGCGCGGTGGGGGCGGTGAACAGCACGCGCACGCCGTGCTGGGCGCAGACGCGCCAGAAGGCGCCCGCATCGGGCGTGCCGACCGGCTTGCCCTCGTACATCACAGAGGTGCAGCCGGCGAGGAGCGGGGCGTAGATGATGTAGGAATGGCCCACCACCCAGCCCACGTCGCTGGCGGACCAGTACACATCCCCTGGTTCCACGCCGTAGATCATGCGCATGGAATGGAGCAGCGCCACGGCATGGCCGCCGGTGTCGCGCACCACGCCCTTGGGCTTTCCGGTCGTGCCGGAGGTGTAGAGGATGTAGAGCGGATCGGTGGCGGCCACCGGCACGGGATCGGCCGGTGCGGCGGCGGCTTCGGCTGCGGCGAAATCGTGGTCCCGCCCCGGGGCCATCGCGGCGGTGGCCTGGGGGCGTTGGAACACCAGGCAGGCCTGCGGCTTGTGGGTGCTGATCTCGATCGCCTGGTCGACCATCGGCTTGTAGGCGACCACGCGCCCGGGCTCGAGCCCGCAGGAGGCGCAGACGATCAGCTTGGGCTCCGCGTCCTCGATGCGCTTGGCCAGTTCGGCCGCCGCAAAGCCGCCGAACACCACGGAGTGGATGGCGCCGAGCCGGGCGCAGGCGAGCATGGTGATGGCGGCCTCGGGGATCATCGGCATGTAGATCACCACGCGGTCGCCCTTCTGCACGCCCAGGGCACGCAGGGCGCCGGCCACCTTCGCGGTGCGGTCGCGCAGCCTTTCGTAGGTGAAGGTCTCCACCCGGCCTTCCATTGCGCTGTCCCAGATCAGCGCGGCCTGGCTGCCGCGGCCGGCGGCGACGTGGCGATCCAGCGCGTTGGCGCAGGTGTTCAGTTCGCCGCCGGCGAACCATTGGCCGTAGGGGCCCATCGAGGGATCGAACACACGGTCCCACTTGCGGGTCCAATCGAGGCCCTGGGCGGCCTCGGCCCAGAAAGCCTGCGGATCGCGCTGCCAGTCGGCGATGGTCTGGTCATAGGATTTCTGGGGCATGGCGTCCTCCGGCGTTGCATCATTTTGCCACGCGCCAGGGTGGGGCGGCAAACAGCCGCGGCAGGCCGGGCCACGAAAAAGCGCCGGGGGTTGCCCCCCGGCGCCGTTCAGGCTTCGCGATATGGCTGGGTTCAGGCCCGGCCGTCGTCGAAGATGTCGCGGTCCTTGGTTTCCGGCACGAAGAAGAGGCCGATCACCACGCAGGCGAGCGCGATCACGATCGGGTACCAAAGCCCGTAGTACACGTCGCCGGTCTGCGCGATCATGGCAAACGCGGTGGCCGGCATCAGCCCGCCGAACCAGCCATTGCCGATGTGGTAGGGCAGCGACATGGAGGTGTAGCGGATGCGGGTGGGGAACATCTCCACCAGCGCCGCGGCGATCGGGCCGTAGACCATGGTGACGTAGATCACCAGGATGGTGAGGATGCCGATCAGCACCGCCGGCTGTTCGCGGAAGATGTCGAACGGATGGGCCATCTTCACAACGGACGGGTTGGACGCCGCGGGGTAGCCGGCCTTGGTGATGGCGGCGCCCAGCGTGGCGGTGAAGTTCGCGGCGTTGGCCGGGATCGGCGCTTCGTTGCCGATCTTGACCGCGGCGACGGAGCCCTTCGGCGCCGCCTCCACCTTGTAGTTCACCGACAGGCGGGCAAGGGCCGCCTTGGCGATGTCGCAGGGCTCGGTGAACTTGGCCGTGCCGGTGGGGTTGAACTGGAACGAGCAGGTGTCGAGGTCGGCCAGCACGCGGACCTGGATTTCCTCATGCGCCTTGGTCAGCGCCGGGTTGGCCTCGTACGACATCAGCTTGAACAGCGGGAAGTAGGTGAGTGCGGCGAGCAGGCAGCCACCCAGGATGATCGGCTTGCGGCCGATCTTGTCCGACAGCCAGCCGAACAGCACGAACCCGCCGGAGCCGAGCAGCAGCGACCAGGCGATGAGCAGGTTGGTGGTGAAGTTGTCCACCTTCAGCACGCTGCCGAGGAAGAACAGGGCGTAGAACTGGCCGGTGTACCAGACCACCGCCTGGCCCATGACGAGGCCCAGCAGGGC
>JAIXTK010000315.1 GCA_027483995.1 Acetobacteraceae bacterium
AAGAGGTTCTGGTTGGGGATGACGATGAGGGTATCGACATACTCCTGCAGCTCGGCGATGCCCTGTTCGGCCGAGCGGGCGCGGCGGTTGCCTTCGAAGGTGAAGGGCTTGGTGACGACGCCGACGGTGAGGATGCTGCGTTCACGGGCCATCCGCGCGATCACGGGTGCGGCCCCGGTGCCGGTGCCGCCGCCCATGCCGGCGGTGATGAAGACCATGTGGGCGCCATCGAGGTGGCGATACAGCTCCTCGGCGGCTTCCTCGGCGGCCGCACGGCCGACTTCCGGCTTGGCGCCGGCGCCGAGGCCCTGGGTGAGATGGGGGCCAAGCTGGATGCGGCGGTCTGCACGCGAATGCATGAGCTGCTGCGCATCGGTGTTGGCCACCACGAACTCCACGCCCTGGAGGTTCATGGCGATCATGTTGTCGACCGCGTTGGTGCCGCCGCCGCCCACGCCGATGACGGTGATGCGCGGCGTGAAATCCGTATGCATCTGCTGGGGGATGGTGAGGTTCAAGGTCATCAGGCAGGGCTCCCGGGCTGTTTCACTTCTACCGCGCAAATTCGATTCGCAAACGCCCGTGCTGGATTGTTTGGCATCTGCGGCGAGTCGTTTCTTCGGCGTATCACCGTGTGTTGCGCCATCGTCACACCCGCTCGCGCAGGAAGGCGACGATGCGGCTGAACAGGCCGCGTGGCGCTTCGGCTTCGAGGTCGAGATCGGGCAGGCGGCGGCCTTCGCCGGAGCTCCAGGACAGGAGGCCGACGGCGGTGGCGAAGGCGGGGCCCTGGGCCGAATCGGGCAGGCCGCGCAGCGGCGCGGGGCGGCCGAGGCGGACCTGGCGGCCAAGGATCTCGGCGGCCATCTCCCGCACGCCGGCCAGCTGGCTGGCGCCGCCGGTGAGGACGACGCGGTGGCCGGCGACGCGGCCGAGGCCGGAGGCATCCAGCCGCTGGCGCACGAGATCGAAGGTTTCCTCCAGCCGCGGGCGGATGATGTTGACGATCATGCTGCGCGGCACCTTGGCGATGTGGTGCTCGTCCTCCCCCACCAGGGGGACGGGGAGCATCTCGCGCTCGTCATCCGGGCTCACGAGTGCGCTGCCCCAGAGGGTTTTGAGGCGCTCGGCGGCGGTGACGGTGGTGGAGAGCACGCTGGCGATGTCGCGCGTGACATGCAGGCCGCCGAGGGGAAGCTGTTCGGTGTGGAGCAGGTGGTTCTCGGCGAAGACGGCCATGCCGGTGGTGCCGCCGCCCATGTCCAGCACGGTGGCTCCCAGCAGCTTCTCGTCTTCCACCAGGGTGGCAATGCCGGCCGCCATGGGGGCGGAGACGAGGTCGCCCATTTCCAGGTCGCAGCGGGCGAGCGAGGCATCCAGCGTGCGCAGCGCGGTGGTGCCGGCATCGACGACGTGCAGGCGGCCGATGAGCTGTTCGCAGTGCAGGCCGCGCGGATCGGCCACGCCCTGCGCGTCGTCGGCCGAGAAGGCCATCGGCAGGATGTGGATGATGGAGCGGCCGGGGGATTGGGCGCGGGTGCGGCCTTCCTGCAGCACCTTCCGGATATCGGCTTCCGAGACGGAGCGGCCGCCGACCGGCCATTGCACGTTGAACAGCCGGCTTTCCGGCTGGCCGCAGGAGAGGTTGATGGTGACGCGGGAGAGGCGAACACCCGCCTCCTCCTCTGCGCTGCCCACGGCGGCACGTATGGCGCGCTCGGCTTCCTCGATGTCGACGATGCCGCCGCCGCGCACGCCGCGGCCCTTCTGCCAGCCGAAGCCGAGGACGCGCAGCGTACCATCCGACTCGGCGCGGCCGATGACGCAGACGATCTTGGTGGTGCCGATATCCAGCACGCCGAACGGGCCGGACTGGCGGGCCCGGCGGGAGGGCTGCTCGTCGCGCTCCGTGGAGATATCGGGCGGAGCCAGCGTGCGGCGCGACAGGTCGGTCATGTCCGGCGGCCCTGGGCTTGGGGTTTCGGGTCGGGTTGCGGGCGGACCACGAGGCGGTCTGGCAGGCGCAGGTCCACCACGGCGAGCGGGCGGTCGAGCAGGCTCTGGCTGGTGTGCAGTTCGGCGAGGCGGGCGAGCGCCGGGGCTTCGCCACCTTCGGGCAGCATCACGTCGGCCCCGTTGGTCATGCGCAGGTTCCAGCGGCGTTCGGCCACGCGCACGGCGGCGACGACGCGCTTCATGAGTTCGGGCTGGGCGCCGAGGAGTTCCATCAGCGCCGCGGCGTGCTTGGGCGCACCGGGGCCGACGACGAGGGGGAGCTGGTCGGCGAAGGAGGCGACATCGGAATCGGCGACGACCTCGCCTTCGCGGTCGACCAGGAGGAACTTGCCCTCGGTCTGCCAGACGGCGAAGGGGCGGCGTTCGGTGAGGCGGACCAGGATGGTGCCGGGCAGGCGGCGTTCCACCGTGGCGTGTTCCACCCACTTGATGCTTTCCAGGCGCTGGCGCGCTTCGGAGAGCGAGTAGCTGAGGATCGGCTCGCCCGGGCGGATGCCCAGGGCGGCGTTCAGCATCACCTGCGGCGTTTTGGTGCGGCCTTCGATGACGACGTTTGTGACGCGCAGGCCGAGGGTGGCGGCGACGTCGCCCACGCGTTCGCGGACATTGGCGCCGTCGCCGAGCGCCTGCACGGTGTAGAGGCCGCCGAAGACGAAGACGGCGAGGCCGCCGAGCAGGGCGGCGGTGCGCAGGCGGCGGCGCTGGTTGCGCCACAGCAGCTTCCAGCGGCCGGGCCTGTCCTGCAGGCGCGGCGGCGTGGGGGGGATGGCGCGGCGGTTTACGCGCGACATGCGGCGTTCTCCACCATCCAGGCGCAAAGCTGCGGGAAGCTCATGCCCAGGTGGGCTGCCTGCTCCGGCAGGAGCGAGGTGGGGGTGAGGCCGGGCTGGGTGTTCAGCTCCAGCAGCACCAGGCGGCCGGGCTCGCCCTTTGTGTCGTCGTAGCGGAAGTCGCAGCGGCTGGCGCCGCGGCAGCCCAGCGCGCGGTGGGCGCGCAATGCCACGTCCATGGCGCGGGTGTAGATCTCCGGGTGGACGGGGGCGGGGATGACGTGGCGCGAGCCGCCATCGGCGTATTTCGCCTCGTAGTCGTAGAAGTCGCCGTTGGCGGCGGTGATTTCGGTGACGGCGAGGGCTTTCTCGCCCATGACGGCGACAGTGAGTTCTCGACCGGGGATGAATTCCTCGACCAGGGCCTCGGCGCCGAAGCTCCAGCTGGCGGCGACGGCGGCGCGGCGGTTGCCGCCCTCGCGCATGATCTCCACGCCGACCGAGCTGCCCTCGTTGATCGGCTTGATGACGTAGGGCAGCGGCATCGGGTCGTTGTGTTCCAGGGCGGCGATGTCCACCACCTGGCCGCGCGGCACGGGCAGGCCGGCGGCGGCGAAGACGGCCTTGGCGGCGACCTTGTCCATGGCGAGCGCCGAGGCGCGCACGCCGGAATGGGTGTAGGGGATGGCAAGCCAATCGAGCACGCCCTGGATGGCGCCATCCTCGCCGAAGCGACCGTGCAGGGCGTTGAAGACGGCATCGGGGCGCGGATCCAGCGCGCGGATGACGGCGGCGAGGTCGTTGTGCACTTCAACGGGCGTGACCTCGTAGCCGGCCTCGCGCAGGGCGGTGATGACCTGGCGGCCGGTGGAGAGGGAGACCTCGCGCTCGGCGGACATGCCGCCGTAGAGGACCGCGACGCGGGTCATGGCATGGGCTCCCTGTTGGTGACGCCGATGCGGCGGATTTCCCAGTGCAGGTCCACGCCGCTCATGGCGCGCACGCGGGTGCGGACCTCCTCGCCCAGGCCTTCGATGTCGGCGGCGGTGGCGGTGCCGGTGTTGAGCAGGAAGTTGCAGTGCTTCTCGCTGACCTGGGCGCCGCCGCGGATCAGGCCCCGGCAGCCGGCGGCGTCGATCAGCTCCCAGGCCTTGAGGCTGCTCTCGGACGAGGTGGGGTTGCGGAAGGTGGAGCCGCCGGTGCGGGCGCGGACGGGCTGGCTGGCTTCGCGGGCGGCGCGGATTTCGGCCATGCGGGCGGCGATGGTGGCGGGCTCGCCGGGCATGGCGCGGAAGCGGGCGCGGACGACGACGCTGCCGGGGGGCAGGGCGGCGTGGCGGTAGGTGAGGGTGAGGGCCTCGGCGGGCAGGCGCAGGAGCTGGCCGTCGCGGGTGACGATCTCGGCCCAGTCGAGGCAGGACGCGACATCGCTGCCATAGGCGCCGGCGTTCATGGCGATGGCGCCGCCGATGCTGCCGGGGATGCCGGAGAGGAATTCGATGCCGGCGAGGCCGGCAGCGGCGGCGTGTTCGGCGACGGTGATGTCCAGCGCCGCGGCGCCGGCGATGACGGCGTTGCCATCGGTTTCGATGGCGGTGAAGCCGCGGGCGAGCTTGATGACCACGCCGCGCACGCCGCCGTCGCGCACGATGAGGTTGGAGGCGGCGCCGATGGCGACCACGGGGATGGTGTGCGGCAGGGCGGCGAGGAAGGCGCGAAGGTCGTCCACGTCCGCCGGGCGGACGAGCCATTCGGCGGCGCCGCCGACGCGGAACCAGGTGGTGGGGCCGAGCGGGGCGTTCTGCTGGGCGCGGCCGCGCAGCTGGGCGGCGGCTTCCGCGATGGGGTCGCGTTCCATCACCATCATGCGCCGCCTCCCGGCTTGGCCTTCAGGCCGGCCTGGAGCTTGAGCAGTTCGCCGGGCAGGGCGGCGGCCCATTGGGTGATGTTGCCGGCGCCGAGGCAGACGACGAAATCGCCGGGGCGGGCGATGGCGTGCACCATCTCGGCCAGGTGTTCCGGGCCGGGCAGCGGCACCACGCTGCGATGGCCGCGGGCGCGCAGGCCTTCGACCAGGGCGTCGCGATTCGCACCTTCGATCGGGGCTTCGCCGGCGGCGTAGGTGTCGGCCACGATCACCGTTCCGGCGTCGTTCATGCAGGTGCAGAACTCGGCGAAGAGGGATGAGAGACGGGAGTAGCGATGCGGCTGCACCACGGCGACGACATTGGCGGCGCCGGCCTGGCGAGCGGCCTTCAGCACGGCGGCGATCTCAACGGGGTGGTGGCCGTAATCGTCGATGACGGTGATGCCGCCGGCCTCGCCGGTTTTGGTGAAGCGGCGCTTGACGCCCTTGAAGCCGGCGAAGGCGGTGCGCAGCGTGGCGTCGTCGATCTCCATCTCGGCGCCGATGGCGACCGCGGCGAGCGCGTTCTGCACGTTGTGCTGGCCGAGCATGGGCAGGCGGAACGGGCCCATCTTGCGGCTGCGGCCGCGGGCGCGGTCGGCGATGGTGACCTCGAAGGTGGCGCCGAGCTTGTCCATCACCAGCTTGTCGGCGCGGACGTCGGCCTGGGGCGAGAAGCCGTAGGTGATGATGCGGCGATCGGACAGGCGCGGGATCATCTGCTGCACGGCGGGGTGGTCGATGCAGAGCACGGCGAAGCCGTAGAAGGGCACGTTCTGCACGAACTGGTCGTAGCCGGCGAGCATCGCCTCCCCGGTGCCCCAGTGGTCCAGGTGCTCCGGGTCCATGTTGGTGACGACCGCGATGGTGGCGGGCAGGCGGAGGAAGGAGCCGTCGGATTCGTCGGCTTCCACCACCATCCATTCGCCGGCGCCCATGCGGGTGTTGGTGCCGTAGTTGTTGATGATGCCGCCGTTGATGACGGTGGGGTCGAGATGGGCTGCTTCC
>JAIXTK010000373.1 GCA_027483995.1 Acetobacteraceae bacterium
ATGGCGGCGGCGAAGCTGCTGCATCGCCGTGTGCTGGCCACCGACATCGATCCCTGGTCGGTGCGGGTCACCCGGTCCAATGCCCTCCGCAACGGGCTGTCCGGCCGCCTGCGGGCGCTGCGCGCGGATGGCTGGACCTCCCCGGTGCTCACCCGCCACGCGCCCTATGATCTCGTCTTCGCCAATATCCTGGCCCGCCCCCTGACCCGCATGGCGCGCCACCTTGCCCGCCATCTGGCGCCGGGCGGCACCGCCATCCTCGCCGGGTTGCTGGCGAGCCAGGTGCCCTGGGTGCTGGCGGCGCACCGGGCCCAGGGCCTGGTGCTGGAGCGTGTCCTGGTGGAGCCCCGCTCCGCCAACGACCCGGTCGGGCGCGGCTGGGCTACCCTGATCCTGCGCAAGCGTGGCGGGCATTCCCAGACCGCGTCATGACCTGACGGGGTCGACGAAGCGGCTCCAGTCCAATGCCGTGCCCGGGGAACTGGCCCGCCGACCCTCCCACAGCGCCCGGTCCAGCGCCGCGACCGCGGCATCGCCGGGGTGGGGGCGATAGGCTGCGAACCAGGCGGCGCCGTCCGCCGCGTGCACAGCAAAGGTGCCGGCGCTGACATCCACCTCCCAGGCCGGCCAGCGATAGGTCCAGGACCCGCTGTGCCACCGGTTCTGCCCGCCTGCCACTTGCCGGCGCAATTGGCCCAGGCTGTAGAACACGGGCCCGTCCTGCGTCGTTGCCTTGCCGGTGGGATCGCGCATCCAGGCCGCCACCGCTGGCGGCACCAGCCGTTCGCCGCGCAACAGCAGCGCCAGGTATTCCGGCGCCGACAGCGACCAGCCGCCGGTGGCACCCAGCACGCCCCAGGTGGAGTCCAGGGCCGGCCGGCGGATGCCAAGCGGTGCCAGCACCTGCTGCGCGGTGAAGTCGGCATAGGGCTGGCCCGCCACCTCCGCGACGGCGAGGCCCGCCAGCAGGAAATTCGTGTTGGCGTATTCATACGCCACCCCGGCCGGCCGCTCCGGCCGCACCACCAGCAGTGCCGGTACCAGCTGCTCGGGCGAGAGCTCGCGCGGCCGGGCGGTGCGCAGCAGGGCTTGCAGGCCTGGCACCGCCTCGCCGCCGAACCGGCGCGCCAGGCCGGTGCGGTGGGACAGCAGGTCGGCCAGCCGCAGCGTCGCCAGCGGCCCGTGCAGCATCCGCCGGGGCGGTAGCGTGCCGAGCATCGACTCCAGCGCAAGCCGGCCATGCCCGGCCAGCCGCGCCACGGCCAGGCCGGTGATGAACTTCGACAGGCTCCAGACCGGCACCCGTGCCATGGGGTCGGCACCGCCGAAGCCCGCCAGCTGCACCAGCTGCCCCTCCAGCGCCAGCGCGACCACGCCGGACGTGACGCCGTGGGCCGCCATCCAGCGGGCGAAGACGGCGGCCATCGGCCCCGTGGCGGCCGGCTGGGCATGCGCCAAGCCCATTCCCGCCAACACGCCGGGTGCGGCGATCACGGCACGGCGGCGGATCGGCGATGTCATGCGGTCACCTTGCATTGCCCCCCATGCAGCGGCGCCAGACTGGAGCAGGATGCCGGCCAACGAAAAGGGCCCATCCTCTTGCGAGGCATGGGCCCTGGGCGCTTGCGTTGGGCGGCGTGGCCGGCCCTAGCAGTCGTGATAACCGGCCCGCCCCCCGAGGGGGGGAGGGGGAGCGAGCCGGCCCGTCCGCGGCGCCTCTGGGGGGAGAGGTGTGCCGCGGGAAGGAACCTCAGCCGCCGGCGATACGGCCGGCCTGCAGGGCCGCGAGCACGCGATCCTGATTGCGCTGAGTGGCAAAGGCGTGGTCGTTCACCAGCGGAATCTCGCCGCGGTTGATGCCGATATCGGCCAGCTGCGCGTCGGAGAGGCTGGACACCTCCTTCACCTCCGTGCTGCTGGAAACCCAGCCGGAGACGGCCAGCATAAGGCTGGCGAGTACGCCGGGGCGCGGGGCCTCCAGATACTCGGGTTCATTCTGGTCGTAGTGCGACATCGTGCCGGGCAACATCAGACCCAGCTGCTCCTTGCTGACATGAGCGGTCATGGGGATAGTCCCTGGAAGAGGTGATCGTGGCGGGCTCTCCGGCACTTGCGCTTTCGGCCACGCGATCATCGTGTGGTGTCTTGATACCGAATGGGCCACGTTAGGGGAACTATCGTGTTCGCAGATGCAGCAATGCACAGGACGCATGGACCGTTAACTAGCTATGCAAATTAATTAACCCAGCCTTGAGGTCCTTCCGATGTTGCAACCCAGCCTTGCCGAACGACTTGCCGCCTTCCGGGCCGAAATGGCCCGCCAGGGGCTGGATGGCTTCCTGGTGCCGCGGGCCGATGAGCACCTGGGCGAATACGTGCCGGCACGCGCCGACCGGCTGCGCTGGCTGACCGGGTTTTCCGGCAGCGCGGGCCTGGCGGTGGTGCTGGCGGACCGTGCGGCAGCCTTCACCGATGGGCGCTACGTGCTGCAGTTGGCCGAACAGACTGATGCCGCGTTGTGGGAGCGGCGGCACATCACCGACGAGCCGCCGACGGACTGGCTGGCGCAGACCGCCAAGGCCGGCGCGCGCATCGGCTACGACCCGCTGCATTTCAGCGAGGAGGCGGTGCAGCGCTATGCCGAGAAGGGGCTGGCGCTGGTGGCCACGGAGAACAACCCGATCGACGCAGTGTGGGCCGATCAACCGGCCGCGCCAATGGCACCGGCATTGCCGCACCCGATTGAATTCGCCGGGCTTGAGTCCGCGAAGAAGCGCGAGCTGGTGGCCGCATCGCTGGCCGCCGAGCGCCAGGATGCGGCGGTGGTGACCGATCCCGCCTCCATCGCCTGGCTGCTGAACATCCGCGGCGACGACGTGCCGTTCACGCCGTTCGCGCTCGGCTTCCTGCTGGTGCATGCCGATGGCGGCTGCGAGCTGTTCATGGCGCCGCAGAAGGTGCCGGAGGAGACGCGGGCGTGGATCGGCAATGCCGTCTCCGTCCAGGATCGGGCGGCGCTGCCGGGGGCGCTTGCGCGGCTGAAGGGCAAGCGGGTGCGGGTGGATGCTTCGGGCTCGCCGGCCTGGTTCGCCCAGACGCTGCGCGCGGCGGGGGCGGAGGTGGTGGCGGGGATGGACCCCTGCATCCTGCCCAAGGCGCGCAAGAACGAGGTGGAGCGGCAGGGCAGCCGCAATGCCCATCATCGCGATGCCGTGGCCGTTTCGCGGTTCCTGCGCTGGATGGAGCGTGCCGCGGGGCGGGAGACCGAGATGTCGGCGGCGGCGCAGCTGATTGCGTTCCGTGAGCAGGTTTCGATGTTCCGCGGCGAGAGCTTCCCGGCCATTTCCGGCTCCGGGCCGAACGGGGCGATCATCCATTACCGGGTGAGCGAGGAGACCAACCGGGCGATCCAGCCGAACGAGCTGTACCTGATCGATAGCGGGGCGCAGTATTCCGACGGGACGACGGATATTACGCGGACTGTCTGGACCGGGCCGGGCGCGCCGCCGGCGGAGATCAGGGCGCGCTGGACGCGGGTGCTGAAGGGGCACATCGCGCTGGCGACGCTGGTGTTCCCGCGCGGGGTGGCAGGGGCCCATGTGGATGCCTTCGCGCGGTCGGCGTTGTGGCAGGTGGGGCTGGATTACGACCACGGCACCGGGCACGGGGTGGGCAGCTATCTCAGCGTGCATGAGGGGCCGGTCAGCATCTCCCGCGCCGCCAAGCCGATCCCGATCGAGGCGGGGATGATCCTGTCCAATGAGCCTGGTTTCTACCTGCCGGGGGGGTATGGGATCCGGTTGGAGAATCTCATCCTGGCGGTGGAGGCGGAGTTCCCGCAGGCGGCCAAGCCGTTCCTGCGCTTCGAGACGCTGACCTGGGCGCCGTTCGATCGGCGGTTGATCGATACCGCGCTGCTGACCCGGGCGGAGGTGGACTGGATCAATTCGTACCACGCCCAGGTGGAGGCGATCGTGGGGCCGCAGTTGCAGGGCGAGGAGCGGGCCTGGCTGGCGGCGGCTTGCGCTTCGTTGGGGTAGGCCAGAAAGGGGTTACAGAGGGCACGGAGGACCACAGAGAGCACGGAGAAGCATCTGGCTTGTTTCTCTGTGCTCTCTGTGGCTGCCTGATCTACTTCTTGCGCATGGTGTGCAGGATGCCTTCCGCCTTCAGCTTTTCGATCTCCTCGGCGGAGTAGCCGAACTGGGTC
>JAIXTK010000033.1 GCA_027483995.1 Acetobacteraceae bacterium
CGCCACCGGCCTGCCCACCACCTGGGGCAACCCCGTCCTCAGGGACCACAAGGCCAAAACCGACAGCATCACCGTCGCCCGCTACCGCCAGGCCGGCGCCGTCCTGTTCGGCAAGACCAACGTCCCCCTCAACCTCGCCGACTGGCAGAGCTTCAACGCCGTCTACGGCACCACCGGCAACCCGTGGGACCCCACCCGCGTCCCCGGCGGCTCCTCCGGCGGCTCCGCGGCCGCCCTGGCCGCCGGCCTCACCGGCATGGAAACCGGCAGCGACATCGGCGCCTCCATCCGCAACCCCGCCCATTTCTGCGGCGTCTTCGGCCACAAGCCCAGCTACGGCATCTGCCCGCAAACCGGCCACGCCATCTTCGACAATATCGACGAGCTGGACATGGCCGTCGTCGGCCCGCTGGCCCGCTCGGCAGACGACCTCGCCATCGGCCTGGACATCATGGCCGGCTGGTCCGGCACCGAATCCGCCTGGCAGCTCAAGCTCCCCGCCCCCCGCGCCAAGAGCTTCGCCGGCCTGCGCGTCGCCATCATGGCCGTGCACCCCTGCTCCGACGTCGAGCACGAAATGCAGGCCGAACTCGAAAAACTCGGCAAGTTCCTCCGCAAGCAGGGCGCCAAGGTCAGCCTCACCGCCCGCCCCGATTTCGACCTCGCCGAGGGCAACACCCTTTATATCGAGATGCTGCGCGCCACCACCGCCGTCGGGCTGGACGATGCCGGCGCCGAACGCTGGCTGAAGGCGAAGCAGGCGATCACCGCCAAAACCCCGCCCTATGTCGCGCAGATGGCCCGGGGCATCTCGCTCACCCACCGCGAATTCCTCCAGCGCAACGAACGCCGCCAGCGCATGATCCGCGAATGGGAGACGTTCTTCCAAAGCTGGGATGTCCTCCTCACCCCCCAGGCCGCCTCCCCTGCCTTCCCGCACGACCAGGCCGGCGAGCGCCACGAACGCACCATCCCGGTGAACGGCGCCCGCGTCCCGGTCACAGACCAGATGTTCTGGGCGGGGCTGGCCAGCTTCTACCTCCTCCCCGGCACCGTCGCCCCCCTGGGCCTCTCGAAATCCGGCCTCCCCTACGGCGTCCAGATCCTCGGCGGCATGTATCAAGACCGCACCACCATCGAGGTCGCCAAGCTGCTCGAAAAATCCTGGCGCGCCTTCACCCCGCCCCCGGGCTGGGAATAGCCGCGTGCCCACCACCACCGCCGCCGTCGAGGATTCGCCCTACGCCTGGTACCGCCTCGGCCTCGCCCTCGTCCTCGGCACCATCGGCGGCGCGGGCATGTGGTCCGCCGTCGTCGTCCTGCCGCACATCCAGACCGAATTCGGCCTGGACCGCGCCGGTGCCTCGCTGCCCTTCACCTTCGTCACCATCGGCTTCGCCCTCGGCGGCGTGCTGATGGGCCGCCTGGCAGACCGCTTCGGCGTCGCCGTGCCCGTCGCCATCGGCGGCGCCAGTCTCGGCATCGGCTACGTCATCGCCGGCCTCGCGCCGAACATCTGGGTCTTCACCGCCGCCCACGCCATCCCCATCGGCCTGCTCGGCTCCTCGGCCGTCTTCGGCCCGCTGATGGCCGACAGCTCGCGCTGGTTCATCCGCAACCGCGGCATTGCGGTGGCCATCAGCGCCGCCGGCAACTACCTCGCCGCCGCCCTCTGGCCCCCGGTGCTGCAGGCGATGATCGACAGCATCGGCTGGCGCCAGGGCCACATCGCCATCGGCATCATCTGCGCCGCCGTGCTCATCCCCATGTCGCTGGCCGTGCGCCGCCGCGCCCCCACCCCCGCCGCCACCGCCCCCGGCGCGCCCCAGGCCGCCACGCTGCGCGGCATCCCGCCCAACACGCTCATGCTCCTGCTCTGCGTCGCCGGCGTGCTTTGCTGCGTCGCCATGTCCATGCCGCAGGTCCACATCGTCGCCTACTGCGCCGATCTCGGCTACGGCCCCGCCCGTGGCGCCGAAATGCTCACCCTCATGTTCGGCTTCGGCATCGTCTCCCGCCTGGCCACCGGCGCGATCGCCGATCGCATCGGCGGCCTGCCCACCCTCATGATCGGCTCCGTCCTGCAGGCCGTGGCGCTGGCGATCTACTTCATGGTCGATGGCCTCACCTCGCTCTACGTCGTCTCCGCGATGTTCGGCCTGTTCCAGGGCGGCATCATCCCCAGCTACGCCATCATCGTCCGCGAATACTTCCCCGCCCGCGAAGCCGGCACCCGCGTCGGCATCGTGCTGATGATGACCATCCTCGGCATGGCCATCGGCGGCTGGATGTCCGGCGCCATCTTCGATCTCACCGGCTCCTACCGCGCCGCCTTCGCCAACGGCTTCGCCTGGAACCTCCTCAACGTCGCCATTGCCGCCTTCCTCCTCCTCCGCAGCCGCCCCCCCACCTCCAAACCCGCCCTGGGAGCAGCCACATGACCGACGAATCCCTCCGCGCCAAAGGCACGGAAATGCGCAGCAAGCTGATGGGCGAAGGCTACGCCCAGCAGCTCAACGCCACCCTCTACGCCGACCCCATCATGGTGAAGTTCCGCGAACTCGCCACCGACATCGCCTTCGGCGCGGTCTGGACCCGCCCGGGCCTCGATCTCAAAACCCGCGCCCTCATCTGCGTCACGTCGGATACCGCCACCGGCCGCTACCCGGAACTCAAGGTCCACCTCCGCATGGCCCGCAACCACGGCTGGACGGAGGAGGAACTCACCGAAGCCATCCTCCACCTCTCCGTCTATGTCGGCCTCCCCTACGTCCGCGAAGCCCTCATCGTCGCCAGCGAAACCTTCGCCGAACTGCGGGCGGAAGCGAAGTAGCAGCAGCACCGCATAAGCCCTCTCCCCTTGGGGGAGAGGGTTGGGTGAGGGGTCGAGAGAAAATGAGCACCGGATCGCCACCCTCCGCCGACTCCCAGCCCTGCAAACTCTCCCCACCACCCCCACCCCCACCCAGGCTAAACCCCCCACCCATGGCGGGCCCCCAAACCGAGCACCCGGCGTGACCCAAGCAGAGGCACCCCCCTCCGCGCTCGCCCCCCTGCGCAACCGCACCTTCCGCGCCGTCTGGCTCTCCATCCAGGTCGCCAGCCTCGGCTGGCTCATCCAAACCGTCGCCATCGCCTGGCTCATGGCCACCATCTCGCCGTCGGATCTCATGGTCGCCCTCGTCCAGGCCGCCACCACCCTGCCCGCCTTCCTCCTCTCCATCCCCGCCGGCGCCCTGGCCGACAGCTACAGCCGCCGCAAGGTGATCCTCGCCGGCCGCATCATCTTCACCATCAGCTATGCCGGCCTCGCCATCCTCCTCGCCCTCGGCCTCGCCGGCCCCTGGACCATCCTGGCCCTCATCTTCCTCGCCGGCTGCGGCGCCTCCCTCATCGACCCCGCTTGGCAGGCCTCGGTGGGCGACATCGTCGAACGCAACCAGATCCCCGCCGCCGTCTCGCTCAACTCGCTCGGCTTCAACACCGTGCGCAGCCTCGGCCCCGCCCTGGGCGGTGTCGTGGTCGCCGCCTTCGGCCCGCTCTTCGCCCTCATCCTCAGCGTCGCCAGCTACACCTTCCCCATCGCCGTGCTGATGCGCGTCAACTGGACCACCCGCTCCCCCCCCGGCCCACGCAAATCCATCCTGGCCACCATCGTCGACGGGCTGCGCTTCACCGCCCGCACGCCGGCCATCATGGCCGCCACCGTCCAGGGCACCTTCTACAGCATCGGCGGCATCTCCATCCTCGCCCTGCTGCCGCTGATCGTGCGCGACGCGCTCTCCGGCACCGCCGTCTCCTTCGGCATCATGATGGCCTGCTTCGGCATCGGCGCCTGCGCCGGCGGCCTGCTCAACGCCAGCCTGCGCCGCGCCCTGCGCCCGCACACCATGTTCTGCCTCGCCGGCGCCGCCGTCGCCCTCTCCTGCCTCACCCTGGCCTTCACCCACGCCCTCACCGTCGCCGGCATCGCCCTGGCGCTGGGCGGCTTCGGCTGGGTCACCGGATGGAACGTGCTCAGCGTCAGCGTGCAGATGTCCAGCCCGCGCTGGATCGTCGGCCGAACCATCTCGATCTACTACGCCGCCACCTTCGGCGGCCTCACCCTCGGCAGCTGGCTTTGGGGCGCCATCGCCCAAGGCCACTCCCTCACCCTCGCCATGGCCGCCTCCGGCCTCTGCATGGCCGCCGTCGCCGTCAGCGCCCTAATCTTCCCGCTGCGCGAAACAACACCGACCGAGTAAGCAAGCAAGTCCTTCTTTTTCTGAAGAAAAAGAAGCAAAAAGACTTTTATCACGCGCACCCCACCACCCGGATAAAACCGCAACGCGAAGCGGTTCCACCAGCCAAAACCCCTCCCTTGCCTTGCTCCTCTGTGTCTCTGTGCCTCTGTGGCCCCTTTCTTTCTTCCTCCTTTCCACACCCCCTGCCGCTTTCCTGCTTTCGCCCGAGCCCCCCCATACCCACCAAAAAAAGCTTCACATCCCCCTTGCATCGCACTCGAAAGTTATTTATATTCACCAACTATGAGGTCCATTACCGACCACCTCACCCTCCTCGTCGATCTGCTCAAGCGCGCCATCGGGGTCCACCTGGACCGCCAGGCACGCCTGCGCCCGCACGTCCCCACCATGGGCCTCGCCATCGACTACACGCCCCCCCAGCCCCCGCCCGGCCCCACGCCCCTCCCCCAGCAGGCCTATGAGCTGCTCTGGCAGCGCGCCCACCGCATCGCCCATCGCTTCCTCGCCCTCTTCGCCCGCTGGCAGTCCAACACCCTCCCCACACCCCGAATCCGCCCCAAAACCACCCGCAAACCCACCGCCACAACGCCCCTGCGCCTCCCGCGCGCCTTCGGCTGGGCCAACCACCGCCTGCCCGAAGCCGCCCCCGCCGCCGGGTATCTCGAAGACCTCATCGTCAACCGCGCGGCCGAACTGCGCCC
>JAIXTK010000369.1 GCA_027483995.1 Acetobacteraceae bacterium
ATCCCGCGGCTTGCGGCGCATATCGTGGCCGCCGGCGGCAAACGGCTGCGGCCGTTGCTGACCCTGGCCGCGGCGCGGCTGTGCGGCTACGACGCGCCGGACGCCCGGCATGTGAAGCTGGCGGCCTGCGTGGAGTTCATCCACACCGCGACGCTGCTGCACGACGACGTGGTGGATGAGAGCCTGCTGCGCCGGGGGCTGGCGAGTGCCAATGCGGTGTTCGGCAACAAGGCCAGCGTTCTCGTGGGCGATTTCCTGTTCGCGCGCGCCTTCCAGCTGATGGTGGAGGATGGCTCGCTGCGGGTGCTGGACATTCTGTGCCGGGCCTCGGCCACCATCGCCGAGGGCGAGGTGCTGCAGCTGGTGATCCAGAACGACCTGGATGCGGGCGAGGCGAAATACCTGGAGGTGATCCGCGGCAAGACCGCCGCGCTGTTCCAGGCGGCGTGCCATGTGGGCGCAGTGGTGGCGGCGCGGCCGGAGGCGGAGGAACGGGGGCTGGCCGAATACGGGCTGAACCTGGGCATCGCCTTCCAGCTGGTGGATGACGCGCTGGATTATGCGGCGGACCAGGAAACGCTGGGCAAGACCGTGGGCGACGATTTCCGCGAGGGCAAGATCACGCTGCCGGTGCTGCGCGCCTGGGCGGCGGGCGATGCGGCGGAGCGGGCGTTCTGGCAGCGCACGGTGGGTGAGCTGGAACAGACCGACGCCGACCTGGCCGAGGCGATGCGGCTGATGGAACGGCATGGCGCGATTGCGGCCACGCTGGAGCGGGCGCGCGAGTTCGCGGCCGAGGCGAAGCGCGCGCTTCTGGTGTTCCCGCCCTCCCCCATGCGGGCACGGCTGATGGACGTGGCCGACTACACGGTCAGCCGGGCCAGCTGACCCGGTCCATGGCCGGGCTGCTCGACACGCTCTCGGCCCCGCTGCGGCGTGTGGGCGGGGTGGCGTGGGAGGCGGTGGAGCGGGCGGTCAATGAGGAGCGCATCCATCTCGCCGTGACCGGGCTGAGCCGCGCGGGCAAGACGGTGTTCATCACATCCCTGGTGGAGAACCTGCTCGCGCTGGCCGGCGGGCGGGACACGTTGCCGGAATTGCGGGCGCGGCTGGAGCAGGGCGGCGCGAACCGGCTGGTATCGGTGCGGCTGCTGCCTTCCGGGAGCCTGGCGCTGCCGCGATTCGACCATGAGAGGCATGTGGCGGCGCTGGCCGGGCGGGAGGCGAGCTGGCCGGCGCGGACCGAGGATCTGGCGGCGCTGTCGCTGGAGATCGTGCTGGAGCGTGGCTCCGCGGTGGGGCGGGTGCTGGGCCGGCGGCGCATCCGGCTGGATATCCTGGATTATCCCGGGGAGTGGCTGCTGGACCTGCCGCTGGTGGGCATGAGCTATGCCGGTTGGGCGGAGGCGATGCTGGCGCGGTTGCGCACGCCGGCGCGGGCGGGGATGGCCGAGGGGTTCCTGCGGTTTCTCGACCTGTTCGACCAGGAGGCGCCGGCGGATGAGGCGCTGATCCGGCGCGGGCATGCGTTGTATCGGGAGGCGCTGGATGCGCTGCGCGGGCGGATGGGGCTGCGCTACCTGCAGCCCGGGCGGTTCCTGAACCCGGGGCCGCGCGGCGAGGTGCCGCTGCTGTGGTTCTTCCCGGTGGCGCTGCGCGGCTCGCCGCGGCCGGGCTCCGGCGGGGCGCTGCTGGCGGCGCGGTTCGAGGCGTATCGCGAGGAGATGCGGGCGGGGTTCTTCGAGGGACCGTTCCGGGATTTCGACCGGCAGATCCTGCTGGTGGACGTGCTCGGCGCGCTGCATGCCGGGCGGGCGGCGTTCGAGGACACGGCGGATGCGATCGCCGATCTGTGCCGCGGGTTGCGCGGGGCACCGGGGTGGCTGGGCTTCGGGCGGTCGCCGATCGCGCGGGTGGCGGTGGTGGCGACCAAGGCGGATCACGTGCCGGCGCTGCGGCGGGAGGCGTTGTTGCACCTGCTGCGGGCGCTGGCCGAACGCGGGCTGGAGGGGCGCCCAGGGGGACAGTCGGATGGGGTGAGCCTGCATGTGGCTGCCTCGATCCATGCCACGCGCGACGGCAAGGTGCCGTTGGGCGGGCGGGATGTGGAGGTGGTGCTGGGCGTTCCCGTGGGCGAGGATCGGGCGCGGCCGTATTTCGTGGGCGATGTGCCGCCGGGCTGGCCGCCGGAAGGGTTCTGGGGCGGGGATTACTTCGAACTGCCGGTGTTCCGTCCGCCGCGGATCGAGGCTGAACGCGGGGCCGGGGTTCCCCATATCGGTCTGGACGGAATTCTCGTGGCGTTGCTGGGAGACCTGCTGTGAGCGACCAGAAGCCCGGATTCGTGGACGAGGCCCGGGCTGCCCCGGTGGCGGAGGCGCCGCGGCGGCCGGTGTTGCTGGAGCCGCTGCCGGGCGCGCCCTCGGTGATCGAGCCGGACTGGGCGCCGGGGGCGGTGCGGCAGCGTGTGGGTGCGTCGAGCCTGGCGTGGCTGGTGGGCGGCGTGGCGCTGCTGCTGCTGGGCTGGGTGGGGCTTTCGGCGGTGGAGCTGGTGCTGGCGGCGTTCGACCGGGCGGCCGCTTATGGCTGGGCGGCGGCAGCGGTGCTGGGCGCGGCCGCGGCGATGATCTTCTGGGCGCTGGCGGCGGAATGGCGGGCCTGGCGGGCGCTGGCGCGGGTGGATCGGCTGCGGGCGTTGCTGGAGGGCGGCGCGCTGGAGCCGGCGCGGGAGGCGGCGCTGGGCTGGGTGGGGCAGGTGGCGGTTCGGCTGCGCGATCCCACTGCTGTGCGGGCGGCGGTGGGCGGGGCCGGGAGCGTGGTGGAACTGCGCGCGGCCTTGCAGCTGCACGTGGCAGGCCCACTGGCGGAGGCGGCGGGGCAGGCGGGGCAGCGTGCGGCGCTGCAGGCCGGGGCTCTGGTGGCGCTGGCGCCGCACCCGGCGCTGGATGCGTTGCTCGCCGGCTGGCGCGGCGTGCGGCTGGTGCGGGAGGTGGCGGCGATCCATGGGCTGCGGCCCGGCGCGGTGGCCACATGGGCGCTGGCGCGGCGCGTGGTGGCGACCGCGGCCGGCACGGCGGGGGTGGAATTGCTGACGCAGGGCCTGTCCGACCAGCTGTTGCAGCACATGCCGGTCTTGCGCCATGTGGCGGGCGCGGTGCCCGGCGCGACGCTGGCGGCGGTGCGGCTGTATCGCCTGGCGCGGGTGACGGCAGTGGCGTGTTCGCCGCTGTCGGGCGGGCGTATGTGAGGGGGCGGCTTGTGAGAGGGGCGCGGGTGCGCTAAACGCGCCCGCTCACGGTTGCAGTGAGCCCAAGCGGGGCTGCGGGCGTGGTGAAACTGGTAGACACGCCAGATTTAGGTTCTGGTGGCGCAAGCCGTGGGGGTTCAAGTCCCTTCGCCCGCACCACGCTTTTCCCGCGGGGCCGCTTTTGGCTTCGAATTGCGAACGCCGCTTGCGCGGCCGGATGGACGAGGATTTCCGACAGATGCAGGTCACCGAGACGCTTTCCGAGGGGCTGAAGCGCGGCTTCACGATCGTGGTGCCTGCCGCCGATATCGAAGGCAAGCGCGCCAGCCGGCTGACGGAGCTCAGCAAGACGGTGAAGCTGCCGGGCTTCCGGCCGGGCAAGGTGCCGATGGGCGTGGTGAAGACCCGCTTCGGCAGCGCGGTGATGGCCGAAGTGCTGGAAGAGAGCGTGAATGACGCCACGCGCCAGGTGCTGACCGATCGCGGGCTGCGCGCCGCCACCCAGCCGAAGGTGGAAGTGGTCTCGCTGGAAGAGGCCAAGGACCTTGAGTTCAAGGTGGAGCTGGAGCTGCTGCCCGATATCGCGCTGCCCGAGTTCGGCACGATCGAGCTGACCCGCCTGAAGGCCACACCGGGCGATGACAAGGTGGACGAGGCGCTGACCCAGATGGCCACGCGCGCCCGGGAGATGGTGGACGTGGAAGAGGTGCGCCCGGCCGCCAAGGGCGAAGTGCTGGTGTGCGATTTCGTGGGCAAGCTGGCCGGCGAGCCCTTCCCTGGCGGTGCCGCCAACGACATGGATATCGAGGTCGGCGGCGACGGGTTCATCCCCGGCTTCACCGAGCAGCTGGAGGGCATGAGCCCCGGCGAAAGCAAGACCATCACGGTGACCTTCCCGGCCGAGTACGGCGCGGCGGAGCTGGCCGGCAAGGAAGCGACCTTCGACATCACCGCCAAGAAGCTGAAGCAGCCGGTGCTGCCGGCGGTGGATGACGAGATGGCCAAGAAGTTCGGCTTCGAGACGCTCGACGAGATGAAGGAGCTGATCCGCGGCCAGATCCAGCGCGAATACGACCAGGTGAGCCGCATGCGCGTGAAGCGCCAGCTGCTGGATGCCCTGGCGGCGCAGGCGAGCTTCCCGATTCCCGAGACGATGGCCACCGGCGAGTTCGACGCGATCTGGCAGCGCCTGCAGCAGGACCGCGAGCGCGGCCAGCTGGACGAGGAAGACAAGGCCAAGGACGAGGACACGCTGAAGGCCGAATACAAGGCGATCGCCGATCGCCGCGTGCGCCTGGGCCTGCTGCTGGCCGAGATCGGTCGTTCCAAGTCCATCGAGGTGACGCCGGACGAGATGATGCGGGCGATGCGCGCCGAGGCCGGCCGCTATCCGGGCCAGGAACAGCAGATCATGGACCTGTTCCGCAAGAACCCGAACGTGGCCGAGACGCTGCGTGGGCCGATCTTCGAGGAGAAGGTGGTCGATTTCATCCTGGAACTGGCCCGCGTGACCAACCAGGACGTGACGGCCGAGGAGCTGATGCGCGAGCCCGAGGCCGCCACCGCGGCCTGATCGGCCGGGCAGGGAGTGCGCAAGGGCGGCAGCTGCGCATGCAGCGCCGCCCTGCCCCGACATGCATCGGCCCCGGCCTTGCCCTTTTGGGGCGGGGCGTTCGTGCCTACTTAACGTGCGGCCGTTATCGTGGTTGTGTCAGCCGGCGCGTTCACCGTTGATGGGTGCCGGCAGCATCGGAAGGTTCGAGAACATGTGGGATCGTGATCCCGTAGACGTCTACAACAACGCCTTGGTTCCCATGGTCGTCGAGCAGACGGCGCGCGGTGAGCGGGCCTTCGACATTTATTCGCGCCTGCTGAAGGAGCGGATCATCTTTCTGACCGGGCCGGTGTACGACGGCGTCAGCTCGCTGATCTGCGCCCAGCTGCTGTTCCTGGAGAGCGAGAATCCGTCGAAGGAAATCTCGTTCTACATCAACTCGCCGGGCGGCGTGGTTTCGGCCGGGCTCGCGATCTACGACACGATGCAATACATCCGCAGCCCGGTTTCCACCGTGTGCATCGGCCAGGCCGCCTCCATGGGCAGCCTGCTGCTGACGGCGGGTGCGAAGGGCAAGCGCTTCGCGCTGCCGTATTCGCGCATCATGGTGCACCAGCCCTCGGGCGGCGCGCAGGGCCAGGCGACGGATATCGAGATCCAGGCGCGCGAGATCCTGAAGACCCGGGCGCTGCTGAACGGCATCTATGTGCGCCACACCGGCCAGCCGATCGAGGCGATCGAGCGCAAGCTGGAACGCGACACGTACATGTCGGCCGTTGAGGCGCGCGAGTTCGGGTTGGTGGACGAGGTGGTTGAGAACCGCCCGCCGCCGGTTGATCCGGATGCGCGGTCCTGATCGCGGGCATCGGTGCCGGGTTTTACCCGGCACGCTGCGTGCAGTGCGTTGAACGTGGTCCCTTGGGTTCCGGCGGGCGGGTTCTTGCCCCCGCTTCCGGCCGGGGTCTAGACTTGAGGCCGATCGTTCCCGCCGCTGCGGGACAGGAGGGCGTATGAGCAAGTCCGGCGACTCGAAGAACACCCTCTACTGCTCGTTCTGCGGCAAGTCCCAGCACGAGGTTCGCAAGCTCATCGCGGGCCCGACCGTGTTCATCTGCGATGAATGCGTTGAGCTGTGCATGGACATCATCCGCGAGGAACACAAGACGACTCTTGTGAAATCCCGCGATGGGGTGCCGACGCCCAAGGAAATCTGCAAGGTCCTAGACGATTACGTGATCGGGCAGCTTCACGCCAAGCGCGTGCTGAGCGTGGCGGTGCACAACCACTACAAGCGGCTGAACCACGGCGGCAAGGGTGCCGAAGTGGAATTGGCCAAGTCCAACATCCTGCTCGTCGGCCCGACCGGCTGCGGCAAGACGCTGCTCGCCCAAACGCTGGCGCGCATCCTGGATGTGCCCTTCACCATGGCCGATGCCACCACGCTGACCGAAGCCGGTTACGTGGGCGAGGATGTGGAGAACATCATCCTCAAGCTGCTGCAGGCCGCCGACTACAATGTGGAGCGGGCGCAGCGCGGCAT
>JAIXTK010000499.1 GCA_027483995.1 Acetobacteraceae bacterium
CTGGCAGTCGGCGTCGAGCGCCCTGGGGCCGCCACAGATTCCGGTGGCATTCCGCGTGGGGCTGGTAGAACGACTGGTGGCACTGGACGCGGCGGGCCGGGCGAAGCCGCAGTAGGGCGGGAACGCGGGCAGGAAGGTGGCGGGTCCGGCTTCGCCGACCCGCCCTACCCCACTTCGATCGTTGGTTCGATGCGATTTCGCATCGAACGGATGAAGTCTTTTTGCTTCTTTTTCTTCAGAAAAAGAAGGCCTTGCTTGCTTCCGACGCTGGTGGCGGAAGCAAGCGCGGGTTCTTCACTTCGTTCAGGATGACGGGGGGTCAGATTTCCGACACCGCCCCATCCGGCAGGCCGACGTCGAAGCCGTTCAGGGTCATGCTGACCAGCGTGTAGTAGCCGCAGGTGCCGATGACTTCCGAGACGCCGCGGGGGCCCCAGGCGGCGAGCATTCTGACGTGGAGGTCCATCGGCACGGCGCGGGTTTCGTGCAGGGACTTGGCGTAGTCGTAGATGACCTGGGTTTTCTCATCGACGGGGGGGAGCGGCTTGCCGTCGCGGATGGCGTTGATGATGGCGGCGTCGAGGTTCGCGGCTTCGGCCAGGCGGCGGTGGGCCCACCATTCGTAGTGGCTGCGCCAGTGCTTGGCGGTGACGAGGATGGCGACTTCCACCAAAGCGGGGCCGAAGATGGTGTCGTAGCGGATGAACTCGCCGAGGTGCTGCACGCGCATCGCCATTTCCGGCGAGTGGATCCAGGCCAGGCCCGGGGGGGGCATGCGGCCGCGCTTGCCGGCGACGGCGGCGTCGTGGACGGCGCGTTGTTCGGCCGTCATCTGCTCCAGGGTGGGGGGGGTGATGCGCATGGACGTTTCCCTTTGATTGGCTGGATTGATCGTAATGCGGGCGCGGGGCGCTGGCCATGCGGGGCGGGGCGTGGTGGGGTGCGGCGGGATGGATTCGTCAAAACAGAAGGAACCGGCCGGGGGCGGGCTGCGCGTGTTGCTGGGCAACGGCAGCTATCTGCGGCTTTGGGTGGTTGGCGGGTTGGGGAACGCGATGCGCTTCTCCGACACGCTGGCGGCGGCGTTGTTCACCTGGCAGCTGACCGGCTCGGGCTTCGCGGTGGCGGTGGTGACGGCGATGCGGGCCTTGCCGATGCTGCTGTTCGGGGCGGTGGCGGGCGTGGTTTCCGACAGTGTGAACCGCAAGGCCATTCTGCAATGGGGCATGGTGGTGAGTGCGGCGGCCTCCGCCGTGGTGTGCCTGCTGGCGGTGCTGGGCGTGTTGCGGCCGTGGCATGTGGCGGTGGCGGCGTTTGTCGGCGGGTCGGTCTGGGCGACCGAGATGAGCACGCGGCGGCGCATGGCGGGCGAGGCGGCGGGGCCGGCGATGATGGGCCGCGCGGTGGCGCTCGATTCCCTCACGAACGCGATGACGCGGGGGATCGGGCCGATCGTGGGGGGGGCGGTGTTCGCCTCCCTGGGGGCGGTGGGGGCGTATGCGGTTTCGGCGCTGTGCTTCGTGCTGGCGGCGGGGCTGGTGCACGGGGTTCGGCATGAGCAGGAGACGCGGCGGCTGACGCTGGGGCGGGTGCCGCGGGACCTGGCGGAGGGGCTGGCCTATGCCTGGAGCGACCCGACGGTGCGGGCGGTGCTGCTGGTGACGGTGGTGATGAACATGTTCGCCTTCAGCTATTCGGCGCTGGTGGCGCCGCTGGCGCTGGGGGTGTTCAAGGTTTCCCAGGCGGTTTCGGGGCTGATGTCTTCCGCGGAGGCGGTGGGAAGTTGGCTGGGCGGGATCGTGCTGGCGGCAGTGACGCCGAAGGGGCGGGCGAGCGTGCTGATGGTGGGCGGGTCGGTCGTGTTCCTGCTGTGCGCGATGGCGATGACCCAGATGCCGAATTACTGGCTGGCGTGCGGGGTGCTGGTGCTGGGGGGCATGGGGGCGGCGCTGTTCGGCAACATGCAGACCACGCTGGTGCTGACGCGGGTGCCGCCGGCGGTGCGGAGCCGGCAGATGGGGCTGATCACGGTGAGCATCGGGTTCGGGCCGGTGGGGCAGATGATCATCGGGGCGCTGGCGGAGCGGCTGGGCCCGCAGGGGGCGGTGCTGTGCTCCGCGGTGGTGGGGTTGGTGTTGCTGCTGGTGGTGGGGGCGTGGTGGCGGCGGGCGGAGGGGCGGCGCGGTCAGGGGGATGCGGCGGCGCCGTAGATGAGGCGGTTGCCGTCGGGGTCGACGAGATCGAACTCGCGCATGCCGTACTCCTGGCTTTGCGGCGGCTTGAGGATGCGGGCGCCGCGCCCGGCAAGCTCCGCGTGGATCGCATCCACATCCTGCACGAAGAGGCAAAGCTGGCCCTGGCCGGGCGCCTTGCCGGTCAGGGCGGCCGCGGCAAGGTGCAGTTGCACCGTGTCCCGGCAGAGGCAGGCATAGGTGACCGGATCGCCCCAGCGGAATGTCACCCCGAAGCCGAGGGCCTGCTCGTAGTAGGCCAGCGCGGCCGGCAGGTCGGTGACGGAGAGGACGGGGGCCGCGCCGGTCAGCATCCCCCTACCCTTTCGCCGAACCGATCTCCGCGGCCAGCGCCGCACGCAACAGCCCGACATCGGTGTTGAGGCAGAGGGCGCGGAAGCCGCGTGCGATGCCGGCCTTCGCGGCCTCGCCGGTGTTGGCGAGCCAGCCGATGGGTTTTCCGGTTTCGCGGCCGGCGGCGATGATGTCGGCTTCGGCCGTGGTGAAGCGGGGGTGATCGAACTGGCCGACGATGCCGAGGCTGTCGCTGAGGTCGAAATGGCCGAGCCAGCCGATATCGATGCCGGGGACGGCGAGGATGCGCCGCGCGTTCTGCAGGCCGGCGGCGGTTTCGATCATGGCGATGGTGAGGATCGCTTCGTTCGCCGCGTCCATATAGGGCTGGGCGTTCGCGGCGGGGTGCCAGTCGTCATGCGCCAGGCCGAAGGCGAGGCCGCGCTTGCCCAGGGGGCGGTAGCGGCACCACTGGACGAGGGCCTGGGCCTGTTCGGGGGATTCCATCATCGGCACCATGATGCCGAGCGCGCCGGCATCGAGGATGGGGGAGATCTGGTCTTTCTCGCAGGCGGGCACGCGGACCATCGGCACGATGCCAGCGCCGCGGGCGAAGGCGCACTGGGCCTTGATGAGGTCGATCCCGGCGCCGGAGTGCTCCTGATCCAGGATGACGTATTCGGCGCCGGCGCTGGCGAGGATGCGGGCGAGGCCGGGGGTGAAGAACTCGAAGGCCATGGTGCCGAAGGTGGTGCCGCCGGCGAGGAGTTTGGCGCGGACTGGGTTGGCGATCATGGGCTTTGGCTCCCTAAGAAAGTTTCTTCTTTTTTCTGAAGAAAAAAGAAGCAAAAAAGACTTCATTCGTTTGCTGCCCCGGGCGCTTGGGCCAGCAAACGAACAAACGTTTTTTGGTTCTTTTTTTCAAAAAAGAACCGCTTGCTTGCTTTACAGGATCAGCCCCGGCTGCGTTTCGGCATCCAGCGGCCAGATTGGGCGGTTGATGCGGGTGTAGGGGATCTTGCGGTAGTCGCGCGGGATCGGGCCGTCGGCGTCGATGTAGAGGACTTTCTTGGCGATGGGGCCGTAGGCGGCCATGAAGTGGTTGGTGGATTTCACCACGACCAGCTTCTTTTCGGTGGGTTCGATGCCGACATTGCGGAAGAGTTCGAGGCCGAGGGCCTGGTTGCGCTTGGTTTCCAGCACGACTTCGACGCCGCCGATGCGGATGGCGGCGCAGTCGCCGAGTTCGGCCTGGGCGGGGCCGAAGGACTGGTAGCAGTCCCGCGCCAGGCCGATGACGGTGACCTGGGCGTCGACGGGCGTGTTGCTGGTGGGGCCGATCTTGCCGCCGAAGCGCAGGTTGAAGGTGGCGCCGAGGCCGGCATCGAAGCAGAGGCGGACGGCGATCGGGTCCCAGATGGGGCCGAGGCAGGCATCCTGCACGTTCCGTTCGATGAGGCGCTTGAGGATGGTGGTGTTGTCGCTGGGGGCGCCGCCGCCGGCATTGTCGGCGGGGTCGGCCATGACGACGGGGAAGGCGTTGGAGGCGAGGCCGGTGGTGATGGCTTCGTCGGTCTCCAGGTAGTCGGGCGCGGTGCGGCCGCGCATGGAGACGAATTCCTCGCCGATCTCGGTGGCGAGGTGGTCGGCGAGCGCTTTGTTGTTGTCGGTGATGACGAGGATGCGGCCGCCCATTTCCGGCACGTCGGCATAGGGGAAGCAGTGGCCGATGGAGATGGAGAGGATGCCGTTCTTGCCCTCCATCGCGCTCATGCGGTCGACGAAGGCGCGCATGAGGGGGAGCGTGGTGGGGTAGCTGCCGATCTGGCGGGCGTCGTAGAGCGCCTGGGTGGGCTTGATCTCTTTGCGGATGGTGCGGAGGACGAGGGTGAGGAGGTCCTCGGCGCGGTCCACCACGTCGGTGTGGGGGAATTCCTTGTAGAGGATGGTGATGTCGGCGTTGCGCAGGCGCTTGAGGGTGAGGTGGCAGTGGGGGTCCAGCTCCACGCCGATGATTGTATTGGGGCCGACGATCTGGCGGGCGCGCTCGGTGATGTCGCCTTCGACGTCGTCGTAGCCGTGGGCGACCATGGCGCCGTGGAGGCCGAGGAGGACGCCGTCCAGCGGGAGGGCGGCCTTGAGCTGGGCGAGGATTTCGTCGCGCATGGTTTCGTAGTCGGCGCGGTTGGTGGTGCCGGCCGGGGAGGCGGCGAAGCAGGAGCCTTCGATGAGGGTGAAGTTCTCCTTCGCGGCGCGCTGGCGGGCGACGAAGAGGGTGGCGGTGCACATGCGCGGGGCATCATCCGGGTGCTCGCCGGGGCGGAGCCAGACGCCTTCCTTGTAGCCCTCGATGGAGGTTGGGAGGGGGGAGAAGGTGTTGGTTTCGGTGGCGAGCGTGGCGGCGAAGATGCGCATGGGTGGGGGTCCTGGGGCGGGTTGGGGGTGGCGAAGAGGAAGGACAGAAAGAAAGTGGCCACAGAGGCACAGAGGCACAGAGAAGCAAGGCAAGGGAGAAGACGGGATGTGGGCCGGCGTCGTGCCTATGTGGTGATGCGCTTGATGCCGTCCCGCAGGACGGCCTGATTGAAGTTCATCAAGAGACCGACGCGCAAGCCGCTTAGGCGCAGATAGGTGAGCAGCTGCGCCTCGTGGACCGGTGCAGGTCGGTCAATGGCCTTGATCTCGATGATCAGGCGGCGGTCAACACGCAGATCGAGGCGGAAGCCGGCGGTTACTGTGAGGCCTTTATTGGCAACGGGCAGTGCGACTTGCCGCTCGTGCGCGATGCGCTCGAGCGACATTTCATGGCTCAGGCAATCCTCATAGGCGGATTCGAGCAGGCCAGGGCCGAGGTGACGATGCACCTCAATCGCGCAGCCGATGACGCGGCGGGACAGTTCGTAGTCGTCATCCAAGGCCTTCTCCCTTGCCTTGCTTCTCTGTGCCTCTGTGCCTCTGTGGCCGCTTTCTTACTTGCTTGCTTTCAGAAGAACGTCCGCACCGCGCCGACCACGTTGTAGGCGTCGTCCACCACCACCAGCACTTGCCATTTGTCGAAGGTGAGGCAGGGGTGGCCGATGCCGAAGGTGACCATGTCTCCGACCTGCAGCGGGGAGTCCACGGGGACGGTCAAGTGGGTGTGCTGGTCGTTGTGGCCGGTGACGAGGTAGCCAGCGGGGATGGGTTCCGGCTTGGTCATGTTGGAGCCGGGGCGGAACCAGGTTTCGGCGGCGGGCTTCGGATCGGTGCCGATGTCCCGGGCGCCGGCGGTGAGAAGGACCTTGTCGGGCTGCGGGCGGGACTGGACGTAGGCCCAGACTTCGATGGCGGAGAGCAGGCCGCCGCCCTGGGCGGCTTCGGGGGTGCGTTCGACGATGTTGGAGAAGAAGCGGCGATAGCTGGTGGAATCGTGGGTGATGTAGCAGCCGCTACGGGTGATGATGCGGGTGGGGCTGGACAGGCCGGCATGGGTGAAGCGGGCGAGCACCATGTCGTAGAAGGCGCTGCCGCCGGCGGTGAGGATGATCTCACCGGGGGCGAAGAGGGCTTCCGCCTCGCAGGATTGGGCGAGTTGGACGAGGAAATCGAGGAAGCTGCGAACCTGGGTTTCCGCCGCGGTGCGGTCCGCGGGCGTGAGGCCTTCGAAGCCTTCGACGCCGCGCAGCGCGAGGTGGGGGGCGGCGGCTTTGACGGCCCGGGCGACGCGCAGGCCGGTTTCGAGGTCGCGGACGCCAGTGCGGCCGTTGAGCCAGCCGCCTTCGAGGAAGACCTGGAGCGGGCGGCCGATATTGGCTTCGCGGGCGGCGGCGGCGAGTTGGGCGACGTTGGCTTCGGAATCGACGATGCAATAGAAATCCAGCGCCGGGTCGCGCTTCAGCTCATCCAGCACGTAGCGGATCATCTGTTTGCCGACGAGTTGGTTGGCCAGGATGATCCGGGAAAAACCGAAGTCGCGCGCCACGGCGAACTGGTGCGGGGTGGCGAGCGTGATGGCCCAGGCACCGTCGTTCACCTGCTGGCCGAAGAGCTGGGGGGCCATGGTGGTCTTGCCGTGCGGGGCGATGACGGCGCCGGAGCGGGCGACGAAATCGCGCATCCAGGCGGCGTTGTGGTCCATGGCGGATTTCTTGAGGACGGCGAGGGGGAGGGGGAGGTCTTCCTTCAGGACGTTCCAGCCCTTGGCGGCGATGTCGGACATGGGGAAGGGGTGGATGCCGCCGGGCATGCCCTTGGTCTTGTGGTCGAGCATGATATCGGCGACCGGCTGCATGAAACCGTCCATGGTGTTTCTCCCTCGTTTGGTCGGCAGCTTAGGGCGGATTTCCGGCCGCCGGGAGATGGCGGGAGAAGGAAGATTCACCACGGAGGCACGGAGTTCACAGAGAAGGCACGGAGGGTAAGCGCCACCTCCGTGCCTTCCTCAGTGTCCTCTGTGCCTCCGTGGTGAGTCTTGCTTGCTTCCTATCGGCCCGCGAGGCGCCGTCCGATTTCCTCAGCGTGGGCATCCGTCAGCGCGACGGGGTTGACGGTGATGATCCCCTCGTCGCGGCGGCCGAGGCCGCAATGGATGGCGGGGGTGCCGGCGGCCAGCTTGCGGGCGAGGGCCATAGCGGTGTCGAGGTCCGGGGTCTTCACGTTCAGGATCGGGATGGCCTTGCCTTCGATGGACAGGCCTTCGCCGCCGGCGAGCTCGGCGATGCGTTGCAGGCGGGCGAGCCAGGTGGCGCGGCGGGTGGCTTCGTCGGTGCTGGTGAAGCGCTTCAGCGCGGTGCAGAGGCCGGCGATTTCCTCCTTGCCGACCTTGCAGGAGCGGCCGATGCCGTGGTGCGGCAGGCCGCGCATCTGGCGCAGCGGGCCGAACTCGGCGGGGGGCGACCAGGCGTCTTCGTAGATGTCGAGGTCGAGCATTTGCAGCAGGGCGCTGGAGATGAGGTCCATGCGGCCGGCGAGGATGCCGCTGCTTTGCGGGCCGCCGATGGCCTTCCCGCCGGAGAAAGCGACGAGGTCGGCACCCTCATCGAGGAAGCGGTGCAGGTTGGCGGTGGGGGGAAGCTGGCCGGCGGCGTCGACCAGGATCGGCAGGCGATGTTCGCGGGCGACGGTGGCGATGTCGCGCAGGCTGGGCTTCGATTGGGCGCCGGCCAGGTAGTAGATGCCCGCCGTGTTCTTCGTGATGGCGGCTTCAAGTTCCCAGGGGGCGGCGTCGCGCACGCCGGGGCCGGAGTAGCGGTCGGGGATGCCAACTTCGATCAGGCGGGCGCCGGCGACGACCAGGGCCTTGTCGTACATGTTGCGCTGGCTGCGGACCATGAGGAACTCGCGCTTGCCGTCCGGCACGTCGGGCAGCGCGTTCATGCGGGCGGGGTCGAGGCCGGCGAGGATGGCGGCGGTGCCGAGCAGCACGGCGGCGGAGGCGCCGGAGGTGACGATGCCGGCTTCGGCGCCGGTGGCCTCGCGGATGGTGCGGCTCGCGGCGGCCTGGAGCTGGACCATGTCGACGCAGGCGAGGCTCGCCTGGCGCATGGCCTCGGCAACCTCGGGGGCCATCATGCCGCCGGAGAGGCGCGTGACGGTGCCGCAGGCGTTGATGATCTCGGGGACGCCTAGGTCGGAGTAGATGCTCATGGGCCGTTCCTGGGTTGGGCGTGGGTAAGGAAGAAAGTGGCCACAGAGGCACAGAGACACAGAGGAACAAGGCAAGGGAGAAGCAAGTTCGGGTTCATGGCGGGCGCCCTCGCCTTGTCTTGCTTCTCTGTGCCTCTGTGTCTCTGTGGCCGCTTGCTTTCTTGCTTTTTTTCTAGGCCGCCCGCGCGAGCTGCTTGCCGCGCACGAGGTCGGCGCATTTCTCGCCGATCATGATGCAGGCGGCGTTGGTGTTGCCTGACACCATGGTGGGCATCACTGCGGCGTCGGCCACACGCAGGCCGGCGATGCCGTGGACGCGGAGTTGGTCGTCCACCACGGCCATCGGGTCGTGGCCCATCTTCGCCGTGCCGATCGGGTGGAAGATGGTGCCGCCGTAGTTGCGGGCGTATTCCAGCATCTCCGCATCCGATTGCACCTGCTCGCCCGGCAGGTATTCGCTGGCAATGAAGGCGCGCATCGGGGCTTGGCTGGCGATCTTGCGGGCGAGCTTCAGGCCATCCACCAGCACGCGCCGGTCGGCTTCCTCGGCGAGGTAGTTGGGGTGGATGGCAGGGGGCGCGAGCGGGTCGGCGGATTTCAGCAGGATCTCGCCGCGGCTTTCCGGGCGAAGCTGGCACACGTTCTGGGTGAAGCCGGAGAATTTGTGCAGGCCCTCGGCGGGCCGCTCGGCGGAGAAGCCGATGAAGTGGAACTGGATGTCGGGCGCATCCAGCTCCGGGCGGGATTTGGTGAAGATGCCCACCTGGCCGGCGCTGGCCGTCAGCGGGCCGGTGCGGAACAGGGCGTATTGCAGGCCCATGATCGCCATGCGGGTGGGCGACATCATGATGTCGTTCACCGTCACCTTCTCGGTGCATTTATAGACGAAGCGAACCTGGAAATGGTCCTGCAGGTTCTGGCCGACGCCGGGCAGGTCGTGCACCGGCTCGATCCCCTTCTCCAGCAAATGGCCGGCGGGGCCGATGCCGCTGAGCATCAGCAGCTGGGGCGAGTTGATGGCGCCGCCGCAGAGGATCACCTCGCGCTTGGCGCGCACCGTGTGGCTTTGCCCGCCCTGGCGGTAGGCGACGCCAGTGGCGCGCTTGCCGGCCAGCAGCACGCGTTCCACCTGGGCGTGGGTGATCACCTGCAGGTTCGGGCGCTTCATGGCGGGCTGGAGGAAGGCGCGGTGGGCAGACCAGCGGCGGCCATTCTTCATGGTGTTCTGGTAATAGCCGACGCCTTCCTGGGTGGCGCCGTTGTAGTCGTCGTTGCGGGGGATGCCGACCTGCACGGCGGAATCGACATAGGCTTCCGACAGGCGCGAGCGGGCGGCGAAATCGATCACGCTCAGCGGGCCGTCGCGGCCGCGCAGGCTGTCATCGCCGGGGCCGACGCGGCCTTCGCTGCGCTTGAAGTAGGGCAGCACGTCGTCCCACGCCCAGCCGGCGTTGCCGAGCTGGCGCCAGTGGTCGAAATCATTGGGCTGGCCGCGGACATAGAGCAGGCCGTTGATGGAGGAACTGCCACCAAGCACCTTGCCGCGCGGCCAGAACAGCTTGCGGTTGTTGGCGCCGGGGTCGGGCTCCGTCTCGTACATCCAGTTCACCGAGGGATCGACGATGGTCTTGCCGTAGCCGATCGGCACATGGATCCAGATATTGCTGTCCTTGCCGCCGGCTTCGAGCACGACAACGCGCACATTCGGGTCTTCGGACAGGCGGGCGGCGACGACGCAGCCGGCGGAGCCCGCGCCCACAACGACGTAATCGGCTTCGATCGTTTCCATTCGGGTCCCCCGGTTGCCTGGAGTCTCAGTGGCGCACAGGATGCCCGGATGATGACAGTTGCGCCACCTCCTGAACTGCTCGACGCGTTGCGGCGGATGGGGCTGGACGTGCCAAACGGCGTGGCGGGGGAGCAGCTGACCGGGGGGGTGTCGTCCGACATCTGGCGGATCGCGCTGCCGGGCGGGGCGATCTGCGTGAAGCGGGCGCTGGGCAAGCTGAAGGTGGCGGCGGATTGGCGGGCGCCGGTTTCGCGCAATCGCTACGAGGCGGAATGGATGCGCGTGGCCGGCGCGGCGGCGCCCGGGGCGGTGCCGGCGTTGCTGGGCCAGGATGAGGAGGCCGGCGCGCTGGCGATGGCGTTCCTGCCGGAGGCGGACTACCCGCTTTGGAAGGCGCAACTGCGCGACGGGATGGCGGATGCCGGATTCGCCGCCCAGGTGGGGGCACGAGTCGCGCGGATTCATGCCGCGACGGCGGCAGACGAGTCGGTGCCCGGCCGGTTCGCGACGGATGCGATCTTCTACGATATCCGGCTGGAGCCGTATCTGGTCGCGACGGCGTCGCGGCATCCGGATCTGCGCGAGGTGTTGCTGGGGCTGGTGGCGACGACGCAGGCGAACAAGCGGGCGCTGGTGCATGGCGATGTGAGCCCGAAGAACATCCTGGCGGGGCCCGCGGGGCCGGTGTTCCTGGATGCGGAATGCGCCTGGTGGGGCGATCCGGCCTTCGACCTGGCGTTCTGCCTGAACCATCTGCTGCTGAAGTGTCTTTGGACCCCGGCAGCCAAGGCGGGGTTCCTGGCCTGCTTCGATGCCTTGGCCGGAGCATATCTGGCGGGCGTGGAGTGGGAGGCGCCTGATGCGATCGAGGGACGGGCGGCGCGGTTGCTGCCGGGCCTGTTCCTGGC
>JAIXTK010000317.1 GCA_027483995.1 Acetobacteraceae bacterium
CCATCCGCGCGCCCTGCGCCGTCTGCGCCGCCAACGCGCCTGGATCGGCTGGATCCTGCGCGGCCGCCCCGGTCGCGGCATGCGCCGTTCCGGCAACCGCGCGCCCGCACCGTCCCCCGCGTGCACCGCCCGCGCGCCGCCATAGGCGGCGGGCGTTTCATTTCATCATGAATCCGTCTTCGGCCCCCGCCTCGCGCGGCGAAGACCCATGCCCATCTGGCACGCGTCCCAAGTCATAAAAGTCTTTTTGCTTCTTTTTCTTCAGAAAAAGAAGATTCTTCCTTGCCTTTCCCACCATACCGAATGTCGACAATCCGCCTTGACGCTCTCGCGACCCGGCGCGCATGCTGCCGCAAAAGACCAGGGAGGATCCGGCCATGGCCACCGGCAAGGCGCTCAAGCGGCGCACGCTTCTCCGATCCACCCTGCTCGGCGCCGGCGCCAGCGTGATGCTCGCCCGCCACGGCCGCGCCCAGGCCGAGAAGCCGCAATACGGCGGCAAGCTGCGCGTGGCCTACAACCTCGCCCCGGGCGCCTTGGATCCCGTGGTGGGCCGTTCCGGTGGCGATGCGTATTACTGGCGCCAGTTCGTGGACCAGCTGGTGGATGCCGATCCCTCACTGAACCCGCGGGCGTCCACTTCGCTGGCGCAGAGCTGGGATGTGTCAGACCCCAGGAAGGTGGTGCTGAACCTGCGAAAGGGCGTGAAGTTCCACGACGGCACCGATTTCAACGCCGATGCGGTGAAGTTCAACATCGAGCGCCTGCTCGATCCCGCCACCAAGGCCACGCCCCGCTCCGCCTTCACCCCGGTGGAGAGCGTGGATGCGGTGGATGAGCACATCGTGCGCTTCAACCTCAAGCGCCCCTGGGGCTCCGTGCTCAGCACGCTGGCCGATCGCGGCGGGGCGATGAACTCGCCCACAGCGGTGAAGAAGCTGGGCCAAGACTACATCTTCAAGCCCGTGTCCACCGGCCCGTTCAAGGTGGCGGAATACGTCAGCGGCAGTCATGTGCGCTTCGTGCGCAACGAGACCTACTGGGGCCGCGACGAAGCCGGCAACCCGCTGCCGTACCTCGATGAGATCGTGATGAACACGGTGCCCGATCCCACCGTGCAGGTCTCGGCCCTGAAGGCCGGCGAGATGGACCTGATCTACCTGCCCTATCGGGAGGTGGCGAATTTCGAGACCAACCCCGCCTACACTGTGCGCAAGTATGAAGGCGGCGGCATCGCCTTCCTGCTCTCGTTCAACCTGGCCAAGCCGCCGATGGACAACGTCAACCTGCGCCAGGCGATCGCCCACGCCATCAACCCCGATGTGATCAACCGCGCCGTGTATTTCGGCCGCGCCATCCCGGCCAAGTCCGGCATGTGGCCGCCGGGCGCCTGGGCGCATGATCCCACCGTGCCGCGCCCCAGTTACAGCGTGGCCAAGGCGAAGGAGTTCCTGGCCAAGGGCGGCCGCCCGAACGGGTTCGAGATGGAAGCGGTGATCTGGCCGAGCGATCTGAACACGCCAACGGCAGAGATCGTGCGCGCCCAGCTCGGCGCCATCGGCATCAAGCTGACCTACAAGGTCTATGAAACCACGGTCGCCACCGAGAAGTTCTACTACGGCAGCGACGCGCCGATGTTCCTCACCTCCTGGTCGCGCTATCCGGAGCCGGAATGGGTCGCCTCGCTGATCTACCGGTCTGATGGCTACTACAACGCCGGCAAGGTGAAGGACGACCGGCTCGATGCGCTGATCGACAGCGGCGTGGCGGTGGCCGACATTCCGGCCCGCCGCGCCATCTACCGCAAGGTGGACGAGATCGTGCTGGGCGAGGCGATCATGGTGCCGATGCTCTACGGCGTCACCTACGCCGCCGCGCACAAGGCGGTGCAGGGCGTGGACGATGTGTTCGGCTGGGATGCCAAGATGTACCTGCACCGCATGTGGCTGAAGAAGGCCTGACGCCCGGCGGCTGCGGCCCATGCAACGCTACATCCTGCGCCGCCTCGCGCAGCTCATCCCGTCGCTGCTGCTGATCACCTTCCTGGTGTTCGCGCTGATGCACGCCATCCCCGGCGACCCCGCCCGCATGATGCTGGGCGCCGGCGAGCAGCTGGATGCCAAGCAGCTGGAGATCGTGCGCCGCGAGGACAACCTGGATAAGCCGTTGCCCGTGCAATACGTGCTGTGGCTGGCCAAGGCCGCCAGCGGCGATCTCGGCCGCTCCACCACCAGCCAGCGCCGGGTGGGGGAGGAAGTGGCGATGCGGGCGGGCATCACCTTCCAGCTCGGCCTGTTCGCCTGGCTGATCGGCATCTGCATCGCCATCCCCGCCGGCATCGTCTCCGCCGTGCATCGCGGCCGCTGGCCAGACATGCTGGCCACGATGGGCGCCGTCGGCGCGGTGGCGCTGCCCGGCTTCTGGCTGGGGATCATGATGATCCTGCTGTTCGGGGTCACGCTCGGCTGGCTGCCCACGCGCGGCTACGTGCCGCTGGCCGTGGATCCGCTGGAAAGCCTGCGCCACATGCTGCTGCCGGCCATCGCGCTGGGCATCACCAGCTCCGCGCTCGTCACGCGCCAGATGCGCAGCGCGTTGCTGGAGGTGCTGGCGCAGGACTACATCCGCACCGCCCGCGCCAAGGGTTTAGCGCGCTGGGCGATCGTGATCGGCCACGCCCTGCGCAACGCCATGCTGCCGGTGATCACCGTGATGGGGCTGGAGATCGGCCGCATCTTCGCCGGCTCCGTGGTGATCGAAACACTGTTCGGCATCCCCGGCATGGGGCGGCTGATGGTGCAGGCGGTGTTCACGCGGGATTTCCCGGTGGTGCAGGGCTGCGTGCTGGTGATGGCCACCGCCGTGCTGGTGATCAACTTCGCAACCGACATCCTCTACGCGGTGCTCGATCCCCGCATCCGCTACGACAAGTGATGGGCGCCATGTTCCGTGACGGCACCGTCCTCGGCCGCCTGCTCCGCACCCCGCGCGCCGTGTTCGGCCTGCTGGTTTTGCTCATTGTGTTGGCCGCCGCCCTGGGCGCCGACTGGCTGATGCCCTTCGACAACGAGGACATGGATTTCGAAAGCCTGCTCGTCGGCCCCTCCTGGCCGCATGTGCTGGGGACAGACCAGTTGGGGCGGGACACGCTCTCGCGCCTCATCCTCGGCAGCCGCGTGGCGCTGCAGGTCAGCCTCGGCGCGGTGGGTCTGGGCGTGCTGATCGGCGTGCCGCTGGGCCTGGTCTCGGTGACCATCGGCGGGCGGATCGACGATGCGATCATGCGGGTGATGGATGCGATCGTGGTCTTCCCCGCCCTGCTGGTGGCCGTGGCGCTGGCGGCGGCCATCGGCAATTCGCTGGGCACCGTGATCCTGGCGATCGGTATCGCCAACGTGCCATGGCTCGCCCGCATCACCCGCGCCCAGGCGCTCGCCCTGCGTGAGCTGGATTTCGTCGCCGCGGCAGAGGCAGCCGGGACCACCACCTTCAAGGTGATGTTCCGCCACATCCTGCCCAACGCCCTGGCCCCGGTGATCGTGCAGGCCACGCTGGGCATGGGCTACGCCGTGCTGGCGGAAGCCTCGCTCGGCTTCATCGGCGTGGGCGTGGTGCCGCCCACCCCCACCTGGGGCAACATGCTGCAGGCCGCCTTTCCGTTCCTGGAACAGCAGCCGGCCCTTTCCGTGGCACCGGGCGTGGCGATCTTCCTGTTGGTGCTCGCCTTCAACCTGCTGGGCGACGCCCTGCGCGACATTCTCGACCCCCGGCTGCGCGGGGTGGTGCGGTAGGGGCTGGCCCTGGCCCGGGTAGAGCAACAGCCGATCGGATAGAATCATCCGATCGGCCTAAGTGGCTCGCCAGAACAAAGGGCTAGAGTGGTGGCCGACCATCTATCGGGTCGGCTACCGCTCTGGAACTGGGACTTGCCATCCGGCGATGTCTCGTAGATTATTTCTACGAAACGAAAACAGATGGAAACGTCCGTCATGTCGCCAGGATCCGACGTTCCGACGGCGGCCGGTCGATGAGTCCAACACCCTGGACCCGGCAGGACACACTGATTGCCGTCGCCCTGGCAGCCGCGTCGATCGCTGTCGTGGCCCTGATCAACGCGGGCTTTTCAGCCTATGCCTCCCCCTGGATCGGCGACTCGCCTGCCTATATGGAGGCCGCCCGCAGCCTGCTGCGCGGTGAACCGCTCCATAACCGCTTCGGCTTCGACCCGCCGAAGCCGATATATCTCTGGCCGCCCGGTTTCCCGACGCTGATCGCGCTGGTGTCGCTCACCGGCCTGGGTGTGCTGCAGGCCGGGATGGTGCTCAGTGCCGGGGGCGTCGCTGCTGCGGTGCCCGCCGCTTACTGGGCCGTGCGGCCGGCCCTGGGGCGGTGGGCCGCCGGGGGCGTGGCGATGCTGTGCCTCTCAGGCCCGGGGATCATTCTCTACGCGAACACATTCGGGACGGAGCCGGTCTTCCTGTGCCTCGTCCTCCTGGCCATCGGGTGCATGATCCGGGGCCGCTTTCTCGTGGCCGGCTTCGTCGTGGGGCTGTCCCTGCTGCTGCGCAATACCGGCCTTGCCCTTGTTCCGGCGCTTGGCATTGCCATCCTGGTCGGCGCCCGGGGGCTGGGACCGGTCCGGGCAGCGGCCTTGCGGGCGGCAGCCGGGCTTGCGGGACCGGTCCTGGTCCTGGTGCTTTTCAACCTGTTGGCGCACGGCACGCTGCGGCCCTACATCATGGCGCCCTCCACGCGGCCCCTGGCGCTGATCCTGCAGGACATGGGCCGGTTCCTCACCTTTGCGGTGGTGCCGTCGACCACGCTGGCCGAACAGGTTCCCTGGATTCTTCCGCTGGGCGGCTCCGTGCTGGTGTGCCTGGCCGCCCTGGCCGTGGCCCTGTGGCGATCCGACATGCCGGTGGCCCTGCGGCGGGCCCATGGCGCCATCGCCACCTATGCCCTTGGCGGCATCGCGATCACGGTGCTCGGCCGCCTCCGCTACGAGTGGGGCGCCGAGATCACCGTGCGCCATGCCTCGCAATACGATTGGGCGATCCTGTCCCTGGCCGCGGCTGTCGCTGCCATGCCGCTGTTGCGATGGGCCCGCCCTGCCGGGATCGCAATCGCGGGGGTGGCCGCCACCATCATCGTCCTGCGCGCCGGAGACGTGGTGGCCCGGTTCGGCATACGCCGCGCATCGGATCCGCTGGTGGCCGAGACGATCGCAACCGGGTCCATGCCGGATCACCCCCTCGCCAAGCATATCCAGGTGCGCCAGTTCTTCCGCCACTACGAGGCGCGTGAGGATCTGCGGAGCATCGCCCTCACCACCCCGCGCACGTGCCGCGTGGTGGCAAGCGTGTTCGAGGTACTTGTCACGCAATACGATATCCATGCCACCCAGCCGCGCCTCGGCATGCCGGCGGAGACCAGCACGGTGGTGATCGACGCCCTGCTGCCCGCGGCGGAACTGGGACTACCCGGCGCATTGCCGCCCGGATTCCGCCGCGTCCTGGCCGACAGGCTGCCTGCGGCGATCAAGGTCTATACCAACGACCCAGAACGGTGCCTCGCGCCGTAGCCGCCTAGCGGCCGACGAGGCGGAACACGGTGGCGCCCACGCCGCCGCCGACGAACCCGCCGCCGCCGCTGGTGAAGCGGCCGATCCGCGCCTCTGCCACGTAGTCCTGCGCCAGCGCCGCGTGCAGCAGCGCCAGCACCGTCCCCTGCGGCCCGGCATGGACCGTTCCCGGCAGCCAGAGGTCGTCCACCACGACGAAGCCCGGCCGCGCCGCCAGCAGGCGACCCATCTCTGCCGCGCCGTCCACCGGGGCGTAGCTGCTCCAGAGATGCGGGACAAAGGGAAAGCGCGTCGGCGGGTGGGTGCCGGTTTCGCGGTAGAGGCCCAGCATGCGGCTGGCCACGAACAGGTCGTGCCCGCCATCCAGCCTGGGGCGCAGCAGGGCCGCGATGGTTGCGGTGCGGTCGCCCCAGTGCACCATGCCGTTCACATGCCGCTGCCACAGCGCCTCGCCGGCGGTGCGCAGGGGGGCGTGCAGGCTCCAGCCCAGCAGAGCCAGCATTGCCACGCCGTGCCCCCAGCGGCGCCGGGCCTGGGCCACCAGTGCCGCAACACCCAGCGCCAGGGGCGGCGCCAGCTGGATCATCATGTGGTCGGCGAAGCGGCCGAGCAGCAACAGCATCGCGGCCACCGCCGCCAGCCAGGCGCCGAGCACCGCGGCAGCCGGCCAGGCGCGGCGCCAGGCCAACGCCACCAGGCCGGCCAGCGCCGCGGCAATGGCGATGGCGTAGGTGGCAAGGCCGTCCCGCATCCCCTGCAGGTTCAGACCCGTGGCCCCGGCCTCCCCGGCCGCGCCGAGCGCCCCCAGCAGCAGGCCCAGTTGGCCGGCGGCGGCGTAGATGCCCGCGGCGAGTGCCACCGGCAGCACGCCGCCGAGCGCGAAGGCCGGCAGCAGGCGCGGCGTGCGCAGCAGCACCAGGCCGGCCACGGCCGCCTCCGCCAGCGCCACCTGCTTCACCAGCAGCGCCGCGCCGGCCAGCACCCCCGCGCCGAGCGCCAGGCCGTGGCCCCTGGCCGCCAGGGCCAGCGCGATCCCGCCCACGGCGAAGGGGGCCAGGAGCAGCTCGCCATTGGTGCCATCGCCCACCCCGCGCATCGACAGCATCACATAGGCCAGCCCCGCCAGCATGCCAGCCGCAGGCACCCCGGGCAGCAGGTGCCGCCCGATGGTGCGCAGCCCGAGCGCGGTGGCCGCCACCAGCAACGCGGTGCCCAGCCGCAGCGCCAGCACGCTGCCGCCGCCGGCGATGTGGAAGGGCGCCAGCAGCGCAAACAGCCCGGGCGGCTTGCGGTCCCAGGTGGCGGTGTAGGGCAGGTGCCCCGCCGCCAGCTCGCCGGCCATCTGCCAGTACAGCGCCTCGTCCCAGTTCAGCTCCACGAAGGGCAGGGCAGGGGCCCGCACCGCCAGCGCCGCCAAGGCGAACAGCAGCGCGGCACGGGCCGTCTCAGCCAAGGGCCTTCTCCATATCCACGAAGGTGGGGTGGGCGTAGCCGGGATGGGCGTGTTCCGCCGTTTCCACGAAGCCGCAGCGCGCGAACAGCCGCCGGTTGTCGGCCAGCACCAGCCGGGTGGAGAGCAGCAGCCGCGGCAGCCCGCGCGCGCGGGCCTCCTGTTCCAATGCGGCGATCATCGCCGGTGCGATTCCCCGCCCGCGCCAGGCCGGATCCACCGAAACCCGCCCGAGATACAGCCCGCGGTCCTGCACCTGCCAGATCACGCAGCCGGCCAGCGAATCGCCGATCCATGCCCCGATCCCACCCTGGTCCGGCTCCGCCAGGCTCGCCGCCACGCTGGCGCCGGTTTCGCGCAGCGCGGAGGGCGGCGGGTCGGTGGCGACGGTCTGGGCGGCGAAGGCCAGGCGGATCAGCGCCGCCGCTGCTTCCGCGTCCGATGCGCGCAGGGCACGCAACACGTATTCGCGATGCTCTTCCATGCCTGCCACGGTAGCCCCGGGCGGGCCGGCTGCCTATCTTCCACCCATGTCCGAACCCTCCGGCTTTCATGCCCCCGCCTTCCTTGATGCCGACCGCCCGCCCGTGCCCGACCTTGTCGTGCCGCGCGGCGTGGTGCCCTTCCACCTGCCCAACCGCCCGGTGCGCGGCCGGCTGGTGCGCCTCGGCGCGCTGGCCGATGCGCTGCTGACCCGCCACGACAACCCGGACCCCGTGACACGCCTCGCCGGCGAGGCGCTGGCCCTGGTGGCGGCCCTGGCCACGGCGCTGAAGTTCCGCGGCTCCTTCAGCCTGCAGGCCAAGGGCGACGGGCCCGTGGGCATGCTGCTGGCCGATTGCACCGAAGCGGGCGCCCTGCGCGGCTATGCCCGCGCCGATGAAGAAAAGCTCGCCGCCCTGCTGGCCGAAACCGCCACGCCCAGCGCGGCCCAGCTGCTCGGCACCGGCTACCTGGCCTTCACCGTGGACCAGGGGCCCGACATGGAGCGCCATCAAGGCATCGTCGCCATCGAGGGCGAGAGCCTGGCCGACATGTCGTTGCACTACTTCGCCACCTCCGAGCAGCTGCGCTGCGCCATCCGCATCGCCTGCGCCCACACGCCCGCCGGCTGGCGCGCCAGCGCGTTGATTCTCGAGCGCATCGCCGGTGCCGGGGGCATTGCGCCGGACCTTGACGAGGCGGCGCAGGAGGAGGCCTGGAACACCGCCACCATCCTGGCCAGCACCCTCAGCGATGCGGAGCTGCTGGACGACACCCTGCCGCCGGAGCAGTTGCTCTACCGCCTGTTCCACACCGAGGGTGTGGCCGCCGATCTGCCGCGGGCGCTCGCCTATGGCTGCCGCTGCTCGCGCCAGCGCCTGTCCGGCATCCTCACGACGTTCGCGGAGGATGATCTGGACCACATGGCGATCGATGGCCGCATCGTGATGACCTGCGAGTTCTGCAACTTCAACTTCAGCTTCGACCGCGCCGAAATGCGCGGTGCCGAGCCAGGCTAGGGACGGCATTGACCCCGCCCGTCGGCGGCGCCACGTTGCGGGTACAGACCATGTTGCTGTTTCAATCGGATGCATGAACGCGAATGACCCTTGCCCGCCGTTCCCTGATGGCCCTTGGGCCCCTGCTGCTGCTGGCCGCCTGCGGCGATGAGCCGGCGCCGGCCCGCTACCCGCCGCCGAGCTACGACTACCTCACCAAGGTGGAGCTGAAGGTCGCCCGCATCGAGATCGATGACAGCTGGGCGCCGCGCGGCGCCGGGCGCCGGGTGGAATCCCTGGCACCGATCCCGCCGCGTGAGGCGCTGCGCCGCATGGCGGAAGACCGGCTGGTGGCCGCCGGCACCAGCGGCCGCGCCGTGTTCGTGATCGAGGACGCTTCCATCATCCGCGGCCCGCGCGACTACCAGGCCAGCCTCGCGGTGCGGGTGGACATTGCCGACGACGCCGGCAACCGCCTGGGCCAGGCGCTGGCGCGCGTGGTGCTGGTGCGCCCGGTGCGTGGCGAATCCGAGCGTGCGGTGCGTGACGACCTCTACGCCTTCGTGCGCGAGCTGATGAACGAGATGAACGTGGAGTTCGAGTACCAGGTGCGCCGCACGCTGCGCGATGCGCTGCAACAGACGGTGCCGAACGCGCCGGAACCCGGCCCGGTGGAGGCGCAGTCGCTGGACAGCCCCGGCGCTGCCCCGGCAGCCCCCGCCGCGTCCCCAGTGTCGGACCGGCCGGACCCGCCCGTGTCGATGTCGCCGCGCCCGGCCGATCTCGGCACCCTGCCGGTGCCCCGCCCGGTCGGCGCGCCCACCCCGTTGGCGCCCACGCCGCTCGCGCCGCGCTAAGCCAGACGCAGAAAGGGCCGGGAACGTCTCCGTTCCCGGCCCTTTTCGGTGTCCTGGCGGCGTTCAGCGCCCCGTCATGATCCGTTCCACCAGCTGCTTCACCGTCGGCACGAAGCCGTTGCTGTAGAACGGGTCGGAGCCGAAGCGATAGGCGTTGTGGCCGGAGAACATCAGGTTGGTGTCCAGCACCTCGTCGCTGTCGCTGTGGTGGGCGATGTCCTGCAGCGTTTTCTGGATGCAGAAGCTGCGCGGATCGGCCTTCTTGCCGTTGGTGAGGTCCTCGGCATGCTGCGCCCAGTTGGAGAAGCGGCACTGGCTGAGGCACCCCATGCAGGCCACCTGGTCGGCCAGGATCTCGCGCCCCTTCTCGGGGGTAACGAAGATCAGGGTCGAATCGGGCGTGCGCAACGCGTCGGTGAAGCCGGCGCGTTCCCAGGCCAGCGCCCGGTCGCGGTCGGCGGCGGTGACATAGACGATGCGCTTGCGCGGCCCCACGCCGTATTCGGCGGTCAGCTCGCCCGACGGCTCCGTCACGAAGGCGATCTGGCGGTCGTTGCGGGCGCGCAGCTCCTGGATGAAGTTGTTGTTCACGGCCGAGGAATAGAACCCGGTGGGGCTGAAGCGGTTGAGGAACACGTCCCCTTCCTTCAGCGTGAGCAGCCGGCGCTTCCAGGCCGCACCGATCGGGCTTTCCTGCGTGAGCAGCGGGCGGGTGCCGAACTGGAAGGCAATGGGGCCGAGATCGGGGTTGTCGATCCAGTCCGCCCATTCCTCCAGCCACCACACGCCGCCGGCCATGATGATCGGCGTGTCGCCCAGGCCGAATTCACGCATCAGCTTGCGCAGCGCCATCACGCGCGGCATCGGGTCTTCCGGCTTGGTCGGGTCTTCGCTGTTGGACAGGCCATTATGCCCGCCGGCCAGCCACGGATCCTCGTACACCACCCCGCCCAGCAGGTTGGCGGCCTTGTGGTAGGCGCGCTTCCACAACGCACCGAAGGCGCGGCCGGAGGAGACGATGGGGTAGTAGTGGACGTTGAATTTCTGCGCGATGTCAGCCAGGCGATAGGGCATGCCGGCGCCGCAGGTGATGCCGTTGATCAGCCCCTTGGCGCCTTCCATGATGCCGTTGGCCACACGCTCGGCCCCGCCCATCTCCCACAGGATGTTCATGTGGATACGGCCGCGGCCGCCGGAGATATCGTGCGCCCGGCGCGCCTGCTCGATGCCGCCCTGGATGCCGTAGGCCACCAGTTCCTCATGCCGTGCGGCACGGGTCTTGGCGTGGTACACCTGGGGGATTGCCTTGCCCTCGGCGTCGTAGCTGTCGGGGTTCACTGCCGACAGCGTGCCGGCGCCGCCGGCGGCAGCCCAGTGCCCGGCGGTGATGCCGTTGGACACGGCCACGCCCTTGCCGCCTTCAACCAGCGGCAGAACGTCCACCCCGCCCATCCGGATCGCGTTGATCGCCTTCATCTCGCCCTGATGCCCCGTTTCCGATCGGCCAGTTCCCGACCGTATCATCCGAGTGTAGCACAATCGTAACCCCGGGGGCGCGGTTGCACCCCCGGGGCCTTCGGTTGAGAGGCGGTTAGCCCTCGCCGCCGCCGGCAGCTTCGCCGGCCGGGGCGTCGTCGCCACCGGAGCGGCGCTCGCCACGGTCGCGGCCGCGGCCACGATCACCACCACGATCGCCGCCGCGGTCACCACGGTCGCTGCGCTCGCCGCGGTCACGGTCCCCACCGCCGGCCTTCGGGCCGACCTGGTCGGTGATGTCGGCACCCGTGGCCTGATCGACCACGCGCATGGACAGCTTCACCTTGCCGCGGTCGTCGAAGCCCAGCACCTTCACCTTCACCACGTCGCCCTGGTTGACCACGTCGGTGGTCTTGTTCACCCGGCCCTGCTGCAGCTCGCTGATGTGCACGAGCCCGTCCTTGGAGCCGAGGAAGTTCACGAAGGCGCCGAACTCGGCGGTCTTCACCACCTTGCCGGTGTAGATCACGCCCACTTCCGGCTCGGCCACGATGCCGCGGATCCAGTCGATCGCCGCCTGCGCCTTGGCGCTGTCGTTGGAAGCGACCTTGATGGTGCCGTCGTCCTCGATGTCGATCTTGCAGCCCGTGTTCTCCACGATCTCGCGGATCACCTTGCCGCCGGTGCCGATCACTTCGCGCACCTTTTCCTTCGGCACCTGGATGATGCTGATGCGCGGCGCGGTGGCGGCCACGTCGGTGCGGTTGCCGGTGATAGCGCGGGCCATCTCGCCCAGGATGTGCATGCGCCCACCCTTGGCCTGCGCCAGCGCCACTTCCATGATCTCCATGGTGATGGACGTGATCTTGATGTCCATCTGCAGGCTGGTGATGCCCTGGTCGGTGCCGGCCACCTTGAAGTCCATGTCGCCGAGGTGATCCTCGTCGCCCAGGATGTCGGACAACACGGCGAAGCCGCGGTCTTCCTTGATCAGGCCCATCGCGATGCCCGCCACGGGGCGCAGCAGCGGCACGCCGGCATCCATCAGCGCCAGCGAGGTGCCGCAGACGGTGGCCATGGAGGAGGAGCCGTTGCTCTCGGTGATCTCGGAGACCACGCGCAGCGTGTAGGGGAAGTTCGCCTTGGTCGGCAGCACCGGGTGGATCGCGCGCCAGGCGAGCTTGCCATGCCCGATCTCACGACGGCC
>JAIXTK010000403.1 GCA_027483995.1 Acetobacteraceae bacterium
CCGGTGGCGAACAGGGCGAGGCTGGCGGGTTCCGGCACCGTGGTGCTGAAACTGTTCAGCAGGGTCCCGCTGCCGGTGAAGGGGCGGTAGTGGAGTTCGCCATTGCCATTGTAGCTCTTGGCAAACAGGCCGCCTTCGATCGGATTGGCGTTGGTGACGGCGGCCAGGGGGGCGATGACGGTGCCCTGGATGCCGGTGGCGCCGAGATCGATGCTGGTGGCGTTCTCGAAGTTCCAGATCACCTTGTCGCGCCAGGCGGCGCCGTTCTGCCAGTTGGGCTGGGCGCTGTAGTTGCCGGTGACGTTGATGATGACGGTGCCGGCGCCGTTGGGGTTGACGGAGAGCGAGGGGTAGGAGCCGAGCAGGCTGGCCGAGATGTCGATCACGGCGACGTTGGCGACGCCGTTCACGGTGGCGGGCGTGGCGGTGATGACGGCGTTGTTGCTGCCGGGGGCCGGGAAGGAGCCGGGCGCGGTGGTGGCGGTGAGATTGGACAGGCCGGTGGAGAGGGTGGTGATCTGGCCCCACATCGCGCCGGCGGTGGCGGGGAAGCTGGCGTTGTAGGTGACGCTGGCAGCACCCGAGAAGCTGCCGCCGCTGGCGGCCCCCACGCGCACGTTGAGGCCGTTGGTGTTGTAGCTGGCGCCGGCGGCGCTGCCATAGACATTGACGGAGCCGAAGCCGGACAGCGTGACGCCGAGCGGGATGCCGAGGTTGAAGACGCTGCCGCTGCCCGAGAGGTTGCCGCCGACGACGAAGGGGCCTTCCACGTCGTGGCCGGTGGTGAAGTTGCCCTGGGTGAAGGCGTTGAAGCCGGAGACGATGGAAGAGGCCGAGGGGGTCGATTGTGCCTGGGCGGCGGCAGGCAGCGCGAGCGATGCGGCGAGACAGGCGGCGAGGGCGAGGCGCATGGGGGGAAATATCCCGGTGAGCGGATGAAATGCGTGGGTGGGTCTGCGATCGGCTGAGCGGCATGTAATGCGGCGGCTGTAGGCGTTCCATGAGAATATGGACATGGACGGTTACAATCTGGTGAGCAGCGTTAAAACCGGCCGGGCTTGCCTTGGGGGCCGGGTTGGGCCATATGCCGCCCCGCCGGTGGCGTGGCTGCCGGTAATTCGCACGCGGGGCACCTTTCCACCCTGAACAAGGGCCGGAATCCGGTGCCGCAAGGCATTGCCCCGCGGAGGTTCAACCGGATACGAGGAAAGGAGCACGCCGATGGCGATGCCCGATTTCACCCTGCGCCAGCTGCTTGAGGCCGGCGTTCACTTCGGCCACCACACCCGCCGCTGGAACCCCGCCATGGGGCCCTACATCTTCGGCATTCGCAACCAGGTGCACATCCTGGACCTGCAGCAGACCGTGCCGATGCTGGACCGTGCGCTGCGCGCGCTGCGCGACGTGACCGCGGCCGGCGGGCGCGTGCTGTTCGTGGGCACCAAGCGGGCCGCGGCGGAATACATCGCCGATTCCGCCACGCGCTGCGGCCAGTACTACGTGAACCACCGCTGGCTGGGCGGCATGCTGACCAACTGGAAGACCATCACGGGCAGCATCAAGCGCCTGCGCCAGATGGAGGAGCAGCTCTCCGGGAACATCGAGGGCCTGACCAAGAAAGAGGTGCTCGACATGACCCGCGACCGCGAGAAGCTTGAGCGCTCGCTGGGCGGGATCAAGGAGATGGGCGGGCTGCCGGACATCCTGTTCATCATCGACACCAACAAGGAGAAGCTGGCGGTTGAGGAAGCGAACAAGCTGGGCATCCCGGTGATCGCCATCCTGGACAGCAACTCCGACCCCAAGGGCGTGACCTATCCGATCCCCGGCAACGACGACGCGATCCGCGCCATCACCATGTATTGCGACCTGGCCGCGGGCGCGGTGCTGGACGGGATCAGCGCCGAGATGATGGCGTCTGGCCGCGACATCGGCGCGTCTGAGGACCTGCCGATCGAGGCGATGCCCGCTGAGGCTGTTGGTGCAGCCGAAGTGGCCGCGCCGGCCGCCGACTGACCCTGACGACTGGCTGAAACCGGGCCGGCGGGGTGCCGCCGGCCCGGACTGTCATGGAAGTGCGCTTGATCGCGCGGCGCCGGTATGGCGCTTGTGGCGGTCGCGCAAAGACCGAGGAGAGATCGAGATGGCCGAAATCACCGCCGCCCTGGTGAAGGATCTGCGCGAGCGCACCGGCGCCGGCATGATGGACTGCAAGAAGGCCCTGGTTGAGAACGGCGGCGACATGGAAGCCGCGATCGACTGGCTGCGCAAGAAGGGCCTTTCCGCCGCCGCCAAGAAGTCTGGCCGCGTGGCGGCCGAGGGCCTTGTGGGGGTGGCGTCTGGCCCGCAGCGCGCCGCGATGGTGGAAGTGAACGCCGAGACCGACTTCGTGGCGCGCAACGACACGTTCCAGAACTTCGTGGCCGAAGTGGCGAAGGTGGCGTTGGCGGTGGGCGAGGACGTCGAGGCGATCAAGGCCGCGCCGTTCCCCGGCACCGGCCGCACCGTGGGCGAGGAGCTGACGCACCTGGTGGCCACGATCGGCGAGAACATGAACATCCGCCGTGCCTGCGTGCTGACGGTGAGCCAGGGTGCTGTGGCGACCTACATGCACTCCGCGGTGAAGCCGGGCCTGGGCAAGATCGGCGTGCTGGCGGCCGTGCAGGGCCCCGGCGAGATCGCCGTGCTGGAGACGCTGGGCAGGCAGATCGGCATGCATGTGGCGGCCACCAGCCCGGAGGCGCTGGACACCAGTGCGGTGGACCCCGCCGCGCTGGAGCGCGAGAAGGCGGTGCTGACCGACCAGGCGCGGGCTTCCGGCAAGCCGGACAACATCATCGAGAAGATGGTGGAAGGCCGCATCCGCAAGTACTACGAGGAAGTGGTGCTGCTGGAGCAGGTGTGGGTGCATGACGGCGAGAGCCGGGTGAAGGCGGTGGTGAAGAAGGCCGGCGCCGAGCTGATCGGCTTCGCCCGCTTCAAGCTTGGCGACGGCATCGAGAAGGCCGCCGGCGACTTCGCCGCCGAGGTGAAGGCCGCCGCCGGCGTCGGCTGAGCCCCCTGCCCCGCCGCGGCCTTGTTCGGGGCCGCCGGCGGGCCTACCCTTATCGATGACTGAATGCGCCGCCGAGTCGGTCCCTGAGCGGGACCCGGCGGCGCTTTCATGCGCATGCCTTGCCTCAGCCGTGATCAGGACGCCCCATGAGCCAGCCCCTCACCTACAAGCGCGTCCTTCTGAAGGTCTCGGGCGAGGCGCTGATGGGACCGCGCGAGTTCGGGCTGGACAACGACACGGTGGCCGCGATCGCGGCCGACATCGCCGCCGTGGTGGAGATGGGCGCCGAGGTGTGCCTGGTGATCGGAGGCGGGAACATCTTCCGCGGCATCTCAGGCGCCTCCCAGGGCATGGATGCGGCGCAGGCGCACTACATGGGCATGCTGGCCACCGTGATGAACGCGCTGGCGATGCAGGCGGCGCTGGAGAAGATCGGGGTTGCCACGCGGGTGCATAGCGCCATCCCGATGGCCAGCGTGTGCGAGCCCTATATCCGCCGGCGGGCGATGCGGCACATGGAGAAGGGCCGCGTGGTGATCTTCGCGGCTGGCACGGGCAACCCGTTCTTCACCACCGATACCGGGGCGGCGCTGCGCGCGGTGGAAATGGGGTGCAACGCGCTGCTGAAGGGCACGCAGGTGGACGGGGTGTATTCCGCCGATCCGCGCAAGGTCTCGGGCGCGGAGCGGTTCGACACGCTGACCTATCACGACGTGCTGGCGCGGGACCTGAAGTTCATGGACGCGGCGGCGATCAGCCTGGCGCGGGAGAACGGGGTGCCGATCATCATCTTCAACATCCGCGCGCCGGGCGCCTTCGCGGCGGTGATGCGCGGCGAGGGCAAGTTCACCACCGTGGTGGAACCGCGCTGAGGCCGGATGCTGGCGTGCCCCACTGGTGCGACCTAGGCTCGCGGTGATAGAGCGTAGCCGGTTAGCGGATTGATTTGTCGGGGGCATCCCCGGGGAGGATGGCGTGGCGACCGATCTGAACGAGCTGAAGCAGGACCTGACGCGACGCATGGATGGCGCGCTGGAGACCCTGCGGCGCGATTTTGCCGGGCTGCGCACCGGGCGGGCGAGCCCCGCGCTGCTGGAGCCGGTGCGCGTGGAGGCCTATGGCAACGAGATTCCGCTGACCCAGTGCGGCACGATTTCCGTGCCGGAGGCGCGCATGCTGACGGTGCAGGTGTGGGACCGCGGCCTGGTGAACAACGTGGTGAAGGCGATCCGCGATGCCGGGCTGGGGCTGAACCCGGCCAATGACGGGCAGATCGTGCGCGTGCCGATCCCGATGCTGACCGGCGAACGGCGCACGGAGCTGGCCAAGCTGGCGGCCAAGTATGGTGAGAACGCCAAGGTGGCGGTGCGCGGCGTGCGGCGCGACGGGATGGAGCAGATCAAGGCGCTGGAAAAGAAGGCCGTGATCAGCAAGGACGACGAGAAGCGCTGGTCGGACGAGGTGCAGAAGCTCACCGACGACTATGTGAAGCGGATCGACGTCTCCCTGTTGGAAAAGGACAAAGAGATCAAGCAGGTCTGAGGCGCATCGCGATGGTCATGCGCACGCCGCTGACGGGGAGCGCGGCTGAGGCCGCCGAGGCGGCGCCGCGCGCGGCCGGGGCGGTGGTGCCGGCACACGTGGCCATCATCATGGACGGCAACGGGCGCTGGGCGTCGCGGCGCGCGCTGCCGAAGGTGGCCGGGCACCGGGCCGGGGTGGAGGCGGTGCGGCGCACGATCCGCTGCGCCATGGAGGCCGGCGTGGGCTGGCTCACGCTCTATGCCTTCAGCAGCGAGAACTGGCGCCGGCCGGCGGGCGAGGTTTCGGACCTGACCGGGCTGCTGCGGCATTTCCTGCGCAACGAGGTGGCGGAGCTGGACCAGGCCGGGGTGCGGCTGCGGGTGATCGGCGACCGGGCGCGGTTCGACCGCGACATCCAGGTGGAGCTGGAGGCCGCGGAGCGGCGCACGTCGGGGAACACCAAGCTGACGCTGGTGGTGGCCCTTTCCTATGGCGGGCGGGCCGAGATCGTCGCCGCGGCGCGGGCCGTGGTGGAGGCGGCGCTGGCCGGGCGGCTGGACCCGGCGGCGTTGACCGAGGACGGGTTCGCGGGGCTGCTTTCCACGGCGGGGATTCCCGATCCGGACCTGATCATCCGCACCTCCGGCGAGCAGCGGCTGTCGAACTTCCTGCTGTGGCAATCGGCCTATGCCGAGCTGGTGTTCCTGGACGTGCTGTGGCCGGATTTCGCGGCGGCGCATTTCGACGAGGCGCTGGCGGAGTTCAACCGCCGGGAGCGGCGGTTCGGTGCGCGCCCTGGCTGAGCTCTCCCCCCCGGCGCGGCAGGCGGCTGGCGGATCTCGCTGGGCCGATCTGGGGCCGCGGGCGCTGTCGGCGGCGGTGATGCTGCCGCTGGCGCTGTATTGCCTGTTTGCCGGCGGCTGGGCGTGGAATGCGCTGGTGTTGGCCGCGACCGTGGCGCTGCTGTGGGAATGGTGGCGCATGTGGCGCCATGGCCCGGAGCCGCGCCCTGCCCTCTCGCTGCTGGCCGGCTGGGGCTACATGCTGGCCGGCGCGGCTTCGCTGCATTGGCTGCGCGCGGATAGCGCCGTGGGGCTGATGGATGTGCTGTTCCTGCTGGTGGTGGTGTGGAGCAGCGATATCGGCGCCTACCTGGCCGGCCGGGTGATTGGCGGGCCGAAGCTGGCGCCGCGGATTTCGCCGGGCAAGACCTGGTCTGGCGCGCTGGGCGGGCTGGTGGCGGCGATGCTGGTGGGGTTGCTGGTGTCGCGCCAGTTCGCGCCGGGGCCGCTTGCGCATGTGCTGCTGGTGGCCGGTGTGCTGTCCGTGGCCTCCATGCTGGGCGACCTGCTGGAGAGCGCCTGCAAGCGGCATTACGGGGTGAAGGATTCGAGCCGGCTGATCCCTGGCCATGGCGGGGTGTTCGACCGGCTGGACGGCGTGCTGGCGGCGGCGCCGGTGGCCGTGGCGGTGGCTTTGGCGCTCGGGCCGGGGGTGGAGCTGTGGCGGTGACGGGGGTCCGGAGCGTTTCCGTGCTGGGCAGCACCGGCAGCATCGGCACACAGACGATCGACCTGCTGGCGGCCGAGCCCGGGCGCTATCGTGTGGTGGCGCTGGCGGCCGGGCGCAATGCGGCGCTGCTGGCGGCGCAGGCGAAGCAGTTGCGGGCGGAGGTGGCGGTGCTGGCCGACCCCGCCGGCTATGCCGAGTTGCGCGCGGCGCTGGCCGGCACGGGGATCCGCGCCGAATGCGGGCCGGACGCGGTGGCCGCGGCCGGGGCACTGGGCGCCGACTGGACGATGGCGGCGATCACCGGGGCGGCGGGGCTGGCTTCCACCCTCGCGGCGATCCGCCGCGGCGGCGTGGTGGCGCTGGCCAACAAGGAGGCGCTGGTCTGCGCCGGCGAGGTGATGCTGGCCGCGGTGCGCGCACATGGCGCAACCCTGCTGCCGGTGGACAGCGAGCACAACGCCATCTTCCAGAGCATGGCCGACGGCAATCGCGGCGGGATCGAGAAGATCGTGCTGACCGCCAGCGGCGGCCCGTTCCGCACTGCCAGCCGCGAGGAAATGGCGCGCGCCACCCCGGAGGCGGCATTGCGCCATCCCGTCTGGTCCATGGGCGCCAAGATCAGCATCGACAGCGCGACGATGATGAACAAGGCGCTGGAGGTGATCGAGGCGGCGCGGCTGTTCGCCCTGCCGAGCGAGCGGATCGAGGTGCTGGTGCATCCGCAATCCGTGGTGCACGGGCTGGTGCATTACAGCGACGGCAGCGTGCTGGCGCAGCTCGGCTCGCCGGATATGCGGGTGCCGATCGCGCATACGCTGGCCTGGCCCGGGCGGATCGCCACCCATGCGCCGCGGCTGGACCTCACTGCCGTGGGGCGGCTGGAGTTTTCCGCCCCCGATGCCGAGCGCTTCCCGGCGCTGCGGCTGGCGCGCGAGGCGCTGGCGGCGGGCGGCGGTGCCTCGGCGATCATGAGTGCCGCCAACGAGGTGGCGGTGGAGGCGTTCCTGGGGCGGCGGATCGGCTTCCTGGACATTGCAGCGGTGGTGGAACAGGTGATGCAGGAGATGGGCGCCCCGCCGGCCGAGACGCTGGAGGCGGTGGTGGCGCTGGATGAAGCCGCCCGCGGCTCTGCCCTGCGCTACGCGGCCGCGCGGGCCGCGGCGTAGGCGTGCCGCTTCCGGCCTTGCCAAGAATTCAGTAGGCAAGGCTCCCGCGCTGCGGCACATGCCGCGGATCGGCCTGTGGCCTTCGAGGAGTTGCCGTGTTCGATCTTTTGCCCCCGCCGATCGACTCGATCCTGGCCTTCCTCGTGGTGCTGGGCGTGCTGGTGTTCATCCATGAGCTGGGCCACTACCTGGCCGCGCGGATGGTGGGCGTGCACGTGGAGACCTTCTCGATCGGGTTCGGGCGCGCCATCGCCAGCTGGACCGACCGGCAGGGCACGGTGTGGAAGCTCGCCTGGCTGCCGCTGGGCGGCTACGTGAAGCTGCACGGGCAGGAACGCCCGGAAGACGTGACGAGCGACGTGCAGGCGCTGTGGCAGGAAGGCCGGACCTTCCATGAGAAGCAGGTGGCGGCGCGCGCCTTCGTGGTGGCGGCGGGGCCGCTGGCGAATTTCCTGCTCGCGGCGGTGCTGTTCGCCGGGCTCTACGCCACGCTGGGCAAGCCGGTGGCGCCGGAGCGGACGGATCCGCCGGCGGTGATCGGCGACGTGGTCGCCAATTCGGCGGCGGCCAAGGCCGGGCTGAAGGCCGGCGACCGGATCCTGTCGATCGAGGGCAAGCCGATCGAGCGCTTCAGCGAGTTGCAGGCAACGATCTCGGCCGCGCCGGGGCAGACGCTGGCATTGCGCGTGCTGCGCGGCAACAGCGAGATCTCGGCCACCGCGACCGTCGAGGCGCGCGGGACCACGGGCGTATTGGGCGTGCGCAGCGCCGCGCCACCGCCGGTGTTCGAACCGGTGGGGCTGGGCGCCTCCCTGGTGGGTGGCGTGGTGCGCACCTGGGATGTGTCGGCGCAGACGCTCTCTGGCCTGTGGCAGATGATCACGGCGCAGCGCGGCACGGAGGAGTTGGGGGGGCCGCTGCGGATCGCGCAGCTTTCGGGCCAGGTGGCGCAGCTGGGGGTGGCGAGCCTGGTGTCGTTCATCGCCGTGCTGTCGGTGAACCTGGCGCTGATCAACCTGTTCCCGATCCCGATCCTGGATGGCGGGCACCTGCTGTTCTATTTGGCCGAGGCGATCCGCGGGAAGCCGCTGCCGCCGCGCGCGCAGGAATACGGCATGCGGGCGGGGCTGGCGGTGATCCTGGCGCTGTTCGTGTTCGCAACCTGGAACGACCTGGGCCATCTGGGCCTGTTCCGCTGGGTGGCTGGCCTCGTTGGGTGAAATCTTCGCCGCCGCGGCGCCCGCCGCCCGGGGTGGCCGTGCTCATCGGGTGGGGCTGCGGGGCGGGGCGGGCGGCGGCG
>JAIXTK010000092.1 GCA_027483995.1 Acetobacteraceae bacterium
CTCCTGGGCCTGCTGGCCGGCCTGCGCGGCACCATCGCGCAGGCCGCCGCCCCCGCATGGCCCCGCCGCAGCCGCGCCAGCCGCGCCGCCCCTGCGCGCGCCCAATCGGAACATAACCGGATCAAACCGTCCAAGGCACAGCTCCCCGATTCCGCCGCCATCGAACACGCCATGGCGGAGCTCTTCTCCCTCTTCGCCCAGTGGCAATCCGGCACCCTCCCCCCGCAGCCGGCATCCGCCCCGCGCTACATCCCCCATCCCTCCTGGCAGCCCGTCTGGCTGCGCCGCCGCCCCACACCCGCGCCCCCGCGCCCGCCGGCTGCGCGCCGCACCCAGGCGCGCGCCCTCTGCCTGGCCCCCGCGCCCCAACGCCCCCAAGCCATCCCTTCGCGCGCACCCATCCCGCACCGGCTGCGCGCCACCCCGTCCCATCGCGCCTCCTCCCTCGGCCGCGCCCTGCCTCGCCCCGCAAATCACCCCAACCGGGGCCAGGCGCCAACCCGACTCACGCCCTAATTGTTCCACTTTCAAATTATTCCGAAAAATACCACTCGATCCCACCTCCCCTTGGCCCACCGCCCCCTTGGACGGAACCGCGCGAACAGGGCACCATGACCCACGCCCCATATTCACGGTCTTATTTCGTGAATAACAATTCTCACTTGCCTTGCGCGCAAAACAAGGGCTGAACTGCCCACACCCGGTCCAAGGAGGAACCCATGTCCGTCCACCCCGAAACCCTCGCCCTCCACGCCGGCTGGCGCCGCGATGAAGCCACCACGGCCGTTGCGGTCCCGATCTATCAAACCACCAGCTACCAGTTCAACAGCACCGAGCACGCCGCCAACCTGTTCAGCCTCGCCGAGCTGGGCAACATCTACACCCGCATCATGAACCCCACCCAGGATGCGCTGGAAAAGCGTGTCGCCGCGATCGAAGGCGGCGTGGCGGCGCTGGCCACCGCCTCCGGCCAGGCCGCCAGCGCCATGGCCGTGCAGAACCTCTGCCGCGCCGGCGACAACTTCGTGGCCTCCACCGATCTCTACGGCGGCACCTGGAACCTCTTCGCCAACACGCTGAAGGACCAGGGCATCGAATGCCGCTTCGTCGATCCCGAGGACCCCGAAGCCTTCGCCCGCGCCACCGATGACCGCACCCGCCTCTACTACGCGGAGACGCTCCCCAACCCGAAGCTGCGCGTCTTCCCCATCGCGGAAGTCGCCGCCATCGGCAAGCGCTTCGGCATTCCGCTGATCATGGACAACACCGCCGCCCCCCTGCTGGTGCGCCCGCTGGACCATGGCGCGGCCATCGTCATGCACTCGCTCACCAAGTATTTCGGCGGCCACGGCACCTCCATCGGCGGCATCATCATCGATGGCGGCAATTTCGATTGGGAAGCCCACCCCGCCCGCCAGCCGGCCCTGAACACGCCCGACCCCAGCTACCACGGCGCCGTCTGGACCCAGGCCGTGAAGGGCATCGGCCCCGTCGCCTACATCATCAAGGCCCGCACAACGCTCCTGCGCGACCTCGGCGCCGCCATCAGCCCCTTCAACGCCTTCATGATCCTGCAGGGCGTCGAAACCGTCGCCCTGCGCATGCGCGCCCACTGCGAGAACGCGCTCGCCGTGGTGAAGTACCTGCAATCCCGCCCGGATGTCACCCGCGTCATCCACCCCAGCACCACCACCGGGCTGGCCGCCGAGCGCACCAAGAAATACCTCCCCCACGGCATGGGCGGCCTGGTCGGCTTCGAACTGAAGGGCGGCGCCGAAGCCGGCAAGACATTCATCAACGCGCTCAAGATGTTCTACCACGTCGCCAATATCGGTGATGCCCGTAGCCTCGCCATCCACCCGGCCAGCACCACCCACTCCCAGCTGAACCAGGAAGAACAGGCCGCCACCGGCGTCTCCCCCGGCTACGTCCGCCTCTCCATCGGCATCGAGCACATCGACGACATCCTCGCCGACCTCGGCCAGGCGCTCGACGCTTCGATGTAAGGCCAAGGCAAACCGCCAAGGCGCCAAGACCGCCAAGAAATCGCCAAGGGGTTCGTTCCCCTTTGCGCTCCCTTGGCGTCCCTTGGCGCCTTGGCGGTTCCCTTCCTCCTCCCCTTGCGGCACCCTCCGGCCAACGAGGAGTCCGCCGCATGACCAACCCGCTCGACAAATTCCGCCTCGATGGCCGCACCGCCCTGGTCACCGGCGCGCGGCGTGAAATCGGCGCCGCCATCGCCCAGGGCCTCGCCGCCGTCGGCGCCCGCGTCGCCATCCACCATGCCGGCACCGAGCAGGAAGCCAACGACGCCGCCGCCACCGTCCAGCGCTGCGGCAACGGCGCCCAGGCCTTTGCCGCCGATTTCTCGCAGAAGGGCACCGCCGAACAACTCGCCGCCGATGTCACCGCCGCCTTCGGCCAGGTCGATATCCTGGTGCTGAACGCCTCGATCGAGATCCTCCAGCCCGTCGGCGCCATCACCCGCGACGCCTACGACACGCAGATGGAAATCAACGTCTGGTCCACCCTGGCCCTGCTCCAGGCCCTGGTGCCCCCCATGGGCGAACGCGGCTGGGGCCGCGTGGTCACCATCGGCAGCGTGCAGCAGATCTCGCCCGCCGCCGAAATGCTCGTCTATGCCGGCTACAAGGCGCTGCAGCACAACTGGGCCATCAACCTCGCCCGCCAGTTCACCCGCCACGGCGTCACCATCAACAACCTCGCCCCCGGCCTCATCTCCACCGCGAGAAACGCCGACCAGATCGCCGCCCGCGGCGCCCAGATGGTCGCCCGCGTCCCCGCCGGCCGCGCCGGCCGCCCCGACGATCTCGTTGGCGCGGCCCTGCTGCTGTGCTCCGATGCCGGCGAATACATCTCCGGCGCCAATCTCTACGTCGATGGCGGCAGGAGCGTTAACCTGTGAGTGACCAGCAAGCCGGGGGGGCCTGGCCGCTGCTGGGCCGCAAGCTCCGCCTCGCCGTCCTCGGCGGCGGCCCCGGCAGCTTCATCGGCCCGATCCACCGCGCCGCCGCCCGCCTGGATGACCGCTTCGAGATCACCGCCGGCGTCCTCTCGTCCGACCCCACCCGCAACGCCGAAGGCGCCGCCGCCCTCGGCATCCGCGCCTACCCCGATCTCGACGCCCTGGTGGACGGCGAAAAGAACCTCGACGCCGTCGCGATCATGACGCCGAACCACCGCCACCACGCCGAATGCCTCGCCGCCATCGCCGCCGGCCTGCACGTGATCTGCGACAAGCCCATCACCAACACGGTCGCCGAAGCACGGGAGATCACCACCGCCGTCGGCCGCACCATGACGGTGTTCTGCCTCACCCACGCCTACGCCGCCTACCCGATGATCCGCCAGGCCCGCGCCATGGTCGCCACGGGTGTGATCGGCCCCGTCCGCGCCGTGCAGGTGGAATACCTCCAGGCCGGCATGTCCGCCGCGGTGGAGGAAGGCCCGCGCACCCGCAAGCTCGATTGGAAGCTCGATCCCGCCCGCTCCGGCCCCTCGCTGGTGCTGGGCGATATCGGCACCCACGCCTTCCACCTCGCCCGCTTCGTCTCCGGCCTGAAGCCGGTGGGCCTGGCCGCCGATCTCGGCGCCATCGTGCCCGGCCGCACGGTGGATGATTACGGCGCGATGTTCCTGCGCTTCGAAGGCGGCGTGCCCGGCACGCTGCTGTGCAGCCAGGCGCTGGCCGGCACCGAGAACGCCATCACGCTGCGCGTCTTCGGCGAAAAGGGCCACCTGGAATGGCGGCATGAGACCAGCAACTACCTCACCCTGGCACTGCAGGGAAAACCGCTCCAGCGCCTCGCCCGCGGCGATGCCGACCTGCTGCCCCCGGCCGCCCGCCTGGTCCGCATCGCCCGCGGCCACCCCGAGGGCCTCACCGAGGCCTTCGCCAATTTGTATCGAGACGTTTCGGAACTTGTAGCGGCCCGCCTCACGTCCCATCCTGTCGATCCCCTGGCGCTGGATTTCCCAACCGCCGAGGATGGGCTGGAGGGCATGATGTTCGTGCAGGCCGCGATCCGCTCGCGTGAGGAAGGGGGCATCTTCGTGCCCTTCGATGAGAGCACCGCCCACTAGCCCCACGCCATGAGTCCCCGCCTCACCCGCCGCGCCGTCCTCGGCACCGCACTCGCCGCACCGGCCCTGGCGACCGACCTGCGCGCCAGCACGCTGCGCTTCGTGCCGCATCAGGGGTTGGGCTGGCTCGATCCCAGCTGGTGGCCGTTCATCGAAACGCGCAACCACAGCTGGATGGTCTACGACACGCTCTATGGCCTGGATGCCAACGGCATCGCCCAGCCGCAGATGGCCGAAGGCCACACCAAGGAAGACGACGGCCGCATGTGGCGCATCCGCCTGCGCGAAGGCCTGATGTTCCACGACGGCACGCCGGTGCGCGCCCAGGATTGCGTGGCCAGCATCACCCGCTGGGGCACCCATGCGATGATGGGCCAGAGCCTGCTGCGCGCCACCGCCTCGCTGTCGGCGCCCGACGACCGCACCATCCTGTTCCGCCTCACCGAACGTTTCCCGCTGCTGCCAGAGGCGCTGGGCGACCGCACCATGCAGCTCTGCGCCATCATGCCCGCCCGCCTCGCCGAGCATTCCGATGCCAGGGTGGTGGATGAGGTGGTGGGCAGCGGCCCGTTCCGCTTCCTGGCCGACGAATACCAGCCCTGGCGCCGTGCCGCCTATGCTTGCCACACACAGTACAAGCCGCGTCCCTCCGGCACACCCTCCTTCCTCGCCGGCCCGAAGGTCGCGCAGTTCGAACGGGTGGAATGGATCGCAATGCCCGAGCCCGGCGCGGCCCTCGCCGCCTTGCAGGACGGCACGGTGGATTGGTGGGAGGTGCCGCCACCCAGCCACCATGCCGCCATCGCCGCCAACCCGCGCCTGGCCCTGAAGGTGCACGACGCCGCCGGCTGCATGGCCACGCTGCGCATGAACCACCTGACCGACCCGTTCGACGACCCGCGGGTGCGGCGCGCGGTACGCAGCGCGGTGGACCAAGCCAGTTTCATGGCCGCGGCCACCAGCGCGCCGGAGCATCGCCGGACCGAGGTGGGCTTCTTCTGCCCCGCCTCGCCCATGGCGCAGCCTGCCACCACCAAGCCGGACGAGGCCGCATCACGCGCTGCCCTGCAGGCCGCCGGCTATCGCGGCGAGCTCGTGGTGGCGCTGGTGATCGCCGACCTTGCGGAACCACGCGCCCTGGCGCTGGCGGGGGCGGAGATGCTGAAGCGCATCGGCCTCAACGTGCAGGTGGAGTTCGTGCCGGTGCGCAACCTGGTGGCCCGGCTGCTGCGCACCCAGCCAGCCGGCGCCGGCGGCTGGAGCGTGGTGATCGGCTACTGGCCCGGCCATGATTTCTGGCACCCCGGCATGCACCGCTACCTGCGCGCCACCGGCCGGGAGGCGGAGGTGGGCTGGCCCAGCAACGAGGGGCTGGAGGCGCTGCGCCGCGCCTGGCTGGCCACGCCCGACCCGGCGCAACGCCGCCTGATCGCCGTCGACGCCCAGGCCCAGGCGCTGGAGGACCTGCCCTACATCCCGCTGGGCCAATGGCTACGGCCGACGGCCTATGCCGCCGGCCTCACCGGGATGCTGGACGGGTTCCCGCTGTTCTGGAACCTCCGGCGCGGCTGAAACCCGCGGCGTTCAGGCGCGGATCGTGAAGCCGCCGTCGCACGGGATGGCGGCGCCGGTCACGAAGTCGCTGGCCGGGGCCGCGAGGAACACTGCGATGCCGGAAAGGTCGTTCGGCAGGCCCCAGCGCCCGGCCGGTGTGCGGGCCAGCACGCTTTCGTTCAGCCCCGGCACCTGGTCGCGCGCCGCGCTGGTCAGTTCGGTGTCGATCCAGCCCGGCAGGACCGCATTGGCCTGGATGTTGTCCTTCGCCCAGGCGGTGGCGCAAACGCGGGTGAACTGCACGATGGCGCCCTTGCTGGCGGCATAGGGCCCGGCATGCGGCGCCCCCATCAGCGTCATCACCGAGCCGATATTGATGATCTTGCCGCCGCCGGCCTTGAGGAATTCGGGATAGACCGCCTGGCTCAGCAGGAAGGCGCTGGTCATGTTGGTGTCCATCACGCGGTGCCACTCCTCCTCGGTGTGGTCCTGCGGGAACTTGCGCACCGCGATGCCGGCGTTGTTGATCAGGATGTCCAGCCGGCCATGCCTGGCCACCGTCTGGGCGACGAGATCCAGGCATTGCGCCTTCTTGGTCACGTCGGCCGAGATGAAGCTGGCGCGTTCGCCGAGCGCCTTTGCGGCGGCCTCGCCCTTGGCCTTGTTGCGGCCGGAGAGCACCACGGTGGCACCGGCATTGTAGAGCCCGGTGGCCATGCCGAGGCCAATGCCGCCATTGCCGCCGGTGACGATGGCCACGCGGCCGGTGAGATCGAAGGGGTTCATCGGGAAGCTCCCTGTTGGTTTCTTGTGATTACGAAACGCGGTTGGACATCGGCCGCAGGCGCAGGCCCGGCCGCAGGTTCTTGAACGGCAGCTCCGCCGGGTCCGCCACCGCCGGGCCGGGTGCCGCGCCCACCAGCACCGCCTCGGCGATCGGCTGGTAATCGGCCCGGAAATGCACCGAGGACTTCAGCACCAGGATCTTGCACGCGCTCGGCTCGATGCCGACATGCCGCACCAGCGACTGGTCCAGCGCCTGCATCTTGCGGGAGACGACGATCACCTTCACCCCACCGCACTCGATCAGCGCGGAAGGGCCGAGATCGGCGTAGTTGCCCTTGGCCATCGGGCCGGTGCCGACGAACTTGCCGTCCGTCAGCTTGAGAACCTTGGCGGAGACGGCGATCGGCACGCCATCGGACTTGCCGCCGAGGGAGAGCGCCACCGTGGCGCCCTCGCCGGCGGCGTGGCAGGCCGCGGCACTTTCGTCGTCGTTGATCAGCGCCAGCAGCGCGCCCTCGGCCTTCTGGCGGATCAGCTCCGCGAGCATGCCCGTGGTGTCGCCATGGCCGCCGGCGCCGGGGTTGTCCTGCGTGTCGGCAATGACGATCGGCTTCTTGGCACCGCGGCTGAGCTTGATCGCTTCGGCCACCGCCTCCTCCGCCGGCAGCACGGCGCCGGCGAAGCAGGCCTCGCGCGTGTCGATGAAGGATTTCAGCGCATCGGCGGCAGCATCGGCCTGCGCCTGCGTTTCGGCATAGGCGGCCAGGGCCACGCCGCAATCCTTGAAATCGGCATAGGGGAAGCCGAAGCAGAACGCGACCTCCGCCACGCCCGCCGCCGTGTTCAACCGGGCGCGCTCATCGAGCACCGGGGCCATCGGGGCCACCATGGTGCATTGCATCGGCAGGGCGATGAAGAAATCCACCTGGCGGAACGCCTTCGCCCACGGCCTGCCGCGCTTGATGCGCTCCACCAGCAGCGTCATGGCCTGGTCGCCGGCGGCGCGCATGTCCACGTGCGGATAGGTGCGGAACGGCACCAGCGCGTCGCAGCGATCGACCATCTCGGCGGTGAGGTTGCAGTGTGGATCGAGCGAGATCGTCACCGGCAGGTCGCCGACGATGGCGCGCACGCGGCGCAGGATCTCGCCTTCCATGTCCGGGAAGCTGTCCGCCACCGCGGCGCCGTGCAGGTCCAGGTAGATGCCGTCCAGCGGGCCCTTGTCCAGCGCGTTGGACAGCTCGGCCAGCATCAGCGCGGTGATGCGCTCGAACGCCTCGTCTTGCACGGGGCCTGCGGGGTTGGCGAAGCACCAGGCCAGCGGCACCAGGTCGATGTTGCCGATCGCCTCCGCCCGCTCGATGGCACCGGCGATCGGCACCGAGGTGCCCTTCACCGCGGCGAAGATCGGCTGGCCGACCGTGAGCTTGGGGAAGCCGCCGGGCTGCACGAAATCGATGTAGCGCGTGGGGCGCGGGGCGAAGGAGTGGCTTTCGTGCATGAAGCCGCCAACGGCGATGCGCATGGGGGATCGGACTCCGGACAGATGGGCGCGGGATGGTCGGGCCTCCCGACCCTTGTGACAAGAGTGGGGCTGACAAGAGTGGGGCTCAGCGGCCCGGCGTGGGGCGGGGCGAGAGGGTCATGAACTCCACGCCCGCGTGGCGGCTGGATTGCAGGTCGAAGCGCGACAGCACCTCCTGGCCCAGCAGGGCGGCGCATTTGTCGCAGACGAAGACCTGCACGTCCTTCAACTCATGCGGCCCGACGGACAGGCGCGCGAGCGTGATCACCTGCCCCTCGATCGTGCGGCCATCGGCCAGGCGCGAGCGAACGCTGGGGCGAATGACGCTGTGCACGGCGCGGCTTTCGGCCAGCATGGCGCGCGGCAGCACGGTGGTGCTGGCGCCGGTATCCACCACGAAGGGGGCAAAGTGGCCCTCGGCCAGCGACACCGGCGCGTAGAAGAAATCCTCCAGCTTCGGCAGGCGCAGCACCGGGCGCGCGGCAGCGGGCGGGGGGCCGCGGCGCAGCAGGGCCTGCTCGATCACCAGGCGCTGGGCGGCGAAATAGGGTTTCTGCCCCTTGCGCTCCAACCCGGCATCGAAGGCGCCAAGCACGGACAGCGCCTCGTGGTGCCGGCCCTCGCCCACCAGCATGGTGGCCAGCTCACTGCGGACATCCACCAGCGTGCCGACGATGGCCAGCGTGCGGTACGACCAGTCAATCGCCTCCGCCGTGCGGCCAGCGTGGCGCAGCGCCTCGGCGTAGTTCGCCACGATGTCCCAGGTGCCTTCGCCCATGTCCATGGCACGTTCCAGGTCGGCGATCGCCTCGCGGTAGCGTTCCATGCGCGTGTAGGTGATGCCGCGCATCGCGAAGCCGGCGGGGTCGGCGGGGCGCAGGCGGATCATCCGGCCGAAGGCGGCCTCGGCGCAGGCGTAGTTGCGCTGGGAGAGGCAGGCCTGGCCCTGCTCGCGCGCCTTCGCCACCTCCTGCGCCGCGGCGGGCCATGCGGCGAGGCAGGCCGCCAGCAGGAAGGCGGCGAAGCGGTGGGGAACAAGGGCCATCGCGGTGGAGATCGTTGCCATTCCGTTAGGTGAGCGCGAATGCGCGAAGCTGTCCAGCCCGGGGTGGCCGGGCTATCCTGCGCGGTATTCCTGCCCCCTGCCCGGAGCGATCGCATGAAGGCCTTCTGGAACCCGCTGGAACTGGCGCACGACCCGCAGTTCTTCCTGCAGCGCGGCATCGTGAAGCGCAACTTCGAGGTGCCCGGACGGGCCGAGGCGCTGCTGGCTGCGTGCCGGGCGATGGGGCTGGAGATCGTGGATCCCGGCCCGGCCGACCTGGCCGCCATCGGCACGGTGCATCCGCCCGACTACATCGAATACCTGCGCGATGGCTGGCAGGCATGGGAGGCGATGGCGGATCACGGGGATGAGATGGTGGCCAATGTGCATCCCTCGCCAGAGATGCTGGCCAACGGGGCGAAGCGCTCCGGCACCATTGTGGGCCAGGTGGGCTGGTACCATGCCGACACCAACCCGACCTGCCGGGAGACCTGGGTTTCGGCCGAGGCGGCGGCCGCTTGCGCCATCGCGGCGGCGGATGAGGCGGC
>JAIXTK010000056.1 GCA_027483995.1 Acetobacteraceae bacterium
CAAAAAGAAGCAAAAAACGTCATTCGTTTGCGGTGGCGCGTGCCGTACCAGAACGGGCCAAATGAATAGAAGTTTTTTGGTTCTTTTTTTCAAAAAAGAACCGCTTTCTTTCCCGCTAGTGCTTCACCAGTGCCATCACGATCTCGAACAGGATCAGGAAGACGATGGCGATTTCGAGGATTTCGGCGCGGGCGCTGGCGGCTTCGTCGTAGAGGGCGGTGTAGGTTTCGCGGATGATGGCGAGCTTGCGGTTCACGGCGGCGGTGACGGCGGCGACGCGGAACTGCTCGAGTGCCGCGGAATAGACGCGGGCGAGGTAGACGTCTTCGGTGACCTGCAGGGCGTTGTCCACGCGTTCGGTGAGCTCGGTGACTTCGGCGACCAGCGTGTGCAGGCGGCGGGCGAGGCCGGCGTAGCGGCGCGAGGCGAGCGGGTTGAGGCCGCGGCGGGCGGCGGCGACGTGGTCGTACATGCGCGGCAGCTCGGCATCGAGCAGTTCGTCGTAGGCGCGCATTTCCAGGAGCTGGGCGTTGGCGACCTCGATCACGTCGGTGACGTCGGCGTCGGCGCGGGGTTCGTAGACGAAGGCGCGGTCCCAGGTGAGGACGACGAGGTCGTCTTCGTACCAGGAGAAGCGGTGGCGCAGCAGGTCGGCGCGGGCGGCCGGGGACAGGCGGCGCTGTTCGCCGGTGAGCAGGGCGGCGAGGTCGATGCGGCCGAGCAGGGCCTCGGCGGTGGGGGTTTCGTCGTGCAGGGCGTGGACCACGGCCATCAGGTAGTCTTCCTGCACGCTGGCGGCGGGGCCGGGGGTGGGGGCGGGCACCATGGCGCGGGCGAGGGGGGTGGTGACGGTGGCCAGGGCGGCCTGCCAGGGGCCGGGGCCGGCCTGCGGGCCGAGGGCGGCATCGACCTCGTTGACCAGGGCGCTGAATTCGGCCCAGCCGAGCCCGTCGGCCGGCACGCGCAGGGCCAGGGAGATGGCGCCGAAATCGTAGAGCCGGGCGGTCATGGTGGCTTCGACGGCGCCGCTGGCGAGGGCGAGGGGCACGGGCGGCAGCGCGAGGGTGAGGGGCGGGACGCCGAAGGCCATCGCCTTGGGCGGCGTGGCCAGGCCGTGGCGGCTGGCCGGCGCGGTGGCGTGATGGCGCCAGAGGCGCAGGGCGTGTTCGAGATCGATCTCGTCTGCGGCATCGAACAGGCGCAGGGCCAGGACATGGCCGCTTTGGATGGTGGGCGGGTCGGTCAGCATGGGGGGGTCAACACTCGGTTACGTGCACAGCCAGGCCACCCTGGGCCGTTTCCTTGTATTTGCTGTGCATATCCAGCCCGGTCTGGCGCATCGTGGCGATCACTTCATCGAGATGCACGCGGTGGATGCCGTCGCCGGACAGTGCCAGGGAGGCGGCGGTGATGGCCTTCACGGCGCCCATGGCGTTGCGTTCGATGCAGGGCACCTGCACCAGGCCGCCGATGGGGTCGCAGGTCATGCCGAGATGGTGTTCCAGGCCGATTTCGGCGGCGTTTTCCACCTGTTGCGGGGTGCCGCCGAGGGCGGCGGCGAGGCCGGCGGCGGCCATGGCGCAGGCGACGCCGACCTCACCCTGGCAGCCGACCTCGGCGCCGGAGATGGAGGCGTTGCGCTTGGCGAGGCTGCCCACGGCGGCGGCGGCGAGGAGGAAGTCGTCGCCGGCATTCGGGCCGGCCTCGGGGTGGTAGGTGCGCAGGTAGCGCAGCACGGCGGGGATGACGCCGGCGGCACCATTGGTCGGCGCGGTGACGACGCGGCCGCCGGCGGCGTTCTCCTCGTTCACCGCGATGGCCCAGAGGCTGGCGTGGTCCATCGCCGCGGTGGGGGTGGCAGCGTTGCGGCGGGCGCGTTCGGCGGCGCGTTCGGCCAGGGTTTTGGCGCGGCGGCGGACCTTGAGGCCACCGGGCAGGATGCCTTCGCCCTGCAGGCCGCGCTCGATGCAGGCTTCCATGGTGGCCTGGATGGCGGCGAGGTGGGCGCGGAGTTCGGGCTCCGGGCGGGCGGCGCGTTCGTTGGCGCGCTGGAGGTCTGGGATGGAGAGGCCGGCGGCATCGGCCATGGCCAGCATCTCGGCGGCGGAGGCGAAGGGGTAGGGCAGGGCGGGGCCGGTGGTGGCGGCCTGGGTTTCGCCCTCGCGCAGCACGAAGCCGCCGCCGATGGAGAACCAGGTTTCGGCCAGCAGCACGCGGCCGGCTTCGGTGAGGGCTTCGAGCTTCAGCGTGTTGGGGTGCTCTGGCGTGGGGGTGATGCGATCGAACACGATCTCCACCTCCACGCGGCCGAGGGCGGGGAGATCCAGCGCGCGGTCGGCCTGGGCGCGTTCGGCCAGGGCGAAGATTTCGGTGGGTTCGGCGGTGGCGGGTTCCAGCCCGGCGAGGCCGGCGAAGACGGCGGTGTCGGTGGCGTGGCCCTTTCCGGTCCAGGCCAGGGAGCCCATCAGCGTGACGCGCAGCCTGGCCACGCCGCCGGCCAGCGGGGCGGCGGCCAGCACGAAGGCGCGGGCGGCGCGCATCGGGCCCACGGTGTGGGAGGAGGAGGGGCCGAGGCCGACGCGGAACAGGTCGAACACGCCGATCAGCTGGGTCATGCTTTCTCCTTCCCGGGCCGCACGGTAGAGACGGGGCACGAATGGGGAGGGCGGTATGGCAGGTATCCTGGCCGGGTTGAAGGTGATCGAGCTGGGCCAGGTGCTGGCCGGGCCGTTCGTGGGGGCGATTTTCGCGGATCTCGGCGCCGAGGTGGTGAAGGTGGAGCGGCCGGAAGGCGGCGACGATGCGCGGCGCATGGGGCCGGATTTCCGGCATGGCGATGCGATGACCTTCCACATCTTCAACCGGGGCAAGGCTTCGCGCGCGATCGATTTGCAGAGCGCGGCCGGGCGGGCGGAGCTGTACGCGCTGGCGGACGGGGCGGATATCCTGGTGCACAATCTGCGCCCGGGGGTGCCGGAGGCGCTGGGGGTGGATGGGCCGACGCTGTGCGCGCGGTTTCCGCGCCTGATCCATGGGGCGATCTCGGCGTTCGGGCATGTGGGGCCGATGGCGATGCGGCCGGGGTTCGAGCCGCTGTTGCAGGGGTTCTCGGGGCTTTCGAGCCTGAACGGGGGGGAGAGCGATCCGCCGATGCGCTCGGCGGCCTCGGTGTGCGACCAGGGCACGGCGATGTGGATTGCCATCGGCGTGCTCGCCCTGCTGCATCGGCGCGCGCAGACCGGGCAAGGCGGGATGGTGCAGGGTTCGCTGCTGGAGACCGCGCTGATGTGGGCCGGGCAGAAGGCCGATGCGTTCGTGAACACCGGCGCATTGCCGGAGCGGCACCGCAGCGGCCACCCGGTACTGACGCCCTATGAGGCGTTCGAGGCGGCGGACGGCCCGGTGCTGATCTGCGCCGGGAATGACCGGCTGTTCGCCAAGCTGGCCGAGGCCTGCGGCCATGCGGAATGGGCGGCGGATGCGCGCTTTGCCACCAACCGGGCGCGGCTGGTGAACAAGGCGGCGCTGTTCGCGGAATTGTGCCCGGTGCTGGCGGCAATGCCGCGCGCGCATTGGGTGGAGGTGCTGGAGCGGGCGGGCGTGCCCGTCTCGCCGATCAACTCGCTGCCGGAAGCGCTGGCGGAGCCGCAGGTGCAGGCGCTGGGCATGATGCAGGCGGTGCCGGGCGAGGATTATGTGCTGACGGCGCTGCCGATCAGCGTGGACGGGGAGCGGCCGCGCATCCGCAGCGGGGCGCCAAGGCTGGGTGTAAGCCGGGCGTAACCATCGGCACACTAGGCTGGCGCCATGAACGCATGGATGGCGCCGGCGATCGGAACCGCGCTGGGGCTGTCGCTGGCCGCGGCGGCGGCGGCGCTGGTGCTGCCCGACAAGCCGGCGATCGACATCGCGCCGCTGGTGCAACGCTGGCTGCACCCTGCGCCGAAGCCGGACGTGGCGAAGGTGGCCGTGCTGCCGGCGCCGGCGCCTCTGCCCGCCCCGCCACCGGCCCCTGTGGTCGCCGCCCCCCGGGTGCAGGCGCCGCCGGTACCGCGGCCGGCGCCGCCCCCCACGGCTGAGCCAGACCCGCCCTTCGGGATCGAGGGCTTGCTGCGCCCGCCGCCAGGCACCTGGTACACCGGCACGGGGTTCTTCGTGACCAGCCGCGGCACGCTGCTGACGGCCGAGCATGTGGTGCGCGGCTGCGCGCAGGTGCGGGTGATGTCGCCCTTCATGCGGCCGGAGAACGCCCGGATCATCGCCACCGACGCCAGGAACGACGTGGCGGTGCTGGAGATTCCGCACCTGTCCTCGCCGGGCTGGCTGGCGATCGCCCCGCCCTCCCGCGATGCCAGCCGGCTGCTGGTGCTGGGCTTCCCGCACAATGCGCTGCCGGACACGCCGAACGAAACCTGGGCGCGGATGACCAACGCCTCCTTCGGCCCCAATACGCGGGTGCAGACGGACCCGACCAAGTTGCTGTGGTTCCGCAGCACCGTGGTGACCCATGGCTACAGCGGCGGCCCGGTGGTGGATGTGGCGACCGGTCGGGCCGTGGGCATGGTGTTCGGCGGCATCGATACCCAGAAAATGCCGTTCCTGGAGGGGCAGGAGACGGCGGGGCTGAAGCTCGGCCCCGGCGCCGTGCCGATGCTGGCGCTGCTGTCGCACTGGGCGGTGCGCGAAGGGGTGGTGCCGGTGGTGATGGGGGTGGAAAGCGCGCTGGAACTGACGCGGAAGGCGACGGTGCGGGTGGTTTGCACGAAGTAAGGAAGTCTTCTTTTTGTGAACAAAAAGAAGCAAAAAAACTTTATGAATTGGACCTTGTTCTAAAGTTATAAAAATTTTTTGGTTCTTTTTTTCAAAAAAGAACATTCTTGATTTCCGAGATCGCGATCCCGCTTTCCCCCGCCACGGCGTAGAGCAGGAACACGCGGCCGTCTTCCTCGAAGATGGCGGGGTCGCGCAGCTGGTTCACATGGCCGTAGGCGGTGCTGCGCACGCTGGGGACCACCGGGGCGTCGGCGCCTTCCCAGTTGTGTTCGGGCCTGAGGACGATCTGGGCCGGGGTTTCGCGCCATGTGCTCCAGTCGCCGGAGGTGTCGATGGTGCTGTGCAGGATGGATTCCGGCGCATCGCCCACCTGGGTCCAGAACACGTGCAGCGTTTTGCCGCGCACCAGCAGGGCGGCGTGGCGCATGTTGGGGTTGAACAGGGTGGGGCCCTCGACGAAGCCGGACAGCCCGTCGGCGCTGCGGGAGATCACGCCGGGCATGGCCAGCGCGTAGGTCTGGCCCTGGTGCGGCCAGATGCGCATATAGGTGCGGCCGAGGATCTCGGGGCGGGCCTGGAAGGTGATGCCGTCCGCCGAGAGGGCGACGCGGGAGGCCTGGTGGCCGACGTCTTCCAGGCCGTGGAAATACATG
>JAIXTK010000290.1 GCA_027483995.1 Acetobacteraceae bacterium
CCCGCCCCCCTCCCCCCGTACAACCACCCCCATGCCCCCCAGTTTCCCCCCCGGCACCCCCGCCCTCTGCCGCGATTGTGGCGCCGATCCCGGCGACGCCCTTGTCTGCCCCGCCTGCACCCACCGCCGCATCGTCCGTCACCCGGAACTGGCCACCCTCACCATCGCCCACGTCGATTGCGATGCCTTCTACGCCAGCGTCGAATAGCGCGACCGGCCAGAGCTCCTCTCCCGCCCCGTCATCGTCGGCGGCGGCGTCCGCGGCGTCGTCTCCGCCGCCTGCTACATCGCCCGCATCCATGGCGTCCGCTCCGCCATGCCCATGTTCAAGGCCCTGAAGGCCTGCCCCGATGCCGTCGTCATCCGCCCGGATTTCAGCAAATACACCGCCGCCGCCCGCCAGATCCGCGCCCTGATGGAATCCCTCACCCCCCTCGTCCAACCCCTCTCCATCGACGAAGCCGTGCTCGACCTCGCCGGCACCCAGGCCCTCCACAACGCCACCCCCGCCGCCGTCCTCGCCCGCTTCGCGCTCGATGTCGAAAAACAGGTCGGCGTCACCATCTCCATCGGCCTCGCCCGCAACCGCCTCATGGCCAAGATCGCCGCCGGGCGAGACAAGCCGCGCGGCTTCTGCATCATCGGCCAGGAAGCCCCCGCCCTCCTCGCCCCGGAACCCGTCCGCCTCCTCCCCGGCATCGGCCCCGCCTTCGCGAAAAAACTGGAATCCCTGGGCATCACCAAGCTCGCCCACCTCCAGGCCATGGACGAACAAACCGCCCGCCGCCGCCTCGGCGAAGACGGCCCCGCCCTCGTCCAACGCGCCCGCGGCGAAGACAGTCGCCTCGTCCACCCAGACCGAGACACCAAGTCGATCAGCGCCGAAACCACCTTCAACACCGACCTCGCCGACCAAACCGCCCTGGAACGCGAGCTCTGGCGCCTCTCGGAAAAACTCGCCAACCGCCTCCGCGCGTCGGAATACGCCGCCGCCGGCGTGGTCCTGAAACTCAAAACCGCCGCCTTCGCCAACCGCACCCGCACCCAGCGCCTGCCCCACCCCACCCGCCTGCCCGACCTGCTCTTCCAAACCGCCCGCACCATGCTGACCCGCGAAGTCGATGGCACCGCCTACCGCCTCATCGGCATCGGCGCCCAACCCCTCGCCCCGGCCGCGCAAGCCGACCCGCCAGACCTCGCCGACCCCGGCCAACCCCGCCGCGCCGCCGCCCAAACCGCCATCGATGCCCTGCGCGCCAAGTTCGGGGCGAATGCGGTGGTGAAGGGACGGGGGTTTAAGTAAGCGCCTTCTTTTTCTGAAGAAAAAGAAGCAAAAAGACTTTTATAAAACGGTGCGGATAGGCCCGCTTACTTCAAACCAGGCACCCGCTCCACCAGGGCTGCCTGCAGCTCTTCACGCCGCTCCCACAATGAGCGGTACCAGGCGGTCCTGGCCCGCATCTGGAACGCCAGCATCCGCTCCCGCGCCACCCCCGCCCGCGCCTGGTCGGCGATGCCCTGCGCCTTGTCCGGGTTGTTCGCCAGCCACATCAGCCGCGCGAACAGCCCCTGCGGGTCCTCGAAGATCAGCCCGTTCTCCCCGTCGCGGATACTGGCGGCATAAACAGTGGGGGAAGCCAGGGCCACCGCCCGATGCCCCGCCGCCTCCAGGAACTTCAGGTCCGATTTGCACCGGTTGAACAGCGTATCCCGCAGCGGCATGAACGACACCTCGCAGCGCGACAGCAGGCCCAGATACGTCTCGTAGTCGCACAGCGGCGTGAAGCGCTTGTGCGGCGTATCCAGCGCCTCAAAGAACGCCTGGTCCGCCACCACCTCGAACCGCAGCCGCCCCCCGGCCTGGCGCGCCGCGGCATTGATCGCCTCGATCTGCCCGGGCCAGTCCTCTTCCCGGTTCAGCGCCGCGAACAGCACCGTCAGCTGCTCCGGGGTGGTGAAGTTGGCCGGCTCCGGCAGCTGGGCCAGCGCGTTGGGGAACACCGCCACCTCCGGGTTCTCCCGCAGGAACACCTCAGCCAGCGCGGGCGTGGAGGTCTGGATGGCATGCACCCCGGAAAAATTCACCACGTCCGACCGATGCAGCACCCCGATCTGGCTGGGATGGTCATCGAACTCGCACACCACCACCCAGCCGCGCCGGCTCAGGATGCGCACAACCTCCATCCCCGTGGCCCCCACCAGCGCCGGCCGATGCAGGATGAACACGCCGGGCGCGCCCGCCAGGTCGGGCACCGCCTCCAGCGGCCCCGCGATCCCCGCGGCGATCGCGGGCTCACGCATCAGCGCCGCCATCGGCTCCACCACCCGCACCTGGCTCACGCCCCCCACATGCGGCAGCATGCTGGACATCACCCGCAGCATCCGCCGCTCCGGCCCGCGCCCCAGGCGCCACACCAGGAACGGCGGCAGTTCTGCCGCATCCAGCGCATGCAGCCCGGCACCGACGATCATCGAATGCTGCGCCTGCAAATCGCCCTGTGGCAGGCACAGCACGAGCACTCCGTCGTCGGACAGCATGCGCCCCAGCTCCGCCAGCAGCCCCTGGCTGGTGCAGGCGCCAGGGGAGACCAGGATGCAATCCAGCTTCGGCAACGCCGGCAGCAAATCGCGCTCGGGCGAAAGGCAATACGCCCGGTCCAGCACCGCCGCGGCCCGCGCTGCCAGCGCCGGGTCCGGCTCGATGCCGATCAGCCGGCAGGTGGGATTGCGCCGGCGCAGGCTGGCGGTCACGGCCCCGTCGCCGCAGCCGAGATGCAACACCACGGCGGCGGAGAGCGGTACCTTCTCCGCCAGGAACCCGTGGCCTTCAGGTTGGGCGTGCAACAGGCTCTCCGTTCGATCGCGCGACCCTACCCTGCGGCCGGTGCCGGGGGTAGGGTCGCCGGTATTGCTTGCACTGATGTGAAGGAGGCCGACGGATGCCAATCCGCCCCGCCGATGCAGCGGACCTCCCGGCGGTGCAGCGCATCGTGAACCACGCCTACACCAAATACATCGCCCGCATCGGCAAGCCACCGGGCCCGATGAACGACGACTACGCCGCCCTGATCCGCGCCCACCAGGTGTGGGTGATGGGCGCCCCCATCACCGGCGCCATCGTGCTGCTGCCGGAAGCGGATCACCTGCTGCTGGACAACGTCGCGGTCGATCCCCCCGCCCAGGGCCGGGGCGTCGGCCGTGCCCTGATCGAGTTCGCCGAGGCCGAGGCACGCCGCCGCGGCTTCGGCGAACTGCGCCTCTACACCCACGAGACGATGGTGGAGAACATCGCCCTCTACGCCCGCACCGGCTGGGCGGAAACCGGCCGCGCCGAGCAGAACGGCTTTGCGCGCGTGTTCTTCCGTAAATCCGTCACTACCTGACGTAGCGCCAGTCGAACCGGTCCCCATCCGCCTTGATCCGGCCCACGGTGGGCGTGGGGAAGTGGATCGGCAGGATCAGCGTATCGGTCTCCGCCACCGAAGCGAGGAACCCGCGGCGGGAGGCAGCGGCCTGTTTGGCGTCGATGTCGAAGATCGTCGACCACTCCGGCTCCCGGCATTGCAGGGCGTGGTGCATCATGTCTCCGGTCACCACGGCACGCTGGCCCTTGGAGAAGATGTTCACGCAGCAATGGCACGGCGAATGGCCCGGCGTGGGGGTCAGGGTGATGGTGTCGTCCAGCGCGTAGTCGTCATCCACCAGCAGCGCCTGGCCGGCTTCCACAATCGGCAGGCAGTTCATGGTCCACACCTGGCCGGGCGGGTTGTCGCCGCGCTTGGTGGCCGCTTCCCAGTAATCGTATTCGCGCTTGTGGAAGACGTATTTCGCATTCGGGAAGGTCGGCACCCAGCGCCCATCGCGCAGCACCGTGTTCCAGCCGCAATGGTCGATGTGCAGGTGGGTGCAGAACACGTAGTCGATCTTGTCGAACGACAGGCCGGCGGCCTTGAAGCCGGCCAGCCACGGCGTCTTGTCGAAATCCATCGGCGCCGGGTAGCCCTTGTCCTCCCCGGTGCAGGTATCCACCAGGATGGTGTGCTTCGGCGTGCGCACCACGAAGGTTTGGTAGGTGATCACCATGCGGCCCGACTCGGGGTCGAACACCTCCGGCTCCATCGTCTTCAGGTGCTCCGCCGCCACCGCCGCGTCATAGGCCGGGAACATCGATTCCGGCTTCCGCCACGGCCCATCGCGCTCGATGATGCTCGTGATCTCCACGTCCCCGATCCGCAGCGTGCGCATCCCGTCTCTCCCCCTTTTGGCTGCGGCGAGCGTAGCGGGGGGATGGCGGGGACGGAAGGGCGCTACTTGCGCTGCCAGCGATCCTGCGCAGCCAGCACCGTGGCGGGGCCGGCGCCGTCGAGCCAAGCCTGGGCGGCGGGGTCGGCGCGCAGCGTGCTGTCCCAGAAGGCCATGGCGAGGGCCAGGATGGCGCGCTGGTGTTGCGGGTTGCGGGGCAGTTTCTCGCCGGGCAGGGCGGTGTCGCCAAACACGGAATGCTCGGCCTCGTGCAGGACCAGCTCGTATTTCCGGCCCGGCGGAAGGGCCGGGAACACGCCGAGGCGGTCCGGGGGCGGCCCGATGGGCGAGCCGTCATGGGTGCCGGTCATCAGCATCCACGGGATCGCCACCCGGCCGAACGCCTCGGCGGCCGGACGGATGCGCGGCGTGCTGGGGCTCAGCACCAGCGCGGCCTTGATGCGCGTATCCGGCCAGGTACCGGGAATGGCTGGCGGCGCGTGCTGGCCGGCGACCGCCTGCGTGGTGAGGGCGCCGAAGGAATGGCCGGCCATGCCGATGCGCGACAGGTCCATCCGTTCGCTGAGCGGGCGATGTTCATGCGTGGTTTGCCAGCTGGCGAGCGCATCGAGCACGGCAACCACATCCCGCATGCGATGCACCAGCTGGGCCGGCGTGGCGGCGGCGAGCAGGGCGGCCCGCCGCTCGGCCGGTGCGGCGGCGCGCCAGATCGTATCGTCGGAACCGGGATGCTGAAGGAACACGGTGATATAGCCGCGCGCGCGCCAGTGGCGTTCCAGAAAGGCGGGACCGTGGCGGCTGCCGCCGAGGCCGTGGCTGAACAGGATCACCGGCATGCGCATCCGCCGCGCGCCATGGGCGATGCGCACCGGGATGACGCGATCACGGGCGGAATCCCGCACCTCGAGCTCGTAGATGTGGTCGGCGGCGGCCGATTGCGGGCCTGGCACGGTGGGGTCGTAGCCTTGGCCGAACGCAGATCGGGCGGCCAGCAGGGCTGGGCCGCCCGATATCAGGCTTCGGCGAAGGAGGTGCGCCGCCATTCGTGCCGGCGGCGCTTCTGTCAGACCGGAGTGACCGTATCGGCCAGCACGGTCACGCGGGTGGGCGTGACTTCGGCAAAGCCGCCGGAGACCTTCAGGCTTTCGGTGACGCGATTGCCTTCATACAGGCGGATCACGCCCTCCTGCAGCAGCACGATCATGGGCGCGTGCTGCGGCAGCACGCCCATTTCGCCCTCGGCGGCGGGGATCACGACCATGTCCACCGGCCGCGAGAGCAGCAGCTTTTCCGGGCTGACGATTTCGAGGTCGATGGGCATGGCTGCGTTCCGATCAGGCGTTGGTCTTCATCGATTCGGCCTTCTTCACGGCGTCTTCGATGGTGCCGACCATGTAGAAGGCGGCTTCGGGCAGATGGTCGTATTCGCCCGCAACGATGGCCTTGAAGCTGCGCACGGTGTCGGCGATCGGCACGATCACGCCGGGGAAGCCGGTGAAGATCTCGGCCACGTTGAAGGGCTGGCTGAGGAAGCGCTGGATCTTGCGGGCCCGGGCGACGACCAGCTTGTCCTCCTCCGAGAGCTCATCCATGCCAAGAATGGCGATGATGTCCTGGAGCGACTTGTAGGTCTGCAGCACGCGCTGCACTTCGCGGGCGGTGGTGTAATGCTCTTCGCCGACGATGCGCGGGTCGAGCGAGCGCGAGGTGGAGTCCAGCGGGTCCACGGCCGGGTAGATGCCAAGCTCGGCGATCGAGCGCGACAGCACGGTGGTGGCGTCCAGATGGGCGAAGGAGGTGGCGGGCGCGGGGTCGGTCAAGTCGTCG
>JAIXTK010000332.1 GCA_027483995.1 Acetobacteraceae bacterium
ATCTCCAGCAGCAACTCGGCGAACCCGGTGCGGAAGCACACCATGTCGCCTTCCTCCACGACGATCTTGTCCTTCTCCAGGATCGCCATCAGCTCTTCGTAGCCGATCACCTTGCCGGTGCGGCCGTGATGCGCCAGCAGGCCGATCATCACCGCGCGCCCCTGCACGCAGGTGACGGCGATGTTCTCCACGCCGAGCTTGTGCGCCCCCGGCGGCACCGGGTTCGGCTTGCCGTCCACGCCGCGATTGTATTCCAGCGGCCCGGCGATATCGGTGCCGGCGCGGTAGCCGTTGTAGAACACGTCTTCCATCCGCCCATCGCCATCCACGTCGAACATCTGGCCGACATGGGCGAGCGTGTCCCACTGCGTGGAATACTGCAGCGTCAGTAGCACGCGGTCGTCGCTGATCACATCGAGCGAGTTCGGGTCGTAGCAGCGGATGGGCACCGCCATGTTCGGCCGCCCGTCGCGGAAGGTGGGCATCAGTTCCGGCGGATGGCGGCGCGGGTTCACCACGTTGCCGCCGGGATAATCCAACGGCAGGGACAGGCAGAAAGCGCGGCCCACCTTCACCTCGGCGATGCCCTGCAGCACTTTCTGCGGCGTAAGCAGGTTCAGCCGGCCGAGCTGGTCGTCTGGCCCCCAGTCCCCCCAGGTGGATCCCTCGGGGCGGCGCGTCCAGCGTGGATTGGTCATGGCGGTATCCTCAGGCGGCTTGCTGAAGGGTGGGGGCGGAATCCGCCACGGTGGTGCGGTGCAGGTCGCGCACCTGGTCGGCGGGGTAGCGCCGGGCCCTGTGCATCGTGGTTCGGTTGTCCCACATCACCAGGTCGTTCTGCTTCCACTCATGCCGGTACACGAAGCGCGGCTGCGTCGCGTGCTCCGTCAGGTCCCGCAGCAGCATCAGCGCCTCCGGCACCGGCCAGCCATGCACGGTGCCGGCATGGCTCGACAAATAGAGCGAAAGCCGCCCGCTCGCCGGGTGCCGCCGCACCAGGCGCTGCGGCACGGGGGCGAAGCGGCGGCGCTCCTCCTCGGTGAAGTCGGTGAAGCCGAGCACGCCGCGCGAGTGCAGCTGGGTGTGGTCGCACACGAGGTCGCGGATCTCGGCCTGGGTGGCGTCGTCCAGCGCATCCCAGGCGGCGCGCATGTCGGCGAACTCGGTGTTGCCGCCATGATCCGGGATCACCCGGGCCGAGAGCAGCGAGAACTTCGCCGGCGTGGCCTTGAAGCTGCTGTCGCTGTGCCACAGCATGTTGCCGAGCGAGAACAGCCGCTTGCGGTCGTCCCGCGCGAGCACGCGGCCATCCTTGTCCAGGTTGGAGATGTCGTTGATGTCCATCGAAAGGCGCCGCTCCGCGCCCTGAACGATATCCCCGGTGGCCGTTTCCATCGGCCCGAAATGCTGGCTGAAGGCCAGTTGCTGCGGGTCGTTGATGGCCTGGCCGTGGAAGACCAGCACGGCGAAGCGGTCCATCCCCGCCTCGATCTCCGCCGCCACGGCGGGGCTCACCCCGGCGGCGATGTCCACGCCGGAGACGACGCCTGCGAAATCCGGCCGTGCCGGGTCGATCGGTTCGATGCGCAACGCCATGGTTTCCTCCGTCTTTGGCGGAAGGATGCCAGGGTGCGCCTACTTCGCCAATTCCCGCTCGATCAGCGTGCCCATGCGCTCGAAATCCGCCGGCTCGTTGTAGGCCTGGGCGGACAGCCGCAGCCAGAGCTGGCCGCTATGCGGGATGATCGGCACATCGGTCCCGGCGTCCAGCAGCGCCCCGCGTAGAGCGGCGGCCTGGTCCGGCGCACCCCCGGGCAGCCGCACCATGGCCATGGAACCGGCCGCGCGGTTGCCCGCCCCGGTCTCCGTGCCCCAGCGCGCCGCCAGCGCAGCTCCGGCGGAGGCGGCGAGGGCCACGTTGCGGGCCATCAGCGCGGGGCCGCCCAGCCGGGCATGGAAATCGAGTGCCGCGGGCGTGGCCAGCCAGGCGGAGGGGTCGCGCGTGCCGGTCCAGTCGAACTCCGCCGTGAAGCCCTGGCCGTAGCCGTGGGAGATCACGGCGGGATGGATGCCCGCCTGCCGGTCCGCCCGCGCCCACAGGAAGCCGCAGCCCTTCGGGGCAAACAGCCATTTGTGGCAGTTGCCCACATACCAGTCGGCATTCAGCGCCGTGAGGTCCAGCGCCACCTGCCCCGGGGCATGGGCCCCATCCACCAGCACCGGCACGCCCTGCGCGTGGCAGGCGGCGATCATCTCCCCGATCGGCAGCAGCAGTGCGGAGGAGGAGGTGATGTGGTCCAGCACCGCGAGCTTCGTGCGAGGCGTGATCGCGGCCGAGAGCGCGGTGAGCAGTTCCCCGTCGTCCGGGCGGGGGAAGGTGACGGGCACTTCCACCATCCGTGCCCCGCTGATGGAACACACATGCCGCACCGTGTTGCGCACCGCGCCGTAGACATGGGCCAGCACCAGGATCTCGTCGCCCGCTTCGAAGCGCAGAGAGCGCAGCACGCCGTTTGCGCCCTCCGTGGCATTGCCGACGAAGCTGATATCCTGGCCGCGCGCGCCCAGTAGTGCGCCGAGTTGATCCGCCGCGTTGCGCAGGGCGGGCAGGATGGTGCCGTTGAAGAAGCGGCTGGGTTGCCGCTCCATTCGCGCCCGCCATTCATCCTGTGCCGCCAGCACGG
>JAIXTK010000357.1 GCA_027483995.1 Acetobacteraceae bacterium
ACGCCCGGCATGCCGGATTCGATGGCGATCGACTTGTGGCCCACATCCGTCACGGCCACGCCGGCGCGCGGCGCGCTCATCACCGTGCCCAGCACGAACAGCGAATGGCGGAACTGGCTGACGAAACCGCCGCCGCCATCGAGGTTCTTGGCGTAGTCCACATCCATGAAGCAGTAGCTGCCGGCCTGCAATTCGGTGAACACGCCGGAGGCGGCCTCGATCTCGAAGGTGCCCGTGCCGGCGCCGCCGACGATGGGGCAGGCCACGCCCTGCTGCGTCAGCATCTCCACCGTGCGGCGCGTATCGGCCACGGTCTGCGCGATGGCGTTGCGGCGTTCCTCCAGCGTGCGGAAATGCTGGGCGCGGCCGTGATAGGCCTGCAGGCCACCGAAGGTCAGGTGCGGGTCGGCCGCGATCATCTGCGCCAGCGCCACGGCCGGCGAACCCGGCTCCACGCCGCAGCGATTGCCGCCCACGTTGATTTCCACCAGCACGTTCAGCTTCACCCCGGCATCGCGCGCGGCGGCCGAGATGGCGGCGACATGGGCGGGATCGTCGGCGCAGATCGAGATGCGGGCGAGGCGGGCAAGGGCCGCGGCGCGGGCGAGCTTGCTGGCGCCGACCACCTCGTTGCTGATCAGGATATCGGTCACCCCGCCCCAGGCCAGCGCCTCGGCCTCGGCGACCTTCTGCACGCACTGGCCCACCGCGCCGCGGCGGATCTGCTGCAGCGCGACGATCGGGGACTTATGCGTCTTGGCATGGGCGCGCAGCTTCACGCCGGTGCCCTCGATGGCCTTGGCCATCGTATCCAGATTGTATTCGAAGGCATCGAGGTCGATCAGCAGGGCGGGGGTATCGACCTCGTCCTCGCGCATGCCGGGGCGGGCGGGGGGCGGTTGCAGCATGCGGTGTGATCCCTAGAACCAAGGACGTTTCGTGGCGGCGCGGGCAATCCACACGCCGGCCACAGTGTTGCCCCGCGCGGTGCGCACCGCAACCCGGCGCAGGTCGTAAAGCGGGCCTTCATAGGCCGAGAGCCGGCGCAGCGCCGCCGCATCCACCACAGCCACCGCGCCGGCCACCGCCCCGCGCGCCCGCACCAGCGTGGGGTAGCGCCCACCGCGCATTGCCACCCGCTTCCAGCCGCGCAGCATGGCGGGCGCCATCGCCACCTCCCGCCCCGTGCAGCGCGCCATTCGCGCGGGATCGAGCAGCGTGCCATACAGGAACAGCCTCACCACCCGCCTCCACCGTTCCGGTTGCAACCCGGCCAGCCCCGCCCGATCTAGGGGTGGCAGCACAGGACAGGTCCATGGACGACGATTTCCGCCGCGCCGCCCTCGATTACCACCGCCTCCCGCGGCCGGGGAAGCTGGCCATCGAGGCCACCAAGCGCATGGCCACGCAGCGCGACCTGGCCCTGGCCTACTCGCCGGGCGTGGCCGCGGCCTGCGAGGCGATCGTGGCCAACCCCGACGACGCCTACACCTACACCGCGCGCGGCAACCTCGTCGCCGTCATCTCCAACGGCACCGCCGTGCTCGGCCTGGGCAATATCGGCGCGCTCGCCGGCAAGCCGGTGATGGAGGGCAAGGCCGTATTGTTTAAGAAGTTCGCCGGGATCGACGTGTTCGACATCGAGGTGGACGAGCTGGACCCCGACCGCTTCTGCGATGTGGTCGCCGCCCTGGAACCCACCTTCGGCGCCATCAACCTGGAAGACATCAAGGCGCCGGAGTGCTTCTACATCGAGGAGAAGCTGCGCGGCCGCATGGGCATCCCGGTGTTCCACGACGACCAGCACGGCACCGCCATCACGGTGGCCGCCGCCGTGCGCAACGGCCTGCTGGTGCAGGGCAAGGCGCTGTCGGAGGTGCGGCTGGTCACCTCCGGCGCCGGGGCCGCCGCGCTGGCCTGCGTCGACCTGCTGGTGGCCATGGGCCTCAAGGCCGAGAACGTGACCCTGACCGACATCAAGGGTGTGGTGCATGCCGACCGCGAGGGGCTGGACGACCGCATGCGCCCCTATGCCCGCCGCACCGATGCGCGCACGCTGGATCAGGTGCTGGATGGCGCAGACATCTTCATGGGCCTCTCCGCGCCCCGCGTGCTGAAGGCGGAATGGCTGCACAAGCTCGGGCCGAAGCCGCTGATCCTGGCGCTGGCCAACCCGGAGCCGGAGATCCTGCCGGAAGCCGTGCGCGCCGTGCGCCCCGACGCCATCGTCGCCACCGGGCGCAGCGACTACGCCAACCAGGTGAACAACGTTCTGTGCTTCCCCTTCATCTTCCGCGGTGCGCTGGATTGCGGCGCCACCACGATCAACGAGGCGATGAAGCTCGCCGCCGTGGAAGCCATCGCCGAGTTGGCCCGCGTGGAAGCCAGCGAGGTAGTGGCCGCGGCCTATGGCGGCTCGGCCCCGGTATTCGGTCGGGACTACATCATCCCCAAGCCCTTCGACCCCCGGCTGATCCTGCAGATCGCCCCCGCCGTGGCTCGCGCCGCCATGGCCAGCGGCGTGGCCCGCCGCCCGATCGCCGATTTCGCCGCCTACAATGCAGAGCTGGAGCGCTTCGTGTTCCGCTCCGGCCAGCTGATGCGCCCGGTGTTCGAATCCGCCAAGGCGCACCCCGCCCGCATCGCCTATGCCGAGGGCGAGGACGAACGCACCCTGCGCGCCGCCCAGATGCTGGTGGATGACGGCATCGCCGAACCGATCCTGATCGGAAGGCGGGAGGTGATCGCCGCCCGCGTGGCCGAGATGGGCCTGCGCATGGACCTCAACGAGAGCGTGCGCATCCTCGATCCCGCGAAGGACACCGCCGTGTTCGCCCCGCTGGTGGCGGAATATCAGCGCCTGGTCGGCCGCCGCGGCGCGCCGCCCGATGCCGCCGCCCGCCGCGTGGGCAACCGCCCCGCCGTGGCCGCGGCCATGCTGCTGCAGGCCGGGCTGGTGGATGCCGCCATCTGCGGCGGCAGCGGCGACTGGTGGCGGCACATGCAGTACATCATCCCCATCATCCCGCGCCGGCCGGAGGTAAGCCGCCTCTACGCGCTCTCCTGCCTCATCCTGCCCGCCGGTGCGCTGTTCATCGCCGACACCTACGTGAACACCGATCCCACCGCCGAGCAGATCGCGGAAATGACGCTGCTGGGTGCCGAGACGGTGCGCAGCTTCGGCCTCGCCCCCAAGGCGGCGCTGCTCTCCCATTCCAGCTTCGGCGGCTCCAACGCGCCCTCCGCCCGCAAGATGCGCGAGGCGCTCGGCCTGATCCGCAAGCGCGCGCCGGATCTGGAGGTGGATGGCGAAATGCACGCCGATGCCGCCCTGGTGGAGCTGATCCGCAACCGCGCCGTGCCAGACAGCCGCCTGACCGGAACCGCCAACCTGCTGATCATGCCCAACCTCGATGCCGCCAACATCGCCTTCAACCTGCTGAAGGCGGCGGCGGATGCCCTGCCGGTGGGGCCGATGCTGCTGGGCATGAGCAAGCCGATCCACGTGGTAACGCCGAGCGTCACCGCCCGCGGCATCGTCAATGTCAGCGCCATTGCGGCGGTCGAAGCGCAGGCCCTGCGAATGCAGGCCGCCCACCCCCCGGGATAGCGCCATGATCTCGCTGCTTCTGGGCCTCGCCTCGCTCATCACCCTGCTCGCCGTGCTCGGCATGTTCAGCCGCGCCAAGGTGGCCAATGTGAAGACGGCGCTGATCTGGGCCGGCGCCATCGGCGGCATCCTGCTGGCGGCCATGCTGTTCTTCACCGGCCGCGGCGCCATCGCTCTGTCCGCCCTGGTGTTCCTCGGCCCGATGATCTGGAGCTGGATCGCCGAAGGCCGCGCCCGGCGCACCGGCGGCCCCACACCCGGCCCGCGCGCGCGCTTCTGGCAGCCCCCGCCGCGCGGCGGCATGAGCCAGGAGGAAGCCTACGAGATCCTCGGCCTGCGCCCCGGCGCCACCCAGGCAGACATCCGCGCCGCCCACCGCCGCCTCATGTCCACCGCCCACCCGGACCGCGGCGGCTCCGACTGGCTGGCGGCGCGGATCAACCAGGCGCGGGATGTGCTGCTGGGGTAGGGAAGAAAGCGGTTCTTTTTTGAAAAAAAGAACCAAAAAACTTTTCCGACTTGGCGCACCGGCAGATAACGCCAGGGTACAGCACGAACACTAGGTCGATGAAGGCAGTGGAAGGCGCGACTCCAAACGCTTCCAAACCCCGTTGATCTTCACATCGTCCCAGTCATGGGTACCGCGCCACGTCCGGGCGCGCACGTGATCCACGTTCAGCGTGTAGTAGAATGAGGGTTCTTCACCCACTCCGATCAGGCTTCCGATCTTCATCCGGCCATTGAGAAAGGCCGTGGTCGCCACGATCCGCTCCGCCAGAACGGCTTCAAGGAATGCCCCTGGATCATCCCACAACGCGTCGTTGCCGCGGGTGTCTTCGTTGAAGTGTAGGTGCGCGAGGTCGAGCGAAATCGTGATCTCGTACTCGTCCTCGTCGATGTCGAGTGGCCTCGCAAGGTCGCTGCCGGCCGGCGACGGCACCACCAGATGCCAGCTCACCGAGCCCGGAATGTCCCATTTCTCCTGCAGGAGGTTTGCCAACTCAGGATGCCGAGAACGGATCAGATCGAGAAAGGGTGTCATGTGCGCACTCTGTTGCTGGACCCACACATACTCTGCCGCACGCCGAGGAGAAGTACATTGAACTGGCACCGAAAAGGCGCCATTTTGGAACCATGCCCGTAACCCTCTCCATCAAGAACGCCCCGGACGATGTGGTGGAAGCCTTGCGCCAACGCGCGCGCGGCAACCACCGCTCGCTGCAGGGCGAGTTGCTGGCGATCATCGAGGAGGCTGCGCGCCGTCCGGTGGCCGCGCCTGACCGCGTAGCGGAGGTGCTGGCGCGCGCGAAGGCCCGGAACCTCCCGCAAGACGGAGAGTCCTCGACCGAGATGATCCGGCGCTGGCGCGATGCCGGCTACAGCTACGCCAGCAACCCGAACCACCACGCGGACACCGAGGCGGATTTTGGCATTTCCCCCGACCCGACCGCGCATCGTCGTTGATTCCTCCGCCATCGCAGCGATCCTCTATGCCGAGCCACGGGCAGATGAGGTCGTGCAGCGCCTGGCGGGCGCCCCGCTTGCCGCGCCGCACTGGCTCGCGGTCGAACTCGCCAATGTCTGCGTGAAGAAGATGCGCCTGCGGCCGCAGGACTACGGCGCGCTGATGGAGGCCTACGGCGACCTCGCCCATCTGGGCATCGAATACCACCCCATCGAGCCCGCCGAGGTTCTCCTGCTGGCCCATGCCAAGCGCCTCTCCTTTTACGATTCCTGCTATCTCTGGCTCGCCCGCCGCCTCGATGCCGCGCTTGTGACCCTGGATGCCCGCCTCGCCGCCGCCACGCGCCCTTGAGCCCCTGCCATAATCCCGCCAACACAGCATGGCATCCGCTTGCCGGGTTCGAATCGAAAGGGCTTCCACCGTGATCAAGCCGCTCCGCAAGGCCGTGCTGCCTGTCGCCGGTCTCGGCACGCGCTTCCTGCCGGCCACCAAGGCCATGGCCAAGGAAATGCTGCCGGTGGTCGACAAGCCGCTGATCCAATACGCGATCGAGGAGGCCCGCGCGGCGGGGATCGAGCAGTTCTGCCTCGTCACCGGCCGCGGCAAGACCGCGCTGGTGGAGCATTTTGACATTGCCTACGAGCTCGAATCCACGCTCCGCGCCCGCGGCAAGCAGAAGGAGCTGGACGAACTCCGCTCCTGGCACATGGAGCCGGGCTCGATCGTGACCGTGCGCCAGCAGGAGCCGCTGGGCCTCGGCCACGCCATCTGGTGTGCGCGGGCCTTCATCGGCGACGACCCCTTCGCCATCCTGCTGCCGGACGACCTCGTGCTCTCCGAAACCCCCTGCATGAAGCAGCTGGCCGACGCCTATGCCGAAACCGGCGGCTGCGTGGTGGCGGTCACGGAAGTGCCGCGCGAGCACACCAGCCGCTACGGCATCCTGGATATCGGCGCCGATGACGGCCGCATGGCCGAGGTGAAGGGCCTGGTGGAAAAGCCGAAGCCGGAAGACGCGCCCAGCAACCTCTCCATCATCGGCCGCTACATCCTGCGCCCGGAAGTGATCGGCCACCTGGCCAAGATGGAACGCGGCGCGGGCAACGAGGTGCAGCTGACCGACGGCATGGCCAAGCTGATCGGCGAGGTGCCGTTCCATGGCCTGCGCTACGAAGGCAAGCGCTTCGATTGCGGCGACAAGATCGGTTTTCTGGAAGCCCAGATCGCTTTTGCCCTTAAGCGGCCAGACATGGCTGGCGCCGTGAAGGGCTTTCTTAAGAATTATTGCGCAGATCTGTAACGACCCCAGCGGAAGAGCAGCCAAGATGGCATTCGCCCATACTTTCGATCCCACCGTTCTGCGCGAGTACGACATCCGCGGCATCGTCGGCAAAACCCTGCACGGCGCGGATGCGTTTGCCATCGGCCGCTGCTTCGGCACCGTTGTCGCCCGCAACGGCGGCACTGTGGTGGCCGTGGGCTACGATGGCCGCCTCTCCTCCCCCGCGCTGGAGGCCGAACTCGTCGCCGGCCTCAAGGCCAGCGGCATGGAAGTGGTGCGCATCGGCCTTGGCCCCACGCCCATGCTCTACTACGCCAGCACGGTGCTGAAGACCGGCGGCGCCATCATGCTCACCGGCAGCCACAACCCGCCGGACTACAACGGCTTCAAGATGATGCTGGCCGGCAAGCCGTTCTTCGGCGAGCAGATCCGCAAGATCGGCAGCATGGCCGCCGCCGGCGACGTGGTGGCCGAGGCCCCAGGGGGCAAAGGGGGCAGCGACCGCAGCATCGACATCTCCGAAGACTACATCACCCGCCTGGTGCAGGACTGGGACGGCGGGGACCGCAACCTCAAGGTGGTGTGGGACAACGGCAACGGTGCCGCCGGCGACGTGCTGGTGCGTCTGGTCAAGCGCCTGCCCGGCACCCACACCGTTCTCTTCCCCGAGATCGACGGCAAGTTCCCCAACCATCACCCCGACCCCACCGTGCCCAAGAACCTCGAAGCCCTGGTGGCCGAAGTTGCTAGGCAGGGTGCGGATCTCGGCATCGCCTTCGATGGCGACGCAGACCGCATCGGCGTGGTGGATGACAGCGGCACCATGATGTTCGGCGACCAGCTGCTGGTGGTCCTGGCGCGGGACGTGCTGAAGAAGCACCCCGGCGCCAACATCATCGCGGACGTGAAGGCCAGCCAGGTGCTGTTCGACGAGATCGCCCGCGCCGGTGGCAAGCCGGAGATGTGGCGCACCGGCCACTCCCTCATCAAGGCCCGTATGGCCGAAACCGGCTGCCCGCTGGCCGGCGAGATGAGCGGCCACATCTTCTTCAACGACATCTGGTACGGCTTCGACGACGCGCTCTACGCCGGCGTCCGCCTGCTCGGCATCCAGGCGCGCAGCAGCGAGAAACTCTCCAGCGTGCGCGCCGCACTGCCCCAGGTGGTGAACACCCCGGAGCTGCGCTTCAACTGCGACGATCACCGCAAGTTCGAAGTGATCACCGAAGTCGCCGCCCGCCTGCGCGCGGCCGGCGCCACGATGTCAGACATCGACGGTGTGCGCGTGAACACCGCCGATGGCTGGTGGTTGCTGCGCGCCTCGAACACCCAGGCGGTGCTGGTCGCTCGCTGCGAAGCGAAAAGCGACGAAGGGCTGGAGCGCCTGAAGCATGCCCTGGTCGCCCAGCTTGAGGCCAGCGGGCTTGAGGCACCGGACTTCTCCGGGGAGAACGCCGGGCATTAAGCAA
>JAIXTK010000078.1 GCA_027483995.1 Acetobacteraceae bacterium
CGCCGCCGGTGCTGGGGGCGGCGGCGTTCCTGATCGCCGAATACCTCAAGATCGGATACCTGGAGGTTCTGGTGATGGCGATCGTGCCCACCTGCCTCTACTACGCCTCGCTGCTGTTCATGGTGGAACTGGACCAGCGGCGCATCGCAGGGCGCGCCGCGGCCGGAGACGCGCAGGCGGCGGAGGCGATGAAGGTCGATCCCGTCGGCAAGTTGCTGAAGCTGTACGGGTTTCATTTCTCCACGCTGGTCGCGATCATCGTGTTCATGGTGATGGGCTATTCCGCGACCCTCTCGGTGCTCTACGCCACCGGGGTTGCCGTGGTGCTGAGCTATGTGCGGCGCGATACCGCACTCACGCCGCGGCGGCTGGTGGAGGCGTTGGCCTCCGGCGCCGTGCAGTCGGTGGGGATTGCCGCCACCTGCGCCTGTGCCGGCATCATCGTGGGCGTGATCACGCTGACGGGGCTGGGGCTCAAATTCTCCGATATCGCCATCCAGGGCGCCGGCGGCTCGCTGGTGGTGACCGCGATCTACACCGCGCTGATCGTGTGGGTGGTGGGCCTCGCGGTGCCGGTGACGGCCAGCTACATCATCTGCGCCGTGGTCGCCGCGCCCGCCCTGATCAAGCTCGGCGTGCCGGACTACGCGGCCCATATGTTCGTGTTCTACTACGCGGTGCTCAGCGAGGTCTCGCCGCCGACCGCGCTTTCCCCGTTCGCAGCCAGCGCGATCACCGGGGCCGGGCCGTACCGCACCACGCTGATGGCGTGGAAATACACCCTGCCGGCCTTCGTGCTGCCCTTCGTGTTCGTGACGGATCCGCAGGGCGTGGGACTGCTGCTGCAGATGAAGCCGGGCATGACCTGGATGGATGTGGCGTGGCAGGTGGTGCTGGCAACCGCCGGACTGGCCGCGCTGGCAGCCGCCTGCCAGGGATGGCTGGTGCGCGCGCTGGCAGGGTGGGAGCGCGCAGGGCTGGTGCTCGCCGGCCTGCTGCTGGTGTTCCCCGCGGTGATCGAAGGGGTGCTGGACGACGCGCTGCCCTATCCGCATCTCGTCGGGATGGCTCTGGCGGCCGCTTTGGTGGCCTGGCAAATGCGACAAGCGCCGACATCAGGCAGGGCAGGGTGAGAAAGGGGCCGCAAGGCCCCTTTCCTTTTTCGGGCCGGCACGGGCGCAAGAACTCGGGTCTTGGCGATCAAACCGGCTTGGATTCGTCGCTTCATGTCGCTGAAGCAGTGCGCCACCAGCCGGAAGCTCTCCGAGATCACCGCCTCGCGCGCGCTGGACGATATTCTCGGTATCGCGCCGGATACGGGGGAGTGGATCTCGTTAGCGCCGAGCAGCGCCTAGTCCTCACGCAAAACCCGTAGGCTGATATCGCAAAAGAGCGCTTTGCGATCGCAGGGTGCGATGATAATCCTAAAATCTCAAAAGCCCGACAAGGGATGAGTATTTTGGGGACGTCGCCGAAAATGGTCTCGAATGTTGCAGAACTGTATTCCATGCCTACGGATGTCGCCGACATACTGCAAAAACGACCAATGGCAACGTTCAAACCGTTCACCGACTCGCTCGGGGCTTTTCTCGACAGTCTCAGCATCGCGAGCCTGTTTCTCGACCCTGATGGACGCATGCTGGGTTGGAACAGTGAGTTCCTTCGCCTGTTCCCCGAGCAGGCGGGGCATATCCGCAAGGACGAGCCTTACGCCGAGAACCTGCGTCGGTTCTACAGCGCCAGGCTGGATGCCACGGAGATGCCGAGCATCGAATCCTATGTGGCAGCCGGTGTGGATCGGCACTTCCGGCAGGTCGAGCCATTCGAGTTCCTGCATCGGGGGCGTTGGCTTCGGGCATCGGTACTTCCGGTACCCGGAGTTGGATGTTTGCGTGCATGGACGGTCGTCCGCTCGCCACTGGATGGCGAGCGTCTTGCGATGCACATGGCCCACTCGGGCAAGCTTCCCGCACTCACTGCCATGGAGGAGATCCCCGACGGGCTGTCGGTGCGCAATCGCGACGGCCGAATCATGATTTGCAACCGGCGCTTCGCTGAAATCTATGGCCTGCACTCCCCGGAAGGCGCTGTTGGCAGGATGTTCTCCGAACTGCTTGAAAATGCCTGTTCCGGGACTGGGAACGCGGAGAATATGCGCCAAGTCTGGTCCGACAATTCTCGGTTCCTCGGCGCTACTTTCGAGTTTGAATTGCCGAATGATTGCTGGGTGAGGGTACGAGACTACCCTTCAATTGACAATTCCATAGCCAGCACCCACGTCGACATCACCAATATCGCTCGTCTACGGCGGAGCGCTACCGAGGCGCGACGGCAAGCAGAAGAACTCGATGTGTGTCTCCAGTTGGCGGCTGAGAACCAGAAGCAGACCGATGCGCGGACGGCACGGATCGCGCACATGATTGCACTGGGAACCGTCGCATCTGGCCTGCGCAGCAAGCTCGATACCGCCCCCGTTTTCTACGTAAAGGGCGTGGTAGATCATGTTAACCGCCAGAGAGAACTGACCTACATTGCCACGGGCCCGCTCACTGGCGTCGGACTTGCCCATCGACGGTTCCGCGAAGCCGCGGCGCTCGTGCCAGGCGAGTTGGTCGAGATCGGACGTGTCGACCCGCAAGGCCTACCGGTGGACTGGCGTCCGGCCCCTCGCTGCGAAGTGCCCGGGCTGTTCGAGAAATTCCAGGGCAGGCTGGAACGCAAGCTGGAGCAGGCCTTTGCGCTGATCACTTGCGCGACCTGCGTTATCCTGGTCCCTCCTAGTCTGGCCGCGGCCTTCGAACCGGGACGGGCACGCGATGTGTCATGCTGGGCAATCCAGCGAGCCAATCGGAATGGCATGATTGCTTGGCGCGCGGTAACGCCACCCTGCAGTGTTCAAGCTGTCACAGCCTAGGTGACGTAAGGTTGCTCTGAACATCCGTTTGCCGGCTATGCCCCGCTTGGCTACCGCTTGCGCAACCGGGAGTTGCCGGTAAACGCCAAGAAAGCGGCCCTGGTGCAGCGGATCGTCATGGGCTTCGATAGGATGGAGCCTGGGCTCGGGACGAAACAGCGGCTCGCCTCGACGCTGATGCACGTGGTGGCGCGCCAGGATGCGTCGCTGGCCCCGGCGCGCGCGTGGGGCTGCTGCCGCGGCCCGGCCGGATTGCCTGGATGGACCCCGAGACCGGCCGTGCCCTGGACACCGACAACGCCGCCGCGTGGCAGCCGGAGCGGCTATGGCAGGTGGCCCCGTTCAAGGTGGCCGCCCCCTGCTCGGC